>JAAZXP010000055.1 GCA_014240055.1 Methanobacteriota archaeon | reverse complement strand
TTCTTTTCTCCGCCACCAGAAATTATAGTTGTTTTATTTTTAGCTATAATTACTTTTTCAGCAGTTCCAAGATGCATTTCTGTGATATCTTTTAACTCTGAACCCTGATCTTTAATGATAACAGTACCACCGGTTAGAATGGCTAAATCTTCAAGTTGTTCACCTTGCTCATCTCCAAAACCTGGAGCTTTAACTGCACATGCTTTAACAACTTTAGAAGCTACATTCAGAACTAAAGTAGCTAAGGCTTCACCTTCGAGATCTTTAGAAACAATCAATAAAGGAGATTTACTTTGTTTAACTGCTACTTCTAGAGCTGGAATCAAATCTTGTGCAGATGAAATTGTATGATCTGTAAATAAAATCTTAGGATTTTCTAAAACAGATTCTCTCTTCTCACGATCTGTAATCATATAAGGTGAAACATATCCCTTATCGAATTCCATTCCTTCAACAACTTTGAGACTAGTTTCCATTGATTTAGCTTCTTCTACGGTTATAATACCATCATGACCTACTTTTTCTACAGCGCTTGCAATCCTAGAAATTGGTGCAGCTACTGAAACTGAAATGAAAGAAAAGAAAGCACGTGTAGATGATGCATTGAATGCTACTAGAGCTGCAATGGCAGAAGGCGTTGTAGCTGGCGGAGGAGTTGCACTTCTTCGAGCTGCAGAATCACTTGATAAACTAGCTGGCAAATTATCTGATGAAGAGTCTGTTGGTGTTAAGATAGTAAGAGACGCACTTGCCATACCATCCCGTCAAATTGCAGATAATGCAGGTGAAGATGGTTCAGTAGTAGTTTCTAAGATTCGAGAAGGAAAAGGTAATTTTGGATTTAATGCAAGAACCAATACTTATGAAGATTTGATGAAAGCAGGAGTTGTCGATCCTGTAAAAGTTACACGAAATGCCATTCAAGCCGCCGGTTCAATAGCTGGTCTGGTTTTAACCACAGAAACTTTAGTTTGCGATATACCTGAAGAAAACGGTGGTGGAGGAATGCCAGCCATGCCTGATATGGGCGGAATGGGTGGTATGGGTGGAATGGGCGGTATGATGTAAGGATTTTATCCTTTCAAATCAATAAGTTTATTCAAAACCGCTTCTGCGTGACCTTTAGCCTTTACCTTAGGCCAAGCTTCAGAAATTTGTCCATCAGGATTAATCAGATATGTTGTTCTTACAACACCCATGTATGTTTTACCATACATTGATTTTTCTTGCCAGACTCCATAATCAGAGAGCATGGTCTTTTCTGTATCTGCTAAAAGTTCGACCTTTAGTTCGTATTTATCAATAAATTTACAGTGTTTAGCTTCATTATCAGGGCTTACACCGATTACAACTGCATTGTTATCTTCAAATTTAGAATATAATTCGGTAAATTCATTTGCTTCTACGGTACATCCAGGAGTATCATCTCTAGGATAAAAATAAATCACAGCCCATTTACCAGATAAAGTATCTAAATTAACTGATTTTCCATCTTGGTTTGGGACTGTAAAATCAGGTGCTTTGCTTCCAACTTCTAATATATCACTCATTGAGCTTCATTGGAGTGCGATAAATAAATTTTACAGCGGGATATTTCCGTGTTTACGGTTAGGCCGTTCTTCTCTCTTATTTCCATAACGCTCTAAAGCAACCAATAGTTCTTTTCTCGTATCTCTTGGGAAAATTACTCTGTCAATATATCCCATTTCAGCGGCAACGTACGGTGATGCGAATTTTTCTTTGTATTCTTCAGTTAATTCTTTATGCTTTTTTTCAGGATCGTCCGCTTCTTTAATTTCATTTCTAAATATTATGTTTACAGCGCCCTCAGATCCCATTACTGCAATCTCTGCAGTTGGCCAAGCTACGTTTAGATCAGCTCGTATATGTTTAGAAGACATGACGTCATACGCACCTCCATAGGCTTTTCTTGTAATAACAGTTAACTTTGGAACTGACGCTTCAGAAAAAGCATATAATAATTTTGCACCATGTCTAATAATTCCTCCATGTTCCTGTTCAGTGCCTGGAAGAAAGCCTGGTACGTCCACAAAGGTTACCAATGGAATGTTAAATGCATCACAAAATCGTACAAAACGAGCAGCTTTAGTTGATGCATTAATATCTAAACAACCTGCTAAAACCAAAGGTTGATTTGCTATAATTCCGACTGGATGTCCTCTCAATCTTGTAAAACCGGTAATAATATTCTTAGCCCAGTGAGGTTGTAATTCAAATAAATCTTCATCAAAAACTAAATTGATAACATCACACATATCATAAGGCTCGTTAGAATTATTAGGAATAATCGCATCTAATTCTTTAATTTCACTATTCTCTTCTTTGATATAATCAGCAATTGGAGCGCCTTCTGCATTATTTTGAGGAATGTAGCTTATTAGTTCTCTTAATGCATCAAAAGCATCTTCTTCAGATTCACATGCTAAGTGAGACACACCGGAAAGAGAATTATGCGTCATTGCCCCTCCTAAATCTTCGAAAGATACATTTTCATGAGTTACAGTTTTAATTACATCAGGACCAGTTATGAACATATGACTTGTATCCTTTACCATTAAGGTAAAATCAGTCATGGCTGGACTGTAAACTGCACCTCCTGCACAAGGCCCTAAGATTAAAGAAAATTGTGGAATTACTCCAGACGAGGCTACATTTCTGTAAAATATTTCAGCATATCCTCCCAAGCTTACAACTCCCTCTTGAATACGAGCACCTCCTGAATCGTTTAGCCCAATAATAGGACATCCCGTCTTCACAGCCATATCCATAACCTTACATATTTTTTTAGCATGAGCTTCTCCAAGAGCACCTCCAAAAACGGTAAAATCTTGAGCAAATACATAGACTGTACGACCATTAATAGTTCCATGTCCAGTTATGACTCCATCACCATCGGGTCTTTTCTTGTCTAAACCAAAATTAGAATTTCTATGCTTTACCATTGCATCTAATTCAATAAAAGATTCAGGATCTAATAGTGCAACAACACGTTCTCGAGCAATCATCTTTCCAGCATTGTGTTGTTTATCAATTCTTTTAGGGTCTCCACGTGATATATTTCCGAGTTTTTTCTCGAGTTCATCAATTTTTTCAGAGGTTCCCATTGAACTCCTATCGCAGCAGTTCTATAACTTTGTCCCTGCCCAAAGCACTTAACTTCTACCTCCAATAACATAGTGTGACTCAAGGCGTTCGTGGCACTCGGGATTTTTATCCAGAAGATATGAGATTGCGTAATTGGTTATTTGATAACTTCACTTATGCAGCTCTTTTACATGGTTTTGAAGAATATGATGCTCCAGTTTTAGAGCACGAAGAATTATACACAAGAAAGCAAGGTGAAGAGATAACTCAACAATTATATAATTTTCAAGATAAAGGAGATCGAAAAGTAGCTTTACGTCCTGAGATGACTCCTTCACTGGCACGTATGGTAATGGCGCGAGCTGGTGGTTTGGCAATGCCTATCAAATGGTTTTCAATTCCTCAATGTTGGCGTTATGAAAGAACTCAAAAAGGTAGAGGAAGAGAGCATTATCAATGGAATGTAGATATATGGGGAACTACCGAAATAGCTGCAGATGCTGAATTAATATCGGTTTTAGTAATATTCTTTGAAGGTGTCGGTTTAACTGCTCAAGATTTAGTTATCCGTATTAGTAATAGGAAAGTTCTAGAGGAAGTTTTGGGTGCATTAGATATCAAAGGTGATAATTTTGCTAAAACATGTATTATTGTTGATAAAATGGATAAACTTTCTTCTGATATAATCAAAGAACAATTGTCTGATTTAGGTCATGATTCCAGCACAATAAAAACAATTCAATCAATTTTGGGAATTAAGAATATGAATGGTTTACAAAAGGTTCTAGAAAGTGATAGTATTGCTGTATCTGAACTTAATTTTCTATTTGATGCTATAGAATCTTATGGCATGTCTGAATGGGTTGAATTTGATGCATCGATAGTTAGAGGCCTTGCCTACTACACTGGTTCAGTTTTTGAGGTTCATGATAGAGAAGGTAAGTTTAGAGCAATTTGTGGCGGAGGTAGATATGATAAGCTTCTTTCCACATTAGGCGGTAAAGATTTACCAGCAACAGGTTTTGGTTTTGGAGATATGGTAATTATGGAGTTACTTTCTGAAAAAGGTTTAATGCCTGAATTATTGAGTGGTGTTGAAGATATAGTAATTCCATTGTCTCCAGAGTTAAGAGATATTGCTGTTATGGTAGCTACATCGTTGCGTGATTCGCAAAGAATGGTTGATTTAGTTCTTGAAGACAAAAAAATGAAGTGGGCTTTCAAACATGCTGAGCGCATAGGGGCCAGACGTTTAGTTCTTGTTGGACCTGAAGAATGGGCTCGTAAAATGGTTAAGATTAAAGATTTAGAAACAGGCGAAGAGTCTGAAGTTCTCGTGAGCGATCTTTAAACTTCACATTCATTCAGAGATTTGTCTTCTCTTGTTCTAATAATAATTGGAAATTCAAAGCAAAGTTGACCTTTGTCATTTCTACTTTGTCTGCTTTGGTATTCTAGTTCAACGGCAAACCAATCTTTTTCTTGGAGATTACTTTTTTTCAGTTCATATCCTTTTTTGATCAAATCTGCAGTTATAATATCCATATTTTCTTCACCAAGTCTTCCACCTCCAGCCCATCCACAGTCGACTATGACTGGTTCATCAAAAAATGGACTATTTTCATACTGGGCTAATCTAAATCTTGCAAATCTAACTTCATGTTTACCAGATCCGGGACAAACTTTTGTAACAATACAATCTGTGGTTTCAATAAATTTGAATTTATATGATCCTTTTCGTTTAGGCTTACCATTCATAGTGAATGTAATCACATCTTCAGGCCTTCGGAGTATAAACCCTTCCCAGTCATCTTCAGTAGCTTCATTTGCCATTTTCTCATTAAAGAGATTAACTTCTCGTTTTCCAAAAATACTTGTTAATTCTAATCTTTCGGTGAATGGTAATTCGGTTACGTCTTCTCCATTCCAGAAAATAACATCAAAAACTTTGTAGTCAAATTGATATCCTTCATCAATTAGTGAGTTATATTTTTGTAAGGCTTTTGCTTCAGTTGTAGTTTCAGTTGTTACAGCTTTAAGGACTTTAGGATCTTCTATTCCTTTTTCATCAATCGCAACTAGTTCACCAATTACTAAGGATTCATCAGGTAAAAGTTTCAGATTATCTCTAATTTGTGGAACTACAGATAAAATTTCAGTTATTGGTTTTATCCTTCGAGTATATCCTATTTGTTCATTTCCAGTATTGTGTAGTAGAATACAAGAACCATTATGTTTTCTTTCGGCTAACCAGTTGCCATCATATGGGTCGTCTTTTTCTTTTAGTTTACTTATTGGTTTAGAAGGGGCAAAAGCTTGAGTTAAAACTGAGCTAACAACTGCCATTTCACCGATAACTGCATCCTCTCTGTTCTCGACATATCCTTCTTCTTTTTTCTTTTTTACTTTTCTTTCAAATTCCAAAATAGCTTGTTCATTATCCGAAGTTTCATTAGATCGTCCTTTATTTTTACCGGAGATTGTTTCATTTGTATCCTGCTTCTTACCGTCTTCTTCGTCTTTCGAAGTCCACCATTCAGTAAAAATTTGGTTATCATTTACTTCGATAACCATATGTTTTAGTCTGCCAGTTAGATGTTTTTGGTATAATGTAATTTTCATTCTAACTACCTAAATAGTTAACCAATATAAGAAATGGGGCGAGGCCCGGGAGTCGAACCCGGGACAAGGGATCCACAATCCCCCAGTTTAACCAACACTAGCCTAGCCTCGCCAATTCTTTAGCGATTGAAAGGG
>JAAZXP010000054.1 GCA_014240055.1 Methanobacteriota archaeon | reverse complement strand
ACGTGCCTTTGATGTAAAGAAGATAATTGCTGATTTGCCCCATCTGCTAACTGAATACCTTCCATTTTCCAAGCGTGATAAGACATAACTATTATTCCAAAGAATGCAACTCCACACACTTGAAACATCCCAGTCTGAAAGATCCTGGACGTTTAGTCAATGCTTTGGAAGATCTTAGAGTGAAATATGACGGTACAGTTCGTAATACTGCAAATACTGTTGTTCAATTCAAATATGGTGAAGATTCAATTGACCCTACCAGAAGTAAATTTGGAAGTGCAATCGATATTGATGGACTTATTGGTAAACTAAAGAGAGGAGAGAAATAATGGCAAGATTAGATACAATTAGGGCCCTAGAAAGACGTGGACTATCGCCGAATTTGGCTGAGAAGGTTGTGGATTTAGGTTACCTTTTGGGTACTTTAAAGAAAAGTGATCTAAAAACCTTGAAAAAGGATTTTCACTATAAAGAAATTCTACAATTAATTGACGTCTCTAAGAATACCATACTTGACAGAGAAGATATTGTTCTCAAAGCAATCGAAGAAGGTGATGTTAGTGACGGACCTATTACTGCAGATCAAGCTCTCAGAAGAGTTGAAAAGAAATTAGGAGTTATATGGTCTTTACCAGAAGGATACACCATCGATGGTGTTGCTTCACATATCTCTAAAAAAGGTCAAGTACTATTAGGAGTAGCTTTTCCTATAAATTCTAAACAATTCAGATATCCTTTCAATGGTTATGTCTATTTGAAAACAAGGGGGATCTGTTACCAATCTGTGGTTAGTGAAGTTCTATCTTTTGATAGACCTGGTGTACCTGAAGAAGAAAAATTATTGTTACCAGCACATACTGAAGAACCTTATGTAACTTTTTTAAGAATTGAACAATTAATTGAATTACCTAGAACTATTAGACTTGAAGAATTCCGCAAGATGGATGGAACTCAGGTAAAATCTGCAAGAAACTATACTCAAGTTGAAGATGCTTTAGACTTGGATCGCGAACGTTTACGATTTGAAGAAGAAAGACTCATTGCAGTCAAAATGTACAAAGAAATGGGATTAAGTGATAAAGTATCTCGAAGTTTGTACAAGTATGGTATTTTCAAGGCTTCACAGGTAGTTATTGCAACTGATAACGAACTAAGGAATGCCGGAGGTCCAGCTTCAAAGATAGCTAAATTCAGAGATGCAGCTGCTGAGGCTGCCGCTATTGAATTACAAGTACCTGTTCCTCAAAAAGCTAAAGCTAAGAAAGATTCTAAAGATAAAGACGACGGAGCAATCATTAAAACGGTAAACAAACACCGTAAATCTGCATTGAAAATTGGAAGTGAACTTCCTGCCGTTTATCTTGAAGAATTAGCTAGAGAAGCTGAAACTAGTAAACTAACAAAAACTGGAATCCAAGAGATTGCTGATCGTTATACCGAAATTGTTAGTACTGAAACCAAAATAAAAGATATAGTTGAAAAAAGAGGAGAAAAATTACCTCAGTCTATTACTAGACTTATTGCTGAAAAAAGTATTGAGCATTCTTTGAAACCTAAAGATATGGAAACAATTATTGACGGATCTATTATTCAATATAATCAAAATGAGATTGATGCTACGGAAGCTGTTGGAGTGATAGCTGCGCAGTCAATTGGAGAGCCTGGAACTCAGATGACTATGCGTACTTTCCACTACGCCGGTGTTGCGGAAATGAACGTTACTCTAGGATTGCCACGTTTAATTGAAATTGTAGATGCAAGAAGAATTCCAAAAACACCAATTATGGAAGTTTATTTGGAACCTGATGTCTCTAAAAGTGAAAAAACTGCATTGGAAATTGCAAGTCAAATTGAAGCAAAATCAGTTAGTCAATTGGCAAAGATTAACACCGATATTACTAATCTAAGAGTATTGGTAGAACCTGATAAGAAAATTTTGAAAGAACGAGGTCTTCCAATAGAAGAACTTGCTGCCAGAATTAAGAAAAGAGGGCGACTAAAATCCAAATTTACTATTGAAAGCGGAGTTATCATACTTGAAGAAGAAGAAGTTTCTTTCAAAAAACTGTATTTAATTGAAGATAAAGTTAGCCATTTGATGGTTGATGGTATCGGAGATATTCAAAGAGCAATTGTACGAAAAGAAGGTAATGAATACGTTATTTTCACTGAAGGCTCTGACTTGAAAGCAATCTTAGAAGTACCTGGTGTTGATCCTGTGAGAACTAGCACTAATTCATTACATGAAGTAGCTGAAGTTCTTGGTATAGAAGCTGCTAGAATTTCAATTGTTGATGAACTTCATAAAACATTATCAGAACAAGGTCTTTTGGTAGATCACAGACACAATCTGTTAGTTGCTGATGTTATGACTAATACTGGAGCAATACAAGCTATTGGTAGACACGGTATTTCAGGAGCAAAGGTTTCTGTTTTGGCTAGGGCAGCTTTCGAAATTACTTCTACTCACTTGCTACAAGCAGGTCTAACTGGAGAATCTGATGTTTTGACTGGTGTTGCTGAGAATATTATTGTTGGACAGCCTGTTCACTTAGGTACTGGTGCAGTTAGTGCAATCTATAAACCTAAAAAGAAAGGCAAGGGAGGAAAATAGATGGATCTAAACAAATCACTAAGATTAGCAATTGAAACTGGAAAAGTTTGTATGGGTATAAACGAATCTCAGAAAGCTATCAATGCAGGTTCTGCAAAGCTTATAATTTTATCTTCAAACTGCCCTGAAGATTCAGCTAATGCAGCAAGAGAAAGTGATGTTCCTGTACATAGTTTCAAAGAAAATAATGCAGTTCTAGGAGCAGCTTGTGGTAGACCTTTCCCAGTATCTACTGTTACCATTATAGATGGTGGCAAGTCAGATGTACTTACATTGAAAACTGATTAATCAACCCGAACGTTTAAGGTCTCTTTCTGAATAAGGCCATATGGATTTTCCAATTGATTTTAGTCAATACGTAGATTTGAAGCTGTCAATAGATAATGAATTAACTAGTGATGAGCTTAAAATTCTCAATAATAATATTGAAATTACACGAAATGCTGTAATTGCAACTACTGCTTTTGCAAGAGCAAAAGGACTTGGCGGACACACTGGAGGCCCTTACGATATTGTACCTGAAGCATTGATTGTTGATTTTTTACGTAATGGCGGAGCCCAAATACACGATGAATTTTTTGATGAAGCGGGACACCGATCTGCACTCCAATATGTTAGAGGCGTTTTGAGAGGGAAAATGGATTCTGAAAAATTATTACATTATCGCGAATACGGATCTGGTTTAGCAGGACATCCTGAGCCTGAATTACTGGACTGTATTGATTTCTCTACAGGAAGGTTAGGGCATGCTGCAGGGCACGTTAACGGCGTTGCAATGGCATATCCCGGCCAAGCTGTTGTCATGTATGGATCTGATGGCGCCCAAATGGAAGGAAATAATGCTGAAGCTGCAAGATTGGCCGTTGCAAATAATTTGAATGTTAAATGGATTATAGACGATAATAATGTTACGATTGCAGGAAATCCGAATAGCTATATGGCTGGATTTGATGTTGCTAAAACTCTTGAAGGTCAAGGTTTCAATGTTTTCACTTGCGATGGTGAGAATTATGAAGAACTTTACAAAACAATAGTAAAATCCTTGAAAATTACAGGACCTGTTGCAATCGTTTGTAAGAGAGTTATGGGGCCTGGAATTCCTGATTTAGAAGGTGAATGCCAGCTTCATGATGTTATTCCTTTTGATGTAGGAATTAAATATCTTAAAGAACGAAATGAAACAAAAGCTGTCGAATTATTAGAAGAAGTTGCATCCAGCCAAGAAAATGCTTCAGTTATGGAGTTTAAAGGAAGTGGAGAGAAGGATGCTTGTCGAAAACAATTTGGAACTTCAATAACAAGTATTTTGAAAGATATGTCTGAAGAAGAACGTAAGGGTGTTCATGCTTTTGATTCTGATCTAGAAGGCTCGGTTGGACTTACAGCAGTACGAAAGGAATTCCCTGAATGTTTTACAAGTGCTGGAATTCATGAAAGAGGAAACTATCTTGCAGCAGCCGGTTTCGGTTCTAAAGAAGGTAATTTAGGAATATTTGCAACTTTCTCAGCATTTATGGAAATGGTAATTTCAGAAATTACTATGTCTAGATTAAATGAATCAAATGTGCTTGCTCACTTTTCGCACGCTGGTGTTGATCATATGTCTGATAACACCTGCCATTTTGGATTGAATAACTTCTTTGCCGATAATTATGTTGAAGAAGGAAGCTCAACTGGATTGTATTTTCCTGCTGATGTAAACCAAATGGATTCTGTTGTAAAGAGAGTTTTTCACGACCATGGACTTCGATTTATATTTTCCAATAGGTCTAAAACACCACTAATTTTAGATCAAAATGGAGAGTCATTTTATGGTAAAGGATATGAATTTATTCCTGGAACCGATGAAATAATTCGAGAGGGAGATGCTGGCTGGATTGTCTCTTACGGTGATATGCTCCACCGATGTTTGCATGTTGTCGAAGAATATAGAGAAAAAGGAATCAATATTGGTTTGATAAATAAGCCAACTTTGAATTCTGTAGATGAAGAAGTTATGGCAAAAATAGGAAAGTCTCCTTTTGTTTTGGTTATTGAAAGTTTGAATTCAAGAACTGGATTGGGAATTAGATTCGGAACTTGGTTACTCGAAAGAGGATTATAACCACACTATGATTACATGGGAACTACAAGACCAGGAAACTGTGGACAAGAAGAACAAATTCTTCATCAAGGTCTTGGCGTAGAAAATCTTAAAGAAAAATTGTCTAATTTATTGTAGGTAAAATATGGCAATGGGAATACCGGCTCGAATTTTCGCAACTCTACTACGGATTTCACCAGGAAGAACAAGAAACTGGATGTGGAAATGGTGGTATCAGAGACTAGCAAAAGCCCATGGCCGTTCAGATTTCCGTTTTATGAATTATGGTTTTATTGACGATGATGGCCCTGAATTAGATGAGGAAGATGAAGCGTATCGATTATTCATTCAACTATACCACCAAAATATTAGAGATGTTGATTTATCAAATAAAGACGTCTTAGAAGTTGGATCAGGCAGAGGAGGAGGGGCTTCATGGATTGCAAAATATGCAAAACCTAAATCTTTGGTAGCTGTTGATTTCTCAAAGAGTGCTGTTGAACTTGCAAACAAGTGGTATGCATCACAAAAAAACCTATCTTTCAAAGAAGAAAATGCTGAATCATTATCTATGCCTGATTCTAGTTTTGATGTTGTATACAATGTTGAATCTTCACATTGTTATGGAAATATGGAAAAATTTGTTAACGAAGTATATCGAGTTTTGAAACCAGGTGGATTTTTTTGTTGGACTGATTTTAGAGATAAACCAACAATAAAATCAGTAAATTCCTTCTTTGAAGGTGCAAAATTAAAAATAATATCGAAAAAAGATATTACAAAAGAAGTTCTGAGGGCATTAAATGACATAAATGACGCTAAAACCAAAGCAATTGGTGAAAAAGTACCTAGAACTATGCGGAAAAGCTTCGAAACCTTTGCTGGAGTTGAAGGTACGCCCGTTTATGAAGCGTTTAAGGCCGGAACTTTGCACTATTATCGATATTTGCTGAAAAAACCTGAATAACTATCTACTTCTTATACTACACAATCAATATCGCGCTATGAACAAAGCATGTTTGTTGGTAATTTGTTTGCTTTTGGTGCCATTTACAGGATGTGTCGAACCTGAAGAAATAGAGATCACAAGCGATCCTGTAGAAGATGAAGATAATAGTCAGATAGATGAAACAGAAGAGAGGCCCACCGAACAATGGACCTTTTATCGCGACTTTGTTGAATGCGATACAAATAATGATTCCATAGTAGCTTACGGTGAATTTGTCGATTGTCTAAATAT
>JAAZXP010000053.1 GCA_014240055.1 Methanobacteriota archaeon | reverse complement strand
ACAGAGCAATAACTGTAGTCATCATTGCTAAAGAAAGTGCTTGTCCTGTATGCATTTGCGCCTCTAATAATGACTCTTCGACGGAATTTCCAGCTTTAAGACCTTCTTGATATCTACGACTAATATGTACTGCAAAATCAATCCCGAGACCAACTACTAAGGGAATTACTGCAACAGCTAAAGCAGTTAACTTTATTCCAAGCATACCTGCAAAAGCAAATGTCCAAAATACTGAAATTATTAAAGTAATTAATGGCAATACAACATAACTCCAATGCCTAAAGGATAACCAAAGCAAAATAGTAGTAACTACGAGCATGCCTACTGCCATACGTATATTCGTTTCTTGCGTTGATTGATCAACATCATAAGCCAAGAGATCAATCGAAAAAGTTTCAGCATGGACTTCACTACCTGATTCTGTATTATGAATCTGAGATAATAATCTTATTTTTTGACCAACTTCCTTCTTTTGTATAGTCGTCAAATCAGGCTCTAAATTAATCATTATTATTGTCGAGTTTGATAAGGGAGCTGAGCGTAAGGAGTCTCCAGACTGTATAATTAAGGGATCTAAATTCAAATCCTTATTTACTAATACATCTGTAACAAAATCAACCTCATTCCATGAATAATTACCACCGCCTGCCGAAGAGATAGAATCATAGACCAACTGCCATGGATCGTCAGATTGTTTAACTTTAGCTAATGACATATCAGAGTCTTTAAGGGCTGAATCAAAAAAGTCGGCAACCGATAAGACCTCCTTCACACCCTCAATTTCAGAACATTGATTGTGTAAATCTAGAATATCTTCCAAATTATTTATAGTCAAAATATTTTGTTCGTTAGCGGAAGTAAGATAAAGATTGACAATACTAGAATCACTACCAAAATCCTCACTAATTTTATCATATGTTTCAACTTCTGAAGATTGTGGAAGAAAAGCATCAACATCTGTTGCGAATTCAACTTGGAGAAGGAATGGAGATAATACTAGTGTCAAAAGCGCTACAATGACCACAATTTGCCTTGGACTCTCAATCGGGAGTCTTGCATAACGCTCTATCATATCCACCGTGCATTAGACACTTGCTTAAATATTGTGTGTTAGTGTCCCAAACGCCTTTTACGCTGCTGAAATGAGCGAATTGCACGTAAAAAATCTATCTTACGCATGTCTGGCCAAAAAACATCTGCAAAGTATAATTCTGAGTAAGCTAATTGCCATAATAAAAAATTACTTATCCTTTCTTCACCTGATGTACGCAAGATTAAATCGGGATCTGGTAAACCACTAGTATACAAATTTGATGAGATTAAATCTGCATCAATTTCATCGACATCTATTTCTCCATCCTTAATTCGCTTTCCAATATTTTTCATTGAACGAACTAATTCCTGTCTGCCTCCGTAGGCCACAGCTAAATTATAATTGAAATTTTTATAATCTTTAGTCTTTCCCTCTGCATATTCTATCGCTTTCACCACTTTTTCAGGTAAAAGTTCACGATGGCCTATTGCTCTAACTCGAACCTCATTTGTATGAACTCTAGGATCGTCACCAGCATTCCTAAAAGACTCCTCAAACAAATCCATCAAAGGTTCGAGCTCATCTTGACTTCTATTGAAATTTTCCAATGAAAATGCATAGACTGTAAGATAATGTATACCTAGTTTTTGTGACCAATCGGACAAATTTTCTAAGGTAGACTTTCCTTTGACATGTCCCTCAAAAGGAAGCAAACCTAAACTTTCAGCATATCTTCGATTACCATCCATTATCACGGCCAAATGTTGAGGAACGGGTCCACTACGGATTTGACGCTCTAACCGTTTTTCATAGACCTTATAAATTGGAGAAAGAAATCTCCTCACCACTTTTACCACAGTATACTATGTGGATACAACATTATAAAACACTTTTACTGGAGGTTTATGAAACATCAATATTTGTTTGAACTCGGTGGGGAAAATACTGAACTAGGCAAAATTGAGGCAATAGAATTACTATCTACAGAGCATTATGAACCTACAATTACTTTAGATGAGAATGCAATTATTGCCATAAAAGTTTCAAAAGTAATTAAATCAAAAGTTGTTAGGAGATTGGGAATGACAAAGAGAGTCTCTAAAATATTTTATAAGGATAAAGAAAGAAACTTAGAAAATATTGTAAATGAAATACCACAAATAGACATTGGTCAAAACACGTTTGCAATACGTCAGATTTCTAAAAAGACAATGTCGGAAAAAGATGTAGCAACCACATTAGGAAGAAAAATACCAAACCATAATAAAACTAGACTTGAACGTCCTGAGGTTAAAATATTATATTATGCAGGTACTGAAACTATTATTTCAATTTGGGATCAAACTCTAGAAACATACTATAAAAGATGTTTGAAGCATCATATCAAAAACCGGCCTTTTTTTTCCCCGATAGGTATCCATCCTAGAATTGCTAGATCTATGATAAATCTCGCCAATTGTTCAGAAGGAGAAACTATGATAGATCCATTTTGTGGAACTGGTGGCATGTTAATTGAAGCAAGGGACATGAAGATTAATGCAATTGGAATTGATATCATAAGAAAAATGGTGAATTATTCAATTGGAAATTTAGATCATTATGGATTAAAAGCTAAAGTAGTTGAAGGAGATATAGAGTCGAGCAAAGAATATCAGTTCAAAGCAGTTGTTACAGACCCACCATATGGCCTCTCAACAACTACAAAGGGAGAGGGGGTTTCGGAATTAATGAAACGATCTATGAATCTATTCAATAAAACAATGAAAAAAGGGGAACGAATAGTAATGGCCCTATCCAATCCCGAACTTGTTAAAAACCCTAACTACGATGAAATTTACAGATTTCAATGGTACATCCATAAATCACTCACAAGGAATATTCTTGTTCTTGAAAAGAATTAGTATTTTACATCAATAATAATGTCAAAATCCATACTTCCGGATTCACTTTCAATAGTAAATACATAATTTCCAGTGGAACTTAAATCATCAGTAGTATAAGACCAAGCTCCATCACCTTCGCCTACGCCGTTTTCTTCATCAACAATAACTCCGTCAGCATCCGTTAATCTTAGTGTAACTGCATCTTCTTCAAAAGGACTTATACTTGCAGATTGTAATGAATACTCAATACGAAAGCTAATTACTCCATTGTTCACAGGAATATCAATATCTTCATTACCGTTGTTATCATTAACATTACCATTTTGTTCATCATGATAATCTTCAACGACTAAAACAGTTGTCTCAATTTCATCAGATAAACCAGTTGAATCTGTAACTACTAATGTAACTAAGAATTCACCTTTGTCAGGATAATTACGATCAATCTCTACCCCTTCGTATTGTTTACTATCATCTTCAAAAGACCACAAGTAAGTTAAGTCATCACTATCAGAGTCTGTTGAATCTGCACCAGAAAAAGAAACTGTTTCATTAATCTGAATTTTAGGGTTAGATGGAGTTATTCGTGCAATAGGCTTACTACCACTTGAAGAGACTGGTTCATCACCTGATTCATCCTCTTCTTCATCTGCATTATATACATATTCATAATAACCATATCCTCCTGAAGCACTTACTGCTAGAAGCATAATTAGCATAAGTAATGATATCTTCTTCATACTGATTGTGACTTATTTGTGCTGTATTAATAGTTACCCATGAACACAAATGACGATTATTTCAAGAAAAGCATATAAATAGGGGGCCTGACTGACGCCAACTCCGGATTCCTTTCCGAAGAATTTAACATGTCAGAAGACCCCGATTTTAAATACATAATTCGCATTGCCAACTCAGACGTTTCTGGTGAGCAAAAAGTAGCTTATGCACTAACATCAATACGAGGTATTGGTGAGAGAACAAGTAGTGCAATACTTCAGAAATTGGGATTGGACTCCACTATGTTAGCAGGTAAACTAACTGATAAGAACGTAGAAGAGATTGAAAACGCTATTGGAAATATTAGCGAATACGTACCAAATTGGTTACTTAACAGGCAAAAAGACTATGATACTGGAGATGACGTTCATCCAGTCAGTATTGATTTGAAAATGTCCCACGAAGATGATCTTAACCGCATGAAAAAAGTGAAATCCTATAAGGGCATAAGACATGCTTCTGGCCACAAAGTAAGAGGACAGAGAACATACTCTAACGGTCGTAAAGGCCTTGCATTGGGTGTAAGTAAAAGGAAGGGAGCTTAGAATAAAAAATGGGCGACCCAAAATTTCCTAGTAAACACTACAATACTCCATCCCATCCTTGGCAAAAGGTTAGAATGGAACAAGAATCCAATTTAATGCATCAATATGGATTAAAAAATAAAAAAGAAATCTGGAGAGCAGATACCAAAGTTCGAGAAATGCGAAGGCAAGCTAGAAAGCTAACTGCTAAGGCAAGCGAAACTCAAGCTCAAAAAGAAAAAGTACTGTTACTAGCAAAATTGAACCGATTAGGTATGCTAGAACAGGATTCTGCACTAGAAGACGTGTTACGAATGAACCCAGAAAATATATTGGATCGAAGATTACAAACCCAAGTTTATCTACAAGGATTATCATCAACAGTAAAACAAGCTCGACAGCTCATTGTTCATGGACATATCTCTGTAGATGGTTCAGTGACACGAGTTCCCGGTATGACTGTTACACGTTTGCAAGAAAAAAATATAATATACTCACCATCTTCAGCATTAAACAGTGATTTACATCCTGTTAGGCCAGGTGCAAAAGCTCCCGTAGAAGATGAACAAACTGAGGAAGTTGTCAGTGAAGAAACTAAAGAGAAGTCCGAAGAATCTGACACTAAAAAAGAAGAGAAAAAACCTGAGGAGGTTAAGAAATAATGGACAAATGGGCAATCGCACATATTTTTGCATCACATAATAACATAATTATTACTGCTACGGATTCAACTGGAGCTGAGACTATTGCTAAGTGCTCTGGCGGAATGGTAGTTCGTTCACAACGTGAAGAGGCTAGACCTCACGCAGCAATGCTAGCTGCTGGACAAGTAGCTGAAGCTTTGAAAGAGAGAGGTATTGTTAACGTACATGTTAAACTAAGAGGAGCTGGCGGCAAAAGAAGTGGAACTCCTGGCCCTGGTGCTCAAGCTGCAATTCGAACTTTGGCAAGAGCTGGAATCATGATTACTAGAATAGATGATGTAACACCGATACCGCATGATGGTGGAAAACCTAAAGGCGGACGTAGAGGAAGGAGAGTATAATGAAAGTCAAAGTATTGAAAATGGATGACTATTATGCGCAAGTCGAATTTAAAGATGTAGATTATTCTTTTGTTAATTCTATAAGAAGATCTTTAGTTTCTATGGTTCCTTGTTTAGCATTACACGAAATCGATTTTCACATGGGATCATTAGGATCATATGTAGATGAAGAGAGCGGAGATGAAAAAGAGTATGAATCTATCAGTGCCATGTTTAATGAAATTATAGCCCACAGACTTGGAATGTTACCTATTCCCACTGACAAAAAAACGGTCGAAGCTTTTGGTAATTCTATAAATGATGATAGCAAACAACCAGATATTATGTATTCATTGCACAAGCAAGGACCTTGTACTGTGTATTCAGGAGATTTAGAACCTGTCAACGGCGATGATTCTTTAATTATACCTGAAGCAAACGTACCTATCGTTAAATTAGCTGAAGGGCAAGCAATACTAATCTATGCCAAGGCAAAAATGGGTGTTGCAAGTACGCACACAAAATGGCAATGCGCAGTAGCGCCAAGATTCTATCAAGCACCAACAGTTACAGTTTCCTCTGGAAAAGGTTCAAAAGCTGTTTTAGATGCAGTAGGTAAAGATAAATTCAAAAAGAAAGGATCAAACCATGTAATTACAGATCCTGTAATTGCTCACCAAGCTTTAAAAGATTTAGAAAAACTTTGGAATGATGAAGATGCAGTTTCAGATTCCAACGGTGAAGCTGGAGCTACATTCTCTCTTAACTATA
>JAAZXP010000052.1 GCA_014240055.1 Methanobacteriota archaeon | reverse complement strand
CGGGAATTTATGGCTGAGTTCTTTTGTGATATAGAAATTTTGCGTAATGAAGGGGAGTTCGAAGCTCGAGTAGAGGGGATAACACCTAATGTTATGTCCTTGAAAAGTGATAATCTGGAAGAATTACTAGAACAATTAACCATTGAATTGGAAGATAAATTGAATTAATTTATTCTAAATAACTAGACATCCATTTCGTACAGTAATTAAGATGAGAATTCGTGAATCTTTTATCATCTTTTAAATCAATTATAAATTGATCAAAGCCTGAATAAAAATCAAATGTTAAGACTCTAGAAATAAAATTAAACATTACTACCATTGAAGCATCTACTACACAACACATATCACTTAGATATTCCTTTGATAATTGTGGAATAACTAATGATTCGCTAATCATTGCTTTCTGCTCATCATTTCCAAAATATTTTTTTAACCTAGAAATGTCATGTGTTTTCTCTTCAGAATGAGCATAACCTGATAATTTTCCGTAGCGAGAGTAGTTCCTAAAATTATGATAATTCTTTTCAGGGTTTGTTAATTCCCATGATATCAATTCTTTAATTAAATCACTAAAGCCTAATTCTTGCCGAATCCCGGAAACCATGTCTAAAAATTGAGAGTTGTCTAAAATTTTTTCTCTGTTGGCTCTGTAATTCTTTAATTGATCGACCAAATCACCATAACTCTCTTGAACAATAGATGAAAGAGATACTTTCCACAATCCAGATTCATGCTGTGATAAGGCTAATTGGTTGAGAAAAATACCCCTCATATGGCATTCCAGAAAACTACGCAGTAATGAATAAGCAATATTGTAATTACCGCAAAATGATTGATAAATCGAATTTATTAAAATCTTCTGAGATTCTAAATGATGATGATTAAAAGAACCCAAAAGTGTTGCAGCTTGTTCTTGCTTACTAGTATCTTCTTCATATGCAATAATTTCTAAATAAACTGAAGAATACAATGAAAAAGCATCCATACCTCTTCCAAAATTATCCACAGAAGACATCTCATCCAAATTTATCTCTGGTGTTGAACTTTGTATGATTGATTTTGCTATATTCTGGTAGTGTTCTTGGACTTCATCCATACTCGGTAATAGATTGACTTAATAGAAGCTTCAGCCTAATTATATGTTTAACTAAAAATAGACTGCTTTAGATAATGCAGTATGTCATCTGAAAATAATTTAGCATACGCTGTAAAACAAACTGAAATAGACTATAAGGCAGAAGATTTAATTATGCTACAAGCTCAATTAATTAATCGTAATGATAAAGGTCATGTTCTGGTAGAAAAAGTGGCCGCAGATTCTGGAACCTATTCAGCTGGAAAATATTACATACCTGGAGTTGCAATGAAATTTGGTGAGCATCCTGAAGAGGCTGGACATCGAATATTAACTGAAGAACTTGAAATTACAGATAGAGAGATTCATCTTATTGGTTGTCAATCTCATGACGATAATGAAAGGAAACGTTGGTATGTCTTGTTTTTATTTGAAACTAGTGATCCAGTTAGCCAAAAAGAAATGGACAATCCATGTGAAGGGATTGATGAATTATTATATTTTGACTTGGAAAAAGCCACACCAGACAATTCTACACAGGGGTTAATGGATATTAGAGAAGCCCTAAAGAATCCCGGTAAAACATATCTTTAATTGAATAAATTATTTTTTACCAGTTAAAACCAAGGTACCTGCCCAATCAGTATGTTTGTTCGAGCGCCAGCTTTCAACATCACCCAATCCTGCCATTTCAAAAATCTGAACCCATTCTGATTCTTTCAGCATGAGCATTCGAGTACCTACTTTTTCTTGCCAAGAATGTGAATCTATGTTTTCATAATAATGATCTATTCCAACAATCAATCTTCCACCTTTATTTAACCATGAATCTGAAATATTACGTACTACTTCAGATGGATTTTCTAAGTAATACAATACTTCCATAGAATGTATTACGTCATATTTTTCCGTTGAATTATAAGAGTTGATATTTGCGACAATATATTCAGTATCTCCACCTCTTGATTCTGCATTATTGATCATTTGCCTAGCACCATCTATACCTACGGCACTAGTGCATAATTCATTCTTTGCCACATTACGAACAACCCAACCATTTCCACAACCCAAATCTAAAAAACTGAAATTTTTATTAATATTCAATCTTTCTTTTAATGCAAAATTAATCATTTCTTCGACAGGTATAGTATGTGATTTTTCCATACCTCTATCTTTACCTTCTTCAGCCCATTTTCCGAATACTTCTGTTGCTTTTCTCATGGAAATTGTCTAAAGAGTGAGGTTCCCACCCAGCGGCATAGGATTCAATTCTATTAAATCACCTCTGAGAGAAGGGCCTTCTGCAATTGTTGCAAAGATTCCAATTTCTCCAGCATCATTATTTGCTAAGCTAAACCAAGGCCTTCCATACTGATCAACAGCCATATCCAAAAAATCACCTAAACCTCCACATCTCTCATATCCACAACCTATTGGATAAGCATCACTACTGTCTATAGGGTCTTCTGGTTGATTAATTTGAACGGTAGTAAAAAGTGGATTATCTGAAAAAGCATCAGTCAAAATAGTCATGTAACCATTCCAAGTTTGATTACCTGTATCACCTACATACCCAAAAGCTACACGGCCTTCTGAACCGGCAGTAACAACTGGAAAACCGGTACCCTCTAGCCCAATTGGAGGTGCTAACATCATTGCATCACTCCACGAATTACCCTGATCACGTGAATATGCGTAATATGGCATATTATCGAGGCCCATCCACATAGCATGAACATTATTCTCATCATCAATTGCAACTTGAGCTTCTTCAAAATTCCATGTATCGGCAGTACCTGACTCTTCTGTAGGAAGAGGATGCTCAGTCCAAGTAAAACCTCCATCTGTGCTTCGATAAATAGAATAGCCACTACCATTACAACCTACGTTACCACGATAAAAATTACCATCTGTAGCGCCTTCAATATGTGCACTCAACCCACCACTATTGCAATCAATAGGAGCTCCTGGTACTTCAGGACTCCATGTTAATCCTCCGTCAAAACTGGTTGAACAAAGAGGGGCGGCCCAATTACCATTAACACAGAAAACCCATGTAGTTGGATGTCCGAAAGCAGGATAAAGAGATGAACCAATAGTTTGGTGGTCCTGAACTGAATATGATGTAGCAAATGTTGGTGGTGACCATGACTCTCCGTCATCATCTGACCATTCGACAGTCATGCCTGCCAAAGCGTGCATATCAAATTTCATTATTCGATCCGTCCATTTATCTACATACACATAAGGATCATTGCTATTTGGAACTGGAGTAAGTGGGTCATAAACATTCATACAACTATAATCTGATAAGTCTTCCATTCCTATAAGGCCAGGGCATTGAACAATAGCCGTTGACCCTTCAGGGCCATTGCCATAACTTGACATGTACAAATTATCATTGGATGTAATTCCCATAGTAGGTTCAAATGTAGTCATTCCAATGCCATAATAACTTCCCTGTGACCAATATGGTGCGTTGTTCCCTGTTAAATTAACGGTAATATTCGCTTGATCTACAGCATTAGAATCAAGTGCATTAATTCCTCCTGCATAATGATACCAAGTAGTTTTTGGAATATCCCGATCAAAATCAAACAAACCTGGTTCTTCAATTACAGTTCTCTTATCCTCTGGTTCAAGGCATCCGCTAAAAGAAGGGGTGACTAAAAATGCTAGAATTAGAAAAACTAACTTGTTCATCCTCAAACAATCACAGTTTCGGGTTTATAAAACTAGATATTTTATAATTTAAGAGTTGTAGGTCCGCCTGCAGGCAACATTTCTAAATTCATTAAATCTCCATAAAGTGAAGGCCCTTCTGTAAGAGTTCCAATTATAGCCTCATCAAAGCCTGCAGTATTATGGGCAAGAGCAATCCACGGTCTCCCTTGATCATCCAATTCAACATCGATAAAATCACCAAAACCTCCACAACGCCTTGCTCCACAATCTGAAGTGATGTCTAAAGGATCATCTGGATCATTAACAGACACACTTGTAATTAGAGGATTTTCTGCGAAAGCATCAGTCATAATAGCCATATAACCAGACCAGCCACTATTTGTTGCATTAGTTTCAACATCATTAACTTCTCCAATATAACCGATTACAACTCTTCCTTCTGAACCTGCAAATATTGTTGGGAAACCAGTTTCAGTAACTCCAGGGGCTGCAATCATCATTGGTTCACTCCATGAATCTCCCTGATCCCGAGAATAAGAATACCATATCATGTAATCATCTGCAATCCAAGTTGCATAAAGATTCCCTTCATCGTCAACTGCTGTAGCAATTTCATGCGCATGTTGTAAAGCTGGATGCATTCCTAGTTCAGTAGTAATTGTATGTTCAGTCCAAGTATAACCTCCGTCTACTGAACGATAAACTGCCGGACCTGAACATGAAGGATTACCACGATAAATATTACCATCCAAACCCCCAGCAAGATGGGCGTGAAGACCCGAACATTGTGAAGTTCCAATAGGATATCCAGCTCTTTGAGCATCCCAAGTTTGTCCACCATCCAAAGATCTTGAGCACTGGGGGCCTGCTGCTGCAGAACCCGTATTTATGCAATAAACATACACTACCTCTCCTGAAATTGCATTGGAATGCGGCATTGAAGCGATAGTTTGGTGATCTTGCGGCACAACATATCCGTGTGTTGGATATGGAATACTCCAACTATCTCCATCATTGTCTGAATATTCCACATTAATTACTGCAAGTGCATGCATGTCAAACTTAACAATTCTATCTGTAAATTTATCTACATAGATGTAAGGGTCATTAGAATTAGGTGTTTGACCTGAACCTCCTTCATCACCTCCTAAAAAAGGGCCTACATCCTCCCAGGTTTGCCCCTGATCTAAAGAACGTATAATGTGAGTGCCGTCTCCGGCACCATTATGATTTGTGAACAAAATTGTACCTGAAGAAGTTATGCCTATGGTTGGTTCAAAAGTATCAAAACCAGTCCCATAATACGTAGCATTCGTAAAATAAGGGATATTATTATCTATTAAATTAGTTGAAATATTAGCCTCTGAAAGTGCAGTAATATTAGTAGCATCGACAGCATAAGGTCGTGTAAGAGTCCCGCCATAATGATACCAAGTAGTTGATGGATTTAAACGTCCAAAATCAAAAATAGAAGGCTCTTCGACAATAGTTCGTTTATCTTCAGGTTGGAGACAACCACTTAATGCAGGAGTTATCATAAATGCGATTATCAGAACTAATGCTTTTTGCATTATTATTTAGATAAGATACTACTTTATTTAGATTTGTGAAAAAGAACAATGCGGTTAGTGTTTGTCCCTCCTTTCATGTTATTTATTCCCCATATGTTAGAAGTTTTTGTAAAATCCTGAGAATTTATCATAATCCCAGCACACTCAAAACCTGAATTTAAACCTAAAGGAACTACAGACTCATCTAATTTTATTTCTCCATTATTTACTTCACCAACTTCAAAAGCAACCCATCCCTCAGGTGAAGTTATTCGGTATAATTCGTCAAAAACAAAAGACATAGTTTTGGACCATTGCTGAACTGTTCGAGAAGATATTATCTTTTTCTCAACTTGTTCAGCATCTATAGAATTAAACCAACATCTTAACCAATTATCAGTTGCATACCTAACAATGTTAAGAAAAGGAGGTGAAGTTACCGTTAATTTGACACTTTCATTTGGTATATGAAACGTATCTTGAGAATCCTTTGAAGAAAAAATAGCTTTTTGACCAATGTCAAATAATTGTTTGACAATGGATGGTGTAAGGTTACGTTGTAAGGCTCTCGATTTTTTCAGAATTATAGATTTAGTGTCTTTGTAGGGTGGTGATATGTCTAATCTTTGATTTATTAGTAGTTGACCTTTTTGAGTTGCAGCCTGATTTGGAGGTAAGGTATATCCTGAAAAAAAACCTGCTGAATGTCCTGTTAAACGAGTTGTAGACACCATTTTTATCCAATTATCCACGAAATTGGAAGTATCTAAATTATTTTTTAAGTTATCAATATTTTTTTCACGTCTTTTTTTTGACCACATATTTGCAATACGTTTGGTTACCAAAGTTCCCCATTTATTTAATGCAATTGTTTCTGGTTCGTCCCATATTAC
>JAAZXP010000051.1 GCA_014240055.1 Methanobacteriota archaeon | reverse complement strand
TATTACCTTGCTCGGCAAATAGAAAAACATCGGTACCACATGCACTAGTTGCTTCAGCTATCACTTCTGGTGAAAAAAATAAATCATCAATTGTCTGACCATAACTATTGTAATTTACTACTAAACCAATATGCTTCAAAATTTGAATTTGCTCATCACTTAAATCTTCAGATTTAGCCATACCCATAGCTAAGTCTATGTGATTATCACCAAAGGCTGTAGCAATCGACCATAGATTATTTTTCCCATTTACATGTGAATTAACAATCAATCCAGTAGAAATATTAGGCTCAGTATTGATATGATAAGTAATATTCGCATGAACAATCAATTCTTTAGGATCATGGTGATCAAAATATTCAACAATTGCTCCAGAATCAAGAATCCTTTGGACATCTTTTCTATTCTTCGCATGAGAAACATCCAGTATAGTAACTAAATCCCCCTCACCAGCATTCACCCTAGCAACTAGATTTACGTCACGTTTAACGCCAGTCACAATGATTGAATCTCTAGGATGTGCTAATCTCAGTTGGTGCCAAGCAAATATGCCATCTGTGTCTCCATTGAAAACATCGTAATTAGTCATTATCTAATCATCCATTCAGGAATATTCTTTATGTGCATTTCCTCTAGAAAATTACATGTCTTACTAATATCAGAACTGTAATAATTTACTAGCTCATTACGTAATGAATCTGATATCTTTTCAGTATTTGGTTTAGCATTAACAAGATTATAAAGCCCACTAAGCGGCCATTTCAACCAAGGAAGATAATACCAAACTCCAGACAAACGGTTATCAAAAGAAGTTGCAAATCGCTGTAATCCTTTACTTCTGTAAATCATTGATTTGTTTTGTACTTTTGTCTTATTATCATCTATTTGACTTTTATCAAGTTCTAACCATTTACATATTTCTGCAATGAATTTAGGTTCATCTTTAACCATATCATCAAAGAAACAAACTCGGAGCCTATCTCCAAAAATATTATGCCACTCTAATAATAGCGAATGATATTTACCTCCAACCATTGCCCAAAAATCATAATTTTTCTTCTGAATAGACTGATTAGAATCTATCTTTTTACATTCATCCAGATATGTTTCAAAATTAAGTTTACCACTTATATGGCCAAGACTCTTTTTATATTTATAAAATGAAAATAATCTATCAACGGGGTTACGTAAAACCAAAATTACCTTTGAACCTGGAGAAAAATCATTGATTGCCTTTGCACTTTCTTTACCTCCATAAAAATATCCCGGTGTAGCTTCTATCGCATACTTTTGACCTGAATAACCTGAAAAACATTTTTTGTAAAATTCAATGTCTTTCTTCCGATCTTCTATCTTAAAAGGATGGAAATAACCCGGTTCTTTGGGATTTGAAGGATGAACCTCAGGATGTAATGCCAAATATCTGAATAAGGAAGTAGTTCCTGCTTTTGGAACTCCAGCTATGAAGAGATTCGGATTCACAATTTGTCAGATGAGCCCTTATTAATCAATATATCCGAGACGATGTAAGGAGTTATACAATAATTTAGTAACTTTTTTCTGCCTATTTTCAGAAAGATTATTTTTCCATTTACCAACTGATTCTGAACTTATTGGCTTTGACAGATTTGAATGATGGGATTTGTCTGTGTCGCCCATTTTATCAATCTGAGAAGTATGGTCTAAAATTTTAGCATCATATTCAACGTCTAAAAAATTACAAACTTCCATGATTACTTCTTCCGGCTTATTGACTAATGACTCATATCTAATTTCCATATAGTTATCACCAATCTTTGAGCCAAACCTTTGAGCAAAATTTATACTATGGTTCCATCTTTTGGATGCTTCATCAACAGAAGAATATCTTTTCATTTCCAAATATGAGCTAACTACATCACGTCCATCTCTAATAATGTGGATAAATTTGGATTGGGGGAATACATTGCTAATCCAATCTAAATACAGAGTATTTAGTGGAGTTTTATCACCCCATAATTTAGAACCAGGATTGTGTTTTTCTGAATATGTACAATACAATTCATCAAATATGTTTGAAAGTGTTCTCTTAGATTCATCAATAGAATCTAATCTATTATGTACTTCTTGAAGATTAATATCCCAAGTATAAAATTCTTTACAATTTTTAAACTCATCAAGGACTTCTGGAAATAATTCTTTCCAATCTCTATTATTAGAAATATGAAATCTCTTGATAGCAAAAGGAAGACGGTATGATTCTGGAGGTATTGAAATATCTGAATTGCCTGATAAAATAGAGCGTAAAAGTGTGTTTCCTGAACGTCCTGAACCAATTATAAAAAAGGGAATACAACTAAGATTGGATTCATCATTAACTATTTGGTAACGATTAGAAAAAGGATTTTGAAATGATTTTATCCGATTGTATATTTTATGAACATAAAGAGAACTTGCCATACTAATCCAATACCGCCTTGTACCTTTCAATCACTTTCTTTGCTGATGCAATCGGATTATGATGTGACTGAACAAAATCATAACTTGTCTTTCCTATATCTATCAAAGACTTACGATTATTATATAATTCAGTGATTTTCTTTGCTAAATTTATAGGATTAACACTGACAACTGGTAAGTCATACTCACTATAAAATGAATCTGTTAGAGTACAAATTACGGGCTTGCCTAGAGCCATGGACTCAATTGTAAATACACCATAAATCCCATATTCTGGATTTACCCAATCAATAATTAAATCGTTTTTTGATATCTGCTCAACTAATTCTGAATGTTTTATATTTTCAATAAGTGTAAATTGAATATCAAGACCTTCATCTTTAACTTGTGAAATAGCATATTCTACGGCACTAGTATTCTTTACTTCTCTACTAGTTGGCGCATGCAAAATCTTCAATGGACCTAGATTATCTGATTTTGAATATTTTAAATTTGTTAAATCAACCGGATTAGGCAACCACTCAGCACCTGGTACAAATTCTAGTAAATCAGGAGTGCTAACATATTTATGAACTACAAAATGATTCGCTAATATTGGGTACTTTTTATTCCTAATTTCAGAACCATGATGATGAAGAATAACCGGTTTCTTCATAATTCCCGACCACATGACTAAATCACGGTAACCTTGACTTACAGCCTGACCATGATAGTGCAAGATATCACATTCCTTTACCAAATTATAGAGTTTTTTACCAATATCCAACTTACCGAGTAAAGAACTAGAATCAATCTCAGAAAGATTATAATCAAAATTTGTGTGCCAACCTTTAGTACTCGTAACTGCTAAATTAGCCTCAATACCTAATTCTCTTTGAGCCTTAACTAAATTTGAAGCCACCTGGGCAGGATTATTCAAATGAAGAATTCGCATTACTCTATATCCAAAATCTGGTTACGACTCTCAATCAAAAGACCGACTGCCCAACGTGCGATGACTACCCCTGCAATAATTCCAATAATCGGATCTAAAACAGTAAAATTAGGATTAAACATACCAATTATTAAAGCTACAATTACCATAACTGAAACCAAAGCATCTGCCAAAACATGGAGATAAGCTCCTCGACGATTTAAGTCCACAATATCATTTGGATTAGTTAAAAAAGCATCAAATTTACCTAGTAGTAAATTCCAATCCTCTTTGTATGAAGAAAGTGCATTATCCCAGCCTCCTTGTGATTCTTTCTTCGAAGATTCATGCGAATGATCGTGATCATGTGAATGGTCATGCCCATGGTGATGATTCTCAAGGCCCAAAATATTAGCGCATACTAAATTGACAATCAAGCCTATAACTGCCACTAAGATAGCTTCTTGAAATTGAATTTCTTCTGGTTCTAATATCCTACCAAAAGATTCCCAACCTATGTAGAGAGCTACAATACCTAAAACAATTGAAGAAGCAAAACCTCCTAATGCCATTACTATATTTTTACTATTCTTAACTCTAGATTCAGTTCTTGCAAAATAATAAGCATATAATGTAATTCCTAAAGCTGCAGCATGAGTCCCCATATGCCACCCATCTGCTAAAAGTCCCATGGACTTAGTAAATAATCCCGCAGATATCTCAATAACCATCATTACTAAAGTAATAACCACTACTAAACGAGTTTTACTTTCCGACTCTTCGTCGTCTACATCATGATGATGGTGATGCCCTGACATGCTATAGTATGATTAGCGGTGTAAGAAAAACGCTTTGTCTCCCTCCAATCTTACAAAACCAGTCCTCTCAAATTGAACTACATGTTTATCCAATAAAGATATATTATCTTCAACAATACCTAAAACTCTTTCTCCGTCTGGATACCAAACTTCTATTGATTGATTGGAGGAACACCATTGAAATATTGGTACTCCTTTCTTATGTTCAAACCCAGAAAATAATAACATCTTGTCTTTCATAACTACATTACAAAGATTTTTTAACCGAATTTCAGAACCATCGACCAATGATTCTAAATCTTTACTAGGTAAATATATTTTAGATCCTGAAGAAATTGTTTCCTCCCTGTTACCAAGTTCTTTATTGTCTGGATGCCAAGGAGCTTCCTTCTGCAAGTCTTTATCCGTTTCCAGTATGAATTCAACTGGATTTGGGACAAAGAATAATCGTCTACTTTTGGAATCAATTAAATCTTTGTTCAACGCATCAAAATTTTGCCATGAAAATTTAATATCAACTTCTTTAACACCTGAATTTTCCCAATATTTTAGGAAAGTTTCGGAAGAGTAACCTCTTCGGGCCAAAGCCTTGATTGTAGCTAAACGGCAATCATCCCATCCAGTAAATTCTCCATTAGTTATCGATTCTCTGATTTTACTTGTTTTGAGATTAGTATTTGGTATTGCAACTAGACCATAGTGTATAAATTCGGGTTCCTCCCAATCTAAATATTTGTAAATCCATCGTTGTTTTTCAGTATTATTTAAATGATCTTTTCCTCTCAAAACATGAGTAATACCTAATCTATAATCATCTACTGCAACTGCAAAATTGTAAAGAGGCCATAAACGATACTTATCACCTTGTAAAGGATGTGGAGAATCTACAATTCTTAATGCCACGAAATCTCTTAGTGCTGGATTAGGATCTTCTAAATTCGTTTTTATGACAACTATACCATTGTCTCCATCAAGGAGCGAATCAAACTCTTTCATCTGGACTTCAGGGTTACGATTTCTATCTGGATGGGCTTTACTCTGCCTTTTGAGCTCTCGCCATTCTTCAGCATCTGATTTAGTAACATATGCACCACCATTCGATATTATTGTTCGTATATCTTCATAATAAATATCAATCCTATCAGATTGAACTATTACCTCATCAGCTTCAATACCAAGCCATTTCAAATCTTCTTGAATCAAATCATAAGCTTTTTCATCAATTGCATTTGGATTGGTGTCTTCCAAACGTAATACCAATTTGCCATCATATCTTTTTTTGTAATAATTATTAAGAGCTAATGCTCGAGTGTGTCCCAAATGTAAAGGACCGCTAGGCCCTGGTGCAAAACGTAATACTACTTCTTCCGTTTTATTGAGAGGCGGGAGCTCACGAGGTTTAGCCTTTTCTTGCTTTTTCTTCTTTTTAGGTTTATAAAGTTCTAAATCTTTTGAATCCATCTTATTGACTTCATCGATTACCTCATCTATTACTTGCATCACTTGTTGGGCTGAAGAACGTAGTTCGGGATGCGTGCCCATCGCTTTACCAATTACACTTTTACTACGTGCTTCGCCATATTGAGCAGCCTCAGACATGGCTAATTCCAATAACTTCTGCCTTAAATCAGACACAACCGCTGAAAGAGCGGGGGGTTTAGGCCTTTTGAGCTAATTTTGATGTATATTTTTATTTACTCCGTCTAAATCCAAAATTTGTGAATAAGGCATTCATGATTGCTGCATTGTTTTTGACTGTAGGGTGTATTGACATCCCTGCAATGAATGGACTAGTCGACAGAATTGTCCCTGAAGAGACAAGAACATATCGAATATTCGATGTATGGGACACGCAAGGGAATTTTGCACCAGACCCTGCTCAAGATCAAGATACATACATTAATGCAATCGAAGACATGATTTCAAATCCTCTAGGATTTCAAGAAACTGCTCAAAATATTTCAAATAAGTATGAACAAAATGCATTGAAATGGGCTGATGCAATTACTGCTGGTTCAAAAGAGGCTTACGAATATTATTCTAATCTC
>JAAZXP010000050.1 GCA_014240055.1 Methanobacteriota archaeon | reverse complement strand
AATTGCTGGAGAAAGTGAAGCTGAAAATGAAACCAATGATGGTGAATCAAATGAAACATCATCTAACGACAATGAAACCAATGATGATGAATCAAATGAAACCTCATCTAATGAGAATGAAACTTCAGATAACAATGAGACTAAAGAACAATCTGGATTCTGCCCTACAGAGATAACTGATGAAAATAAGGATACAGTTGATGATGCTTGCATAGTTCCTGTAGATGAAACAGAAGATCCCAAAAGTAACAATGAGGACGAAGGACTCCTTCCTTCAATTTCTTTCTTTGCATCTATTTGTGCAATAGCAATAATTGCTTTCAGAAGAAGATAAACACTTTAGTCTGCCATCAATAGGCCGCTAATGTCTGGTTTACTTGAAGGTAAAATTGCAATCGTTACTGGTGGTTCCAAAGGTATTGGTTATGGTATAGCTGAACGCTTTACGAATGAAGGAGCTAAAGTCATAATTTGTAGCCGGAATGAATCAGAATTATCAGAGGCAGCATCGAAACTAAGTTGCGAATCTTATCAATTAGATGTTAGCGATTCTAAAGGTATCAAATCGATGACAGAATGGTTTTCCAAAGAGCATGAAAAATTGGATATTTTAGTTAATAATGCAGGATTAATCCGTCCCGGAAGTATAACTGATACCACTGAAGAAGATTGGGACCTTCAAATAAATGTCAATTTGAAAGGACCGTTTCTTATGAGTAATAATTTTTTGCCACTTATGAATAATGGTAGTTCAATTCTAAATATTTCTTCAACAGTGGGTCTTAGATCAATGAGGGGTGCAGTTGCTTATTGTGCATCTAAGGCAGGCGTCGTTAATCTAACAAAGGCTATGGCTTTAGATTTAGCTGGAAAGATACGTGTCAATTGTATTTGTCCTGCAGTTGTTGATACTCCAATGGTTGCTGAAAGAGTTTCAAAAGGTAATGTTTCTCGTAAAATGTTAGAACGTGTTCAGCCTATAGGAAGAATGGGTAGACCAGAGGAGATTGCTGCAATGGCATTGCATCTTTGCGGTCCTGAAGCTGAATGGACAACAGGTTCAATCATTACAGTTGATGGTGGCCAGACTGCTGCTTAGATATAGCCAAGTCTATTGATTTACAGTGAATTATTACGATATTTTAGGTGTTGAAGAGGATGCAGATTCAGAATCTATAAAGAAAGCTTACAAGAAGTTAGCAAAACAATTTCATCCTGATTTGAATCCAGATGACGTAGAATCAGCCGAAGAGAAATTTAAAAAAATTAATGAAGCTTATCATGTTTTAATTGATGATGATGAGAGAGTCAAGTATGATCAGCATGGTTCAGAATATATTCCACGTAAGGTACCCGATTGGCGTCCAGCAAATTATTGGACATACAATACATGGGATTACATACGATGAATTCGAAAGAAGAAAATAGTTTTGATGAAGCATACGAAAGACGTTGGATAATACTTGCAGTAATGAGTTTAAGTTTGATTATTGTAGTACTAAATAATGTTACTTTGAATGTTGCACTTCCTGAACTTTCTAAAGATTTGAAAGCAGATAATACGGATCTTCAATGGATGGTTGATGCTTATGCACTTGTTTTTGGCGCTACATTGTTAGTTATGGGGGCTCTTGGCGATCGTTTTGGACGTAAACCTGCATTACAGTTAGGTTTGACTATTGTAGCAATTGTATCAGGTTCCACTGCGATGTATGCCACTACTTCAGAGCATGTAATTATGGCTCGAGCCTTGATGGGGCTTGGTGCAGCTTTGGTTATGCCTGCAACCTTGTCAGTAGTCGTAGTTGTATTTCCAGTTGAAGAGAGAGGCAAAGCAGTAGGTATCTGGGCAGCTATGGCTGGTGCAGGAGCTCCAATAGGTCTTCTGGTTGGAGGTTGGTCTGTAGAAAATTATGGATGGGAGATGGTTTTCTGGCTTAATGTTCCCGTTATTATTGTCACACTTATTTTAGGGTTATTTTTAGTTCCTAATTCCAAGGATGAACAGCAACGACCAATTGACTTAGTAGGTTCATTACTTTCTATGGCTGCACTCATTTCGATTCTTTATGCTATTATTGAGGCTCCAAATGTAGGTTGGACTAGTTTAGAAACACTTGGGATAGGGGCCCTTGGATTGCTATTTGTTTTTGTATTTATACAATGGGAACGAAAAACAGAGTATCCTATGTTACCTATGAATCTTTTTAGTAAAATGGGTTTTACAATGGGACTAATTGCAATATCGCTTGCTTTCTTTGTAATGTTTTCATTTATGTTTACTCAAATGTTACATTTTCAATTAGTTAGAGGCCATACAGCCCTAGAGGCAGCTATTCGATTTATTCCTCTTCCATTGGGTTTAATGCCTGCAGCTGCTAATAGTGATAAGCTAGTTGCTAAATTTGGAAATAATAACGTTGTAGCAACCGGTTTAACTTTAGTTTGTGCAGGAATGTTATTATTCACGACAGTTGAAGTTAACACAGAGTATTGGAGAATAGCAATCACCTTCTTTCTCTTAGGGGTAGGAATGGGATTGACTATGGCACCTTCCACCACTTTGATTATGGAGTCTATTCCTGAAAATAAAGCAGGAGTAGGGAGTGCAACAAATGATGCAAGTAGAGAAATTGGTGGGGCACTTGGTATCGCAATTGGGGGAAGTGTTCTTAATGAGGTATATCAAAATAATTTAGTAATTCCTGAAGGCCTAGAAAATTATTCCGAAATGGCCACACAATCATTTCCTGCAGCCATGCGTATTGGTGGTGATTTACTTTCAGAAGGTAACATGATTGGTGCAGAACTTATTGAAAGCGCACGTTTAGCTTTCATGGAAGGTATGGTTGCTTCAGCAATGGTTTCAGCAGTAGTTGCTCTTTTTAATGCAATAATTATTAAAAAATATATGCCTGGAAAAAAGATATAGGTTTTTTATAAATTTTAAAGATGGTCCGTCCTCCCAGATTCGAACCGGGGACCTGTCGGTAACTGCGGCCTCCCGTACTAACGGGTTAAAGAGGGTAAGACCCCTACAGCCGACCGCTCTGACCAGGCTGAGCTAAGGACGGTATTTCTCGTATTTAGTGACCACTATTTGTTGCTTCTTCTTCTTTTGAATCTCCAAAATCATTAGTTTTCAGTTCTAAATTAGCATATTCTTTTCCATATTCTAAAGCTTTAATGATAAATGCCAGACACAGAAGAATCATTATTCCTATTAAAACATAGGAAGTGTATTCCCAAAATTGTCCTTCTAACATAAATGGCATGGTTGCAAATCCATTCCATAAAGCATGCATTGTAAATCCAAAGAGATATGCTAAAATTAAGTAATTACGTAATGGTTTTTGCATTTGATTAGAAAAAGCTACAGCAAAACCGATTGCTGCAGGTCCTACTGCGTGCAAAACAGTAGAACCAATGCCTCTTAAAAAAGCGTTCAACGTCCATGCATCCGATCCATACCATATCAATATGAATAATTCATATAGCATATTTTCAATAATGGCAAATCCCATGCCACAAGCTACACCATACAATACACCCTCGTAAGGAGTTTTCAGTCTTTTTATTACAAAGATTAATCCAATAGGTTTCAGAAGTTCTTCCACAAATGGGGCAATTATTGAAACTAAAATAAGTTCAGGAGTTCCAAATTTAGCATTTCCAAATAATGCATTTTGATCAACGTCAACAATACGTGCTCCTAAATCATTCAGGAGACTAGACGGCAATGTTGAGAACATTCCCCATGCCAGTGCGATCAGCACTAATCTTTGTGGTTCAGGTGAAGTTACAGTTCTTGAATAGATGTAACTTACCCATATCAGTCCAGGAAAAGAAAATGCGACTAAGAAAGCGATTGGGAAAAGATAAAGGAATGGCCCCCCCTCGCCCAATACTGCAATCCCCAATGCTAAAGATAATAGGAATCCAAAGAATAGTATTGCTGAATTAGGCAATTGCAATTCTTGTTTTTTAAGTGAGCCAATTTTTTTCTTCATAGGTTCATTAATTGGGATATTACTTTCTTTCCAGTTTAAATCTTCTTTTTCTTCAGATTTATTATAGTGTAATTTACTCGTCTTTGTACTGTATTGCCCAGGATAGATTGGACGGTATTGTTGATTTTCTGTAGAGTTTTCTTTTCTTTGAATTTGTTTAACATATGGTTTACTGTTTACAGAAACATATCTAATTGGGGCTGGTTTCTTTTGTAATATAGCTGCAGTAATCAGCCCTCCAGCAGCTATTAAAATAGTTATTAAGAGTCCTAAAAATGGAATTTCTGGTAGGGCCATAGGCCTTCCATCATCCATTGATATTGGGCCAACAATGTAGAGATATGCTAACTGCCCTCCCATAATTAAGAGCATATTAGCCATTATTAATCCATAAATGCGGAATATGGCTCTATATCTCACAGTAGTCTACACAATTCTAAGTTTAAGATAGTTGCCTTATTGCCATTATACATTTTTGTTTAGCAATTTCAGTAATAGCTTCAGCATCACCTTTTCCATTATATCCTGCAGCACCAGGATGGCCTCCGGAAGATCCACCGTTAATTTCAGTAATGTCTTCTAAAATGGTTGTTAGCTTAAATCCTTTCGACACCATTCTATTGGAAGCTCGAGTAGATAATCTCATTTCTCCTTTTTTATTCTCAGAGGCTACTAAGGCAATGTCAGCACCCAATACAATCATTAGTCTTGCAGATCCCGACTCAAACGAATTAACAACGCTGTTAGCGATAATCCATTTTCCTTCCTGCATCCATTTCATTCTTTGTGCAGCTTTTAGAAAAGTTGTCTTTTGAATTAATGGTCTTTCACTATCTAAAATATTGATTACATCTTGAGGTTCTGCTCCAGCATCACACAATTCACTTGCGATATTGAATGTTTCTCTATTTGCATGTCTAAATTGGCCAGTGTCGGTGTAAATTCCGCACATTAGTATAGTTGCATATTCTTTAGTAAGTTTCAATTCTAATTCCTCAATAATTTCAAAAACAATCTCAGCAGTACTTGTTTTCTGAGGCAAGTGAATTTTTTCAGTACCTTCTGGCCAATCTCCCATCTTAGTATGGTGATCAATTACTACAATGTTGTCAGTATCTGGAAGTGGTCCACAATGTTCAGGGTTCGGACTATCCAGGGCGATCACAGTTCCTTCCCATTTTTTGGGTGGTGTTTCCATTATTTCACAATTAGCAACACTAGCAATTTTCTGTCCATGAGAGCTTATTCCCTCTGAAGCACAAATAGTGGAATTTTCGAGAACAGAGTGAAGTGCTATGGCTGAGGAAATTGCATCAACATCAGCGTGGTGGTGTACTAAAAGCAATAATTTTTGTTTTAAAAAAACTTTTATTTTATCATTTAGAAGGTTTGTCATTATTTCCTTGGATATCCTGCAAAACGGGTTCTAATTTCGCTTGCATCTCAGCAAGGTCGACATTCATTTTCTCAATTTGATTTTTAAGACTATTATTACGAATTTCCATTCTTTCCTTTTCTTCTTTCAAATCGTTAACTAGGGTTGAATTATCGTCAATTTTCTTCATTACTGAGCCGATGGCCCTATAGAGGGTAGCTTTGTCGTCAACAGTTTCAATTTCTTCTAAAGTTCGTTCAGTTTCTCCAATGGTCATATCCATTTGTGAAACCTGTTGAGATAGACTTTGTATTTGCTGTTGCATTTGTCTGAACATGTTTACTTGTTCTTGTATATTTTCAGGTGTTACATCACTCATTTTTTATTACTCCTTCAGCACAATATGCCCATCCTAGAAAAGAATTGAGGGCAGCCCTTAAGCTAGTGAATTCTTCAGCAATCAACTCAATTTTTAGTTTTTCACCAGCTGGAAAAACATTGACTTCAACCTTCGGTAAGCCAGCTTTCGCTTCATCAGTTAGAGCTTTCGCAATAGCTTTAGTATGTTTTCCTGTTTTGAGGCTCACTTGAGCTTTCATTAATTAGAAATAACTGTTTTCTTGGTAGACGGTCTAATTTTGTAAAAGATCTTCTCACCGCAAACACGGCATGTAAGACCTAATACTTCTAAATCCATATCTAATTTTGTTCCGCATGAGGCACATTTATAATTTACCATTTTTAGTCCTCCTTAGATGGATAGTATGCTCCACTAGCAAATTGATAATCACAACTGTTACACTTGAATATTCCAGTAGAGATACGTTTTACATTTATCTTAGAACAAGATGGACAGTCATATTTTTGCCGTTGTTTTTTCTCTACAGCGCCGACTCTTCTACGAACTGACACTCCATATCGAGGTCCGAATCTGCCCGTACTTCCAACTTTCTTTGTCCCTTGACTCATTCTTGAATACCTTTTAGAGCCTCACGTAAAACACTATCGCTGGCTCTAGCTGTTTTAACAGCTTCTCTTATTTCAGCATCAGTAAAAGCACCATTCATGCCTTTTTGTGCAGCTCTTAAGTTTCCATTTTCGTCGTGAGCTACTGTGAATCTTGCAGTCATTACGCCTTCTTCATCAGATGTAGCATCTAAAATTACTGAATCTCCCAATTTTCCAAAAGTACATGATATTGGCCAACAGGTTACTGGTAATTTTACGTCTTTATCAGCAATACCGTGTTGAACATTAGGGATTTTAGCATTAGAAAGTGCTGCAGCGGCAGCCAAAGTACAACAATCAAATAAATTTCCATCATTGTCTAATATGTGTAAATCAATGTAAACCATCCACACTTTTACACCATGTTCGATACATAGCCCATCAAAATCAATCATTCTTGACTCTCG
>JAAZXP010000004.1 GCA_014240055.1 Methanobacteriota archaeon | reverse complement strand
GGGGGTTTGTCAGTTATATCATAGACAACACGATTTACATCCGACTTTAATTCCCTAGTAATTCTCTCCGATATTTTCTTCAGCACTGAATAAGGAATATCTACTGATTGAGCAGTCATTGCATCATAACTGTGCACGGCACGAACGGCAATTGTGTTACCATAGGCTCGAACATCTCCTTGAACTCCAACTGTTTTTACTGGAATGAGGACTGCAAAATATTGCCAAGGCAATTCCATTTCATTTCGCTCTGATGCCGACTCCATTTCTTCTTCAGCGATATGACATGCTTGACGGACCACTTCAGTACGTTCTGGAGTCGCTTCACCCATTACTCTAACTGCCAAACCTGGCCCAGGGAAAGGCTGTCTCTGAGATACTGAAATTTCTAAATATTCTGCTAAACTTCTAACTTCATCTTTGTAGAGCTCTCTGATAGGCTCACAAAGTTCCATTTCCATATCATCTGGTAAACCGCCCACATTATGGTGAGATTTGATTGTATCGCGTAATCCACCACCAGATTCAATCCAGTCTGGAGCAATAGTTCCTTGAACTAGAAATTTACCTCCATACTCTTTTGCTTCTTCTTCGAAAACTCGGATAAAGAGTTCACCAATTATTTTCCGTTTTTGCTCAGGATCTGTAATACCCTTCAAACCTTCATAGAAACGTTTAGATGCATCTATTATCTTGTGCTTAACACCTAAATCTTTTAACATTGATGAAACAAATTCAGATTCACCAAGGCGCATGTATCCAGTATCTACGTAAATTGCTAATAAATTATCACCCACTGCTCTAGCTGCAAGAGCTGCAGCAACGGAGGAATCGACTCCGCCAGACGCTGCAATTATCGCCTTAGAATTTAACTGAGACTTAAGACTAGTAAGTGCCTCTTCGGTAAACTTTGCAGGGTTAAAAAATGCCACGTTTTACCATTTAGAAAGGTCTATAGGTATTTATCGCTATAAATTCTATTTAGAAGGCTCTTAATCTGATATTATGGCACAAGAATTAGTGTGGTTGGATTTAGAAATGACTGGATTAGATCCAAAAAGACACCGCATCATTGAAATTGCCTCTATTATTACAGACTCAGAACTGAATATAATTGCAGAAGGACCTGATTTAGTAATACATGCCCAAGACAAAATTCTGGAAAGAATGAATGATTTTGTCCATGAAATGCACCGTAGTTCAGGACTAATTGAAGAAGTAAGAAATAGTAAAATTAGTATAGAAGAAGCTGAAAAACAAACTTTAGAATTTATAGAAAAACATTTAGGTACAAAATACAAACCGCCTCTCTGTGGAAATTCTATAGGGACTGATAGACGATTTTTAGATGCTCAAATGAATATTCTTGAACAAAGATTGCACTATCGTGTCGTCGATGTTTCATCAATTAAAGAACTCGTAAAAAGATGGAATCCCGAAATCAATGCAATTGTGCCTCCAAAAAAAGAAAACCATCGAGCACTTGGCGATATAATTGAGTCTATTGAAGAACTGAAATTTTATCGAAAGTACTTATTCAAATAAATGAGTGGGAATAATGTACTAGTTACTGGTGCTAACGGGCATGTAGGATATACTCTAACTAAAATGTTAGTTGAAAAAGGATATAACGTTAGAGCATCTGTAAGAGATAAAAACAATCCGAAACTTGTTTCCCATCTTGGTTCACTAAACATAGAATTAGTTGAAATGGATCTAATGAAACCTGAAACTATTGAATCAGCCATGCAAAATATGGATGGTCTTTTCCAAGTTGCTGCAGTATACCAAAGTTGGGCTAAGAATCCTGAAAAAGAAATTATAAATCCTTCAATCATAGGAGGAATTAATGCTCTTAAAGCAGCCAATAAGGCAGGAATCAAGAAAGTTATTTTCACGTCAAGTACTGCAGCCATCGGTAGAAGCGGACCAAATGGAAAAGCTTTGAATGAAAGTGATTGGAATTCCGAATCAAAACATCCTTATTCATATGCAAAAACTGAAGCAGAGAGAAGGGCTTGGGAATATGCAAAAGAAAATGACATGATTTTAGTAGTAATGAATCCAACGGCAGTAATAGGCCCTTATTTCCATAGACATACTCCCAGTACTATACTTTTTGATAAACTCTTGAAAGAAGAACTTAGTGTATTGCCACCTCAGACTTTTGGATATGTTGATGTAAGAGATGTTGCTCTTGGACATCTGAAAGCTTATGAAAATAATAATGCAGAGGGAAGACATATTCTTTGTACAAAATGTTTAGATGGATTTGAATTAATGGATATAATCCAAGAACTCGAACCTGAACTAAAACTACCTAAGAAAATTGCTCCGATGTGGCAAATGAAAATTTTCGCAAGGTGGCAAGCAACAAAAGCTCTCTTTGGATATACACCGCTCATTTCTCCAGAAACTGTGAAAGAATATATGGGGAAAATAACCAATTATGATTCTAGTAAAGCTAAAGGTGTATTAGGTTGGAATCCAATGGAATTTAAAGATTCTTTAAGAGACACTTTAAGCTGGATTAAACAAAAACTACACTGATTCAAGGCACTTTACAAACTAACATTCTAGAATGAGTAGTGAATTTATTTACCCGTTCTTCGCTCAATAATTCTAGCCCACAGTTATCAATTATCTGCTTGAAGTCCACATGTTTTCCAAGCCCTAATCGTTTTCTAAAAGGATTCCATATTGTACCTATAATCCCCTTCTTATCTTTATAATGATTAACTATAACTATCAAGCCTGAAGACTTTGTAACTCGTATAATCTCTCTTAGAACTACTTCAGGATCGGCTACAACTGCTAACGTGTGTGCAACAACAGAATGATCAAAATTATCATCTTTAAATTCTAAAACATGCGCATCCATTTGCTGAAAATTTATTTTAGCAGCAAAATCTCCTTTTTCTTGTCTTTTACGTGCCTTCACCAGCATCGGTTCACTGTAATCTATAGCATCTACCTTAACAAAATCTGGAATATTTCTTAGAGAAATACCAGTTCCAACCCCAACTTCGAGTATATGATCTCCCGACTTAAGATTAAGGGGTTTATACATTTTTGAATGGCCATCTGCAAAAGAAGGCGCCATAAATCTATCATATATTGGCGCATATAATTTATAAATTCCATGCCTATGAGTACGGTTAGTTTTAGTCACAATTATCTAAATAAGTGATAGTTTATACAATTAACAGAAACATTATCTCGACTTTACTTGGAATAAAATATACCAAACACCGATTAAACCAACTAGTAGTATTGTAATAAATCCAAAACCAGGATCAGCCCCATTCCATGAAGAAACTACTAACATATCACCATCCCCTTTAGTTGAGACAAACCACACAAAATAAGATGACAGACTAGACATTCCAAAAATAAAAAACGCTATGAGCACCTTTACATGATATGGAAGTGTTTTACCTGTTGAATAATATCTAAATAATGCAGAGCCAAAATAGTCATTTGTAAGACTCCACCGAAATAATTTTTCATTTGAAAGAGAAAATAAGAAAGCTGCTGGAACTGCCCAAGAAACTGTAGGCCACCCAGGAACCCAAACACCTATGATTGCAAAAAAAACAAAAAGATAACCTAATATTAGATAAATTTTACTGCGTAAAGGACTAGCATGAGAAAAATAAAAATCCACTATTTCATCAACACTTTTTAGATTTTTCAAAAATATCTCCTCACAATTATTATTAGAAAGACTTAGTTTAAACTAATAACGCTCAAGTGACTAACTCATTAAACCATTTAAAAAACCCCCTTCGTTGACATCTCATGAAGCACGTAGTGTCAATTGAAGATTTAGATAACAAACGCATCATGGGCCTCCTGAAACGTGCAAGTGAATTACTACCTATCGCAAAAGGGGAAAAAAAGTCAGATATATTAAAGGGAAAAATTCTTTCAACGTGCTTTTTCGAAGCATCTACTAGAACACGATTATCTTTTGAAAGTGCAATGCAACGTCTTGGTGGAAGTTGTATTGGATTTGCCGACCCTTCAGCTACATCTCACCTAAAGGGTGAAACATTATCAGATGCAATACGAATGGTTGCTGGATACTCTGATGCAGTTGTTCTTAGACATCCAAGAGAAGGTGCAGCAAAATTAGCATCAGAAGTTTCGGAAGTACCTATCATTAATGGAGGTGATGGTGCAGGGCAACACCCCACACAAACACTTCTGGACTTATTTACAATCAAAGAGGAAATTGGTAAACTGGAAAATTTAAAAGTTGGAATGTTAGGAGACTTAAGATATGGGCGGACTGTTCATTCTTTATCACAAGCACTTGATCGTTTTAATACAAAATTGTACTTTATCTCTCCAGAAAGTTTAGCAATGCCGGAATATGTGACGGATGAGTTAACTGGCGAATGGTCTACTCACCAAAACTTAGAAAATATCTTGAGCGAATTGGATGTCCTTTATGTCACTAGGATACAAAAAGAAAGATTTCCTGATGTTGAAGATTATAAGCGAGTTGCAGGAGCTTACAGAATTAACTCCGAATTATTGAATAATGCAAAACCCAAAATGAGAATTTTACACCCTCTTCCTAGAGTTGATGAAATATCAACCGATATTGACAACACAAAACATGCAGCTTATTTTAGACAGGCTTTCAACGGAGTACCTGTAAGAATGGCATTGCTAGAACAATTAATTAGAGGTAAAAAATGAGTGATAATTTACTACGTGTACAGCCTATAAGAAATGGGACTGTAATTGATCATATTAAACCAGGCTGTGGAAGAAAAGTCCTAGATATCCTCAATCTGAGTGGAAGTGATACTACTATTAGTTTATTGATTAACGTTCAAAGTAAACATCAAAAACGTAAAGATATAATAAAGGTAGAAGACAGGGAATTGAATGAAATCGAAATTGAAAAACTAGCGTTATTATCTCCTAATGCAATTGTTAATATTATTAGAAATTATGCAGTAGCTGGGAAAAAAACAATCGAAATACCTCCATTTATTTCTGAAATAGTACAATGTCCAAATGAAAACTGTATATGTAATAACGAAAGAGGAGTCTCTACTAATTTCAAACTCTTAAGTAAAGAAAATCTTCAAATTAAATGTACTTATTGTGGGCGCAAAATGGAAGAAGATAGTATAAATTTTATTTAATTAAAATCTATCATCTAAGTCGCCAGACTTAATTGATGCTTGAATCTCTTTAGGGTCTTTATTTTCACAGCTTAACCCCATAGACTTTGCAACACCTAATATTTCTGAAGTCATGGCCTTGATATCTCCACCTGTTAATCCAGGGCCCTTCTGCTTAGCAACTTTAATTGCTTTTTCTAATGGCAATTCTGCTGCAACTACAGTACCGGCTTCTCCTGAACCTTTTTTGATACCTAATACTTGTTTTATTAAAGACGAAGCGGGAGGCGTTCCTACTGTAATTGAAAAGCTTTTATCATCTCCAACTTTAACTTTTACAGGTACTTGCATACCTTCCATCTCTTTTGTCAAAGAATTGATTTCTTCGATTACTTGCTTAACATTAACGCCAGATGGCCCTAGTGCGGGACCCAGTGGAGGTCCTGCAGAGGCTTTACCTGCGTCAACTAATGCTTCTACTGTTTCTCCCATTAATTAACTTCCTTTTCTAAAACTCGAACATGATCTCCTCTAACCGTTATTGGAATTGGGACCATGGCTTCGAATAATTCAACTGTAACTTCTTCTTTAGACTGATCAATACGTTGGACTCTTGCTTTTTCACCCTTAAATGGACCTGCAATTACTTCAACAATATTGCCCTCTTCTATTCCTGAAACGGCAGGAGGTGGCGTCAAATGAGGTGTTAATTCTTCAAGAGTAGTAGTTCCAAAAGTATCGGGTTCTTTGGATCTGCCATAGCCCTTACCTTTGTTCATTACCATACCTCTAGCATGAGTCAAACCTTTCAAATTATCTCTAAGTGCCTCAGGACTATCTGTTTCGACAAATATGTATCCTCTTAATTTAGAAGGTGCAAGAATTGCATATATTGGAGCTGAACTCCTTCTTGCTCTATCTGCAAGTCTTTCACTTGCTGTTCGTTCATGTCCAATTTGAGACTTCATCGTATAAATCTGAGTATCTGATGATGGGCCTTCAACGGATTCGGCTGGGGCTTCTTCTTCTTCTTCAATGAATTTTGCCATAAATATCTAAATTCCAAATAAATCTGCTATAATAGGTGGGGCTTTTAGCCAAATATAGTATACAATAAATCCAATTGCACCGACAATACCTATCCCAATACCAACAACCCAAGAACTTTTTACAAATTCATCTGAAGTTGGTTTACGTGCAAGACGTAAAACACGGCCATATTGACCTCTACCTATTCTCTTGAAGCGTTCTTCAAGCTTGTGTTGCATTTGCCATACGTTGTCGATGAAACTCATTGTATTAGTGTACGAATTCTATACCGTATCTGTTTTGCATTTCGTCATCTACTCCCGACGATGGTCCCAATATTTGAGAAGATTTTACACCAGTGACTACGAGCATAACTCGTATCTGATGTTCGAGGGTAGAATCTACTGAAGCTCCCCAAATGATTCGAGCATCTTTATTAATCTTACTATGAACTTCCTTAACAACCTCATGAGCTTCTTGCAGGGTCATATCATCTCCACCTGTGACATTCACTAATGCGCCTTTTGATTCGGCAATATCTAACTCTAATAATGGTGAAGTTAAGGCTGCAATAACTGCATCTGATGCTCTATTGGCTCCTTGCCCTTCCCCCATTCCGATCATGGCAACACCACCACCATCCATTATAGAACGCATATCTGCAAAATCTATGTTAACTAATCCACCATGAGAAGTAATTTCAGTCATGCACTTTATTGCATTACCTAATATTTCATCTGCATGTCTAAATGCTAAATTAAGTGGTAAATTCATTATATCATCTTGTAACAATTTATCATTTGGTATGACAATCACAGTATCTGCTGATTTGCGTAATTTCTCAAGCCCCAAACGCGCATTTCTTGTTCGACGAGCGCCCTCATTACTGAAAGGAAGAGTAACTATAGCTATAGTAAGTGCTCCCTTTTCCTTAGCTAAACGGGCAATGACTGGTAAGGAACCTGTGCCAGTTCCACCGCCCAGTCCCCCTGTAAGAAAAATAATGTCTGCATCTTGACAAGCTTCTAATAATTCAACTCTGGCTTCTTCTGCCGCTCCTTCTCCAGTTCCTGGTTCTGAACCTGCACCTAAACCTTTTGTCAATTGCTTACCAATTAACATTCTATGAGGAATTGGAGTGTTGAGTAGGTGTTGTGCATCTGTATTCAAAGCTAAAAGCTCTATGGAGTTCATACCTTCTTTGTATAGTCTAGTCAGTGTATTATTGCCCGCACCTCCACTACCTATTATCAAAATATTCGTCTTTAATTTAGATACTAGAGCCTCTAATTCACTCTCATCTGTCTCTCCTTTGAAAGTGCCTTCATCGGCAAGCATTTCCTGTAAAGACTCTTCATCCATCTTTCTATCGATTTTGATTCACTATATAAAATCAATCTATATTTTTAGCTAATACCTTATTTATAGAGATGGTTTCTCAATAATAACAATGAAGATGTCTTCTTTCAGATTATTGAACCGAAAAAGAGTACTTGTAATTTCAGTAGTTTTGTTGATGATGCTTCAAGTCATAATGATACCTACTGTGGTAGGACCTGCCACTATAGAAGCTAATTATGACACGGCTGAAGAATTGGATACTTTCTTTCAAAGTGTTAACCAAAGAAATGATGAAGTAAACGAAACTGTAATTGAAGAATTGAATTTTTTAAGATCATTGCATGAAGGAAGTGAACTCGCAGTGTCTCTATTAGATACTCGTGAAGATGCCATGAATAGCAAAGATGAAAGTGAGAATGTCGTTGCAGATCTTTCAGATTATGAAACAGTTACCTATGATTATTCTGAGAGAGGACTGAAGCCTAATGATGTAAATGATATCGAACCATTCAAAGCAGATATCATTAATACTATGGAAAATGATGCTGACTTGTATCAAGATTCTTTCTTGGGCACAGCTCTATCTATATTCACTGAAACATATTTAATTTATTGGGCATATGATGCAAATGGAAATGGAATTATTGATATAGGTGGTTGTGAACCTGAACCTATTCCTGGTGAACCTTGTGAAGAAGGAGTTGAAGAAGCAAACCTAGTATCAACTCTTTGGGGAGCTTCAACAGCTTTAATTGCTGCTTGGGTCGAGTCGCTAGGTTTAGATAACTTTGCAGCCGATTTTATTTTATCTTTTATTAATATATTAGATGAAAGTGATACTTCATGGATACCAATCGACATAGATGGAGATGGAAATAACGAAATACGCGCTAGATTAGTACCAGTAGTTAATGATCTCGTAAATGAGGATACGGATCTTAATCCTATAGATGGTGATGTTGGACTAGAAGCAAATCTTGGATTGAATTTTGAGTTTGAGGAACTTGAAGAATTAAATCAAACCTTAGACATTGCAATTGTTAGAGGAATAACGTATAATGATGAAGGTAATGCTGATCAGACTTATGTTTGGGGAGTAAACACTCAATTTCCACCTAATGAAATTCCAGATGAATATAGTTTATCTGTTGTAATCGAAGAATTTGTATTTACAATAGGAACGGACGGCAGTGGAGGCATTGGATTAAATCCAGGTGATGTTGATTACGTGAATGCACCATATCAAATTAATGTTTTAATGAATAATGAAACTGGTAATCCATTCAATAATGGAGTTGACAATCTAGAAATAGCAATAGGATATCTAAAATATAATTGGAGTAGTGGAACTACAATTAATCCAGGAGATGCTTTAGAAGAAGTAACATTCATAAAAATTGATTTAGACAATCCTAGAGGGAAAGTGCCTCGTGAACTAGGCGTTAGGCTTGTATCACAAACTGTTGATGATGTAGAAAGAGATTCCATTGAAGTTTATGCACCTGCTACTGAAACTACGAATCCAAATGAAGCTAACAAAAAATTTAACTTAGAATTTCAATACTATGAATACAATCTAAACCCCGGCGAAGGTCTTGATCCTTTCTTATCACATATCGAAGCAGATATTACCGGAGTCCCGGTTTGTGCCTCAGACCCCATATCAGGTGAAGAAATATGCTTAAATGAATTGAACATGCCTAAGGCTTCATTATGGTTAGAAGTTAGAAATGAATCTACTGAAGATCGGAATTGGACAGTCATAGAATTCCATTCAACTGAACCAATTGAATCCATAGTATATGGGGACTATGAATATTATACTGAAGATGGAAGAGGTGCAACCTGGTTAGATCATGATTATCAACTTTTCACAGGACTAGAAATATCTGGTTTACCTGAAAGTTTAGTTCTGGAAGGTAATCTACAATTGGATGAAAGCGGAGGAAGTACAATTCCAGTAAATGACGATGTAACGGGTATTGATAGTTCATTGGTAGGGGGATTGATTAGTGATTTGTTAATTGGTCTGGCTGGAAGAATAGTTTACGTTGGAGATTTATTGAGATCTATTCCTAAAGCAGTATTGCAATCTACAATTGGTGAAGGTGATGGAGAAGTTGCAATCAGATTAAGAAATAGGCTAAATGAACCTGCATACATAAGTGAAATCTTTGTTTATCTCACAAGCGACAAATATTTAGATCTTAATGATGGAAGCGGAGATGACTATTTTGCAATATACAATGAATCTGCGTATTTAGACAATAATGCACCTAATTCTAGATCTACAATATCTGCGAATAATGAGGATTACGGATTTAGTGCTAGGATAACTGATATTGGAGATATTGATTTTTACTCTAGAGATGGAGTAACGAATATTTCACTGTCTATGAATCCTGCAAGAGATAAACCATTCAGAGTATATTTTGAAGGCATAGACGAAATCGGAGAAACATCACATTGGGCAAATATCACACTAAGTAACGTTCCTACAAATATAACTCTGAATATTGATAATGGAAATCTAGTTTATGCTGGTGGGGACAATTCTAATGAAATAATAGACAATATAATTTTTACAAGTTTCGCAAGTGGGATTTATTCTAGAATAAAACTAGAACACTTACCTGGTTCTGCTGAAATCGTCAGCTCTAATGGAGATTTACGATTAATTACAGATAGTTGGTTTAACTTCACATTCACAATAACTAATGTTACTGAAAATGAAAAAGCTACGGCATGGATTTGGAATCATTCTGTCTACAATGGAAGTTCGGTCATGTTATACCAAAATAATATGGGACTAGATAATGAAACTGCTAGTTTATCTGGAAATTTAAGCTGGATTCAATCTTTGCAATTGGACGATGATGGAAGTGGGGAGTTGGCCGATTTTAAAATTAATCATAGGCAACCAGTTCAATTTAAGGTTGGAGCAATTGATGATACTGAATATGATGAAGATTACAAGGGATTAGATGCATATGTTTTCATTGATAGTCTTCCTGCTGAAATTGTTGTAACCGTACCTATACTTGACACTGGAAGCCTTATTGGTGGTGATATTGGAGAAATTAATGATTTAAGAGATGTAGCTCGATTTATTGAAGCTTTATCTGAAATAGGTAAGGCATTAGTAGATACTGTAGCTGATTTGTCAATAAATTTAGTCACAAACGTAGAATCGTTTGAAACTGTAGCTCGATTTTTATATAATATCAATGAAGAAGTATCTGTAACAGCTTGGGTCAATAAAGGAAAAATAGAATTACTAGATGAAAGCCCTAGGTGGGTAGAGGGCTTGTGGTCAAGTCAAAAAGATGTTGAAGGAGGAACCATTCTAGGTGCAAGACTGCTTCTCAAAGGACTCCCGCAATCTGTTGATGCAAACTATACTTCAAAGGGAGATCACATAGACTTAGAACTTAGCTTAGATGATTTTAACTATAGAGACACGGCTGATTATATTATATTCCAAGAAGAAGGAATAATTGGACCTAAGGTAACTGCATTTATAGAAGATATACCGGTTGGTCTAGATCTAAATTTAAATGCTGATTTGATACTTAATGCCACTGTCGATAATTTAACTTTGAGCGGTAGTATCACCATGAATACCAGTCAACCTGTTGGTCCAATTTATTTAGTACTAGAACAATTTGAAGAAGATAACCCATATCGTGTAGAAGCATTTGTATCAAGTCTTCCAGGAAGTATGACTATAGATATGGAAATACATGATGAATTGTTAGAATTTAATATTAGTTCAGATCAGGGGATTGATACTGTAGCACTTGAAATTGATTTAGGAGATACTACCGAACTGGAAACATATTGGACTGAAGGAATTAGTCTTGATATGTCCGATGATGGGGCAATGAACATGAAGGCCTATCTTCGTGGAATTTCACCAAATATTGGCCTCAAACTTTCAGATCCTGAAGATGAAGGGACGCAATTAGATATCTTTCTTGAAGAATTTAATAACGACGTACCTGCCATGGACCGGATATTGGTAGATATCAATAACTTTGAAAATAAGAGTGTTTTACTGAGAATTGATGACTTACCAAATAATTTTGATCTTAACGGATCTGTTTACTTAGACGATAATGGAATGGAAGGAACGGCACTTGTAGGGAATATTAGTCTTGAATCCAGTAAACAATTAGGCTCAATTTATGCCATGGTCAGTGACAGTAAATCTCAAAGTAAACTGGAGGTTGCCGTACCTGATGTTCCTGAGAAAATAAATCTAGATGTTATAATTGGTGATCAGATCAGTGTCGATTATAGCTCTTCAACTGCACCTTCAAGAGTTATTTTGAGTTTAGAATCTGGAAATCTAACTGGAATGGACTTGGAATGGACTCATGGAATCGTTTTAAGGCAGAATGATTTTGGAGATGCACTATTACTATACTTGGAAGGTACTGTAACCTCTGCAAAACTTTCTACGGTTTTTGGTGAACCTGATATAATTAACTTAGATTTAGGCGATTGGTCACCAATTACAAAGTGGATTTATCTTGATTTAGATAGAGGAGTCAACGAAACTGCTATCGAGCTTTTCCTAGATGACGTGGGAGATAACAATAACATAAATGCTTACTTCCAAACTGCAACAAGTGAAGGGAGAGATTTAGATGCAATATTTGACATTCACAATACTGGAGGAATAGGTAGTTCTTATCTCAAAACTCATAATCAAACAAGGCCTTCGTTTAATGAAATTTATTTTTCAAATATACCTAAAGACCTCCGAGCTGATTTAATTGTAGGAAAAGAAATAGATATAATCTATGAAGCTGAAGGGACTTTGGATTATATTTGGGTAAAAACGGCCAATAAAGATTATGGTCAGTGGAAATCGGCTCAAGCGATAGTGCATGATGTTCCCGAATCATTCCATATGGGAATTGATCCAAATTATGAATTTGATATGGATTCCGCGTTTGCATTTCAAGGATTCCCTAATCTCTTTGTTTCAACCAGTTCTTCAGAAATTGATATTGTTTTAATGGTAGATGAAGGATATACTGGAGGGCATTCAGGTACCTTCATGGATGTAAAAAATGTAGGTGACAATACAAGTATGGTTTTAGATGGCGTAAATTACATAATTGACTCACCAAACGGAATAGATAGTGCATATCTAAAAGCTACTAATTCACCCGCTACACCTCAATTTTATCTTGATTACATGATTATACATGCTAAAGATGTAAAACATGTTGAAATTATACCAAACCAAATTTTCGGACTTTATCCTGTGTTTGAATTAGCTAATGCAGAAGGTGGAGAATTATCTTTCGCTATCGGTGGTGAATTAAATATGGGGCCAATTAAACTCAAAACATCAGCAGTATTAATTGATCTACGAATAAAAGAAGTCGGCGGATACAATGTATTGCCTACTTGGTTGGGAATTCAAAAAAATGGAATGGATACTGAATTAGGCAATAATGAAAAACATTACATTCTGCCCGAACCAGGTATGAGTTTAATTGCTTCTCTGGAGGCAAGCATATGAGCTTTAATAAACAACAAAAGAAAATAATTACTAAATTTGGTACTATCATTCTCGCATTCTTTATCATATTCGTATCATACTCATATATTCTTCCAAGAACTGAGATTGAAATTGATACTGTATTTCACAGTTCCTATTCTGGCTTGTTTGTGCAATCAAGAATAAGCAATATGGGTACTGAAGAAATTACCGATTTGAAAGTGAAAATAAGTGTTTGGAATGGAACCGAAATGCTAGAAACTGACACTCATTATCCTGGAATTTTAAATGCAAAACAGTCTGTTAAACTTGAAGCCCTAATGTTTGATGGGCCTCATGCTGATGAATATGATCTTATTATTGTATTAGATTTTAATCAAGATGATGGTAAACAAAATATAATTTACAATTATAAAATTGCAGATTATGGAAATTTAGCTTGGCATGATCAATATTTTAGCTTCTAGAATGATGTAATACTTTATTAGGGCCTTAATGCAATGCATAGCTTACTGGACTTAACCCTCGGACTCAACACAATGCGCAAGCAGATAATATCAGCCTCTGAAATGGAGCGCTATGGCTATTGCCCACTATCGTGGCACTTAGATCTCAAAGGAATAGATGCTGAAGGTGAGGAAGTCAATACTGGCGTTGAAAAACATAAAGAGATGGGAGATTCATTAAAGAATTTACTAGTTGAAGAAGAAAAGTCAAGAGAAACTTCCACAACATTAATGACAGTTGTGGGTTTAATTATGACTCTTGTAACACTTGCAATTGCAATACTATGGATTTCAAATGATAATGATTTATTAAAGAGAAATTTGGGTGTTATTTTATTAATTTTAGGGATTGGATGGATGCTTGTTGCATCTCTTTTCCTTTACAGATTATTATTATCGACTGAAAAAATAGACAAATTACGAGATGATTATAAATTAGGAGAAAGTGACATTGAAACTCCAGATGCTTTAACAAAAGAAACTCCTGTTTTAAAATCAAATAATTATAATTTAGCAGGAAGGCCCGATTACTTAATTAAAAATGAAGACATGAGAATTCCTGTAGAAGTCAAAACAGGCAGGAAGCCCAAAGCCCCGTTCTTCAGTCATGTCTTACAAATTGGAGCTTATTGTTTATTGTCTGAAGAAACATTCCAAAAAAAACCTAGCCATGGCCAAATAAGATATGGATTTAATAATGAACCTCATGAAGTTATTTGGGACTCAAAATTGAAAAATTTAGTAACTAGTAAATTAGACGAAATGAATGACATTCTTAATGGAGACATGGAAGCTCACAGAAATCATAAAAGAGCCGGGAAATGTAACAGCTGTTCTAGAAGGAAAGGCTGTCCCGAAAGATTAAGGAACTAATTGAAAAACGAGACATATGCTTATACATACAGACCATTAATGGCGGCCAAGCAATGATTCCAGTAAAAGTAGCTATATCTGGCCAACCAGGTACTGGCAAAACAACCACCGTCTTAAGAATAGCCAAAATGCTTGAAGATAAATTCACTATCGGCGGATTTACTACACACCCTATAGTTGAAGAAGGGGAAACTGTAGGTTACAATCTAAAAAACTTCATAACCGGTGAGGAAGAACTGTCTGCATCTGTTAGATGGGATGTTAAACCAAGACTTCCTGGAAAAACCCCTGAATCTACTCCTTTGGGAATAAGACTAGATGCTGTCAATCGAATTGCCACTGAATCGGTTGCCAAAGCAGTCGAAGAATGTGACTTAATTTTAGTAGATGAAGTAGGCAAATTGGTATCTGAATCAAAAGAATTTAGTGCAGTCCTAAAAGACGCTCTAAAATGTGGAAAGCCTATGTTGATTACAATGCACAAGAGATCTCGAAATCCACTATTACAATCTATTCGAAAGAGAGATGACTTAAGAACTTTAGAAGTTACTCCAATAAATTCAGCAATACTTCCATCTAAAGCAGTCACTATTCTAAAAACTGGAATGGTGTGAAAGAATTTCAAGAAGGCAAAGCCGTATTCAGGGCTAACCTTTCAGGTAAAGATAAAGGACCTGGAAAAGCCAAAGGTGTTTTCTATAATCCTGCCATGAAATTAAGCAGGGACTTACATGTTGCATTCGCTCAAAAAATAAATTTTAATGGTACTTTATTGGATGGATTAGCTGCATCTGGAATAAGAGGAATAAGACTAAATCTTGAAGCGAATTATAAGGTTGAATTTTGTGACACTTCTTCTTTAGCAACGGAAACAATTGCCACCAATTTAGAATTAAATAAAATTGAAAGTGAAGTTTATAATTTACCAGTTGAAGAATTACTTCTTAAAAAAAAATATGACGGTATTGACATAGATCCCTTTGGAACACCAGCCCCATACATTGAGTCTGCACTTAAGGGATTAAATGACAATGGAATATTAGGGATTTCTGCAACCGATACTGCAGTTCTTTGTGGGGCTAAACCCTCTATTTGCCTCAAGAGGTATGGCGCAATGTCCATGAAAAGAGTAGCTGCAAAAGAAATAGGAATTAGAATTCTTTTAGCTCGAATTAGTCATTTGGCATCATTAATGGAAAAAGGAATTGAACCATTACTATGTTATTCGGAAGGACATCACTTACGTGTTTTTGTTAGAGTTATAAAAAAAAATGATACTATACTAAAGTGGATTACTCCACAAATGGAAATCATTGATCAGGAAGAGAAAGGCGCCGCCGGACCCCTATGGACTGGGAAAATAATTCAGAAAAAGATTATTCCAGAAAGCTCTGATGACTTGCTGGGTAGATTTTTCGACACTCTGAGAGAGGAAGCAGATGGACCTCCGGGATTACATGATATCAATGACATGGCTAGAGAATCAGGTACTGGGCAGACTCCGAGAAGAGTAAAAATTGTGAAATCAATACAAAATTTAGGATATTTTGCTAGTTCAAGCGTATTCTCTCCACTTGGAGTGAAAACAAATGCTCCTAAAAAGATAAGAAATGAAGCTTTACAACTCGCCCAATCTTTATAATACCCCTTAAAGTCCGCAAAACCCCATGGAAGTATCCGTAGTTAACAAGACAAAAAATGAATTGGAAATTGAGATACGTGGTGCCAACGAGACTCTCTTAGGGCCTTTAATGAACCACACCTTAGCTAATTCTGATGTAGATTATGCTTCCTATTATATGGGACATATTGTTTTGGATTACCCTAAGTTTTACGTTAGAACCAAGAAAGGAACTCCAAAAAATGCGATTAAAAAAGCAGTTGAAACCATCATTGCAGATATCAAAACTATTAGTGACGGAATAGCATAAGTTCATGATATCGCCGGCTAGACCGGAAATAGGTAAGGAATCATATCTTTCAAAAACTAAAGGTATATTTGGAAAATTACGTGAAAGTCCAGAAGATTTTACAGTAAATGAAATTGTTGAAAACAAACATCGTGCACATTGGGCCTGGGCTCAGCCTTCTGATAATGGTAGACATAGTATTGTTAAGATAACTGCCAATAATTGGGATACTCATGTTTTGGTCAAAGAAATATCTAAAAGATTAGGCATTGGTCAAAAAGCCATTAGTTTTGCAGGAACAAAAGATAAACGTGCATTAACAACTCAATATTTCTCTATATTGTCTTCTCCAAAGAAAATTGCCGAACTTGATCTCGAAAATGTATCTATTGAATTTCTCCATAAATCAGTAAAACCTGTAAGACTAGGAAATTTAGTTGGGAATGAATTTAAGATTAAAATTTCTCAATCTAAAAGTACCGAAAATATACGGAATATTTTAGATGAATTAAAAAGAGGATTCCCAAATTATTTTGGAATTCAGCGATTTGGAGCGGTGAGACCAATTACGCATCTTGTGGGAAAGAAAATAGTCCAAAAAAAATATGAACAAGCTGTTTGGGATTATTTATGTGGAGGAGAATACGAAAGCTTTGGATCTGAAGCAAGAAGCGATTTAAAAGAAACTAAAGATTTAGATGCTGCTTTGCTACAGTACCCGCATAAACTTCTATTCGAAAGACAAATGATTGGACATTTAACGAGAAATAAAGAAGATTATACTGGAGCAATTAGACAATTGCCTGAAAATTTATCTAAAATGCTCGTACATGCCTATCAAAGTTTAATCTTTAATCATGTCCTTAACCTGAGAATAGAAAATGGGTACAGTATTCACAAACCTTTGGTTGGCGACAATATAATTCCTATTGATATCTATGGGGGCCCTGACCAAAGACGAATAATTGAAGTTACTGAAAGAAATCAGAAAAAATTAGAAAAAAGGTGTAATGAAGGAAAAGCCTGGATAGTGGGACTACTACCTGGAATTAAAAGTGAACATACAAAAGGAATCCAAGGTGAATTCGAAAAACAAATTATGGACGATGAAAACATAGATTTCAAGGATTTTGCAATAGAAAAAATACCTGAACTATCGTCATTTGGAATGTATAGGCCTTTAAATCAAAAAATTAATGATTTGGAATGGATAATAGAAGAAAATGGAAACCCTACATTGGAGTTTTGGCTACACAAGGGTACATATGCGACTTCTTTTCTTAGAGAAATAATGAAATCTGAAGACATGAGGGCATATTGAATGAATACAAAATGCATACTCTTTGATTGTGATGGAACTTTAGTTGATAGTGAGAATATTACAAATCGTGTCGTTGCCAAGATGGCTGGAGAATTAGGAATAACCATGACTCTTAGTGAAGCTCAACAGAAATTTGGTGGGAAAACTCTTGATGCTGTAATTTATGGGATGAAAGAAATGTCAGGAAAAGATATTCCGACTGACTGGTTACCTAGATTAGTAAAGAAAGTGAGTAGAGCCTATGAAACTGATTTACAGCCTATGGAAGGAATAAAAGAATTACTGGATAGTATCAGTATTCCTATCTGTGTAGCTTCTAATGGAGAACCAAGACATGTTAAAGGTTCATTGACGTTAACGGGATTAAATGGCTACTTCAATGAAAATGTTTTTACTGCATCAGAAGTAAAAAAACCAAAACCGGCACCAGATTTATTTTTGTATGCTGCAAAGAAAATGGGATTCAAGCCTAAAGATTGTGTAGTGATTGAAGATAGTATACCGGGAGTAACGGCTGCAACTAATGCCAATATCAAAGTGTATGGTCTGGTTAAATTATGCTCTGCCGAACAATTAGAAAAGGCTGGTGCAATACCTTTTAAGACCATGCATGAATTATCCGAATTATTGGGAATTTGAATGGAATCTAAAGCTAAAATATTTACTTTAATTATTGTCGGAATTCTTATTGGATCTGGAATTAATCAATATATAAATGATAAGGATTTAGACGGCGTCTCTAACAAAAACGATGCATTCCCCAATGACGGTACTGAATGGGATGATTATGATAAGGATGGAATTGGAGATAATGCAGACCCAGATGATGATAATGACGGTTACAATGATACTGTGGATTTTTTTCCAAATAATGCCGCTGAACAAGAAGACAATGATTTAGATGGAATTGGAAATAATGCAGACCCAGATGACGATAATGATGGATACAATGATACAGAAGATATTAATCCACTCAATGATTTGGCCTTAAATTTTAATTTAGAATGGATTGAATTAATAGACAAACAAAATAATAGAGCCGACACACCAGTTATTTTTTATCTATATCAGAATAATGAAAGTATACATCGCTTTGATAATGATAATAAACCATGGAAAGTTCCATGGCAAGAAAAGTTTTATCTAAACAGCAAATTTGAAATGAATATTCCTGATAATATAGAATTACACACCTTTTCTCTTATTGCAGTTAATTATAAATTCCGAAGCGCAGAAGAATTTGACATCAGTGATTCAAATGATAGTTACCGAAAAATAATTAATTATAATCTAAGCACTAACTCATGGGAAAATGGCAATAATGGGACTCTAGACGGAACACTTGACAATTTGAATGAAAATAATGATGCCCGTATTTTTATTGGAATTGAAACATATAATTTTGGATATCTAAAAACATATGATTGGAAATTTAACAATATTGATTACCAAATCCGTTATAATTTTGATCCAACTACATATTCATTTTATAAATCTCAACCACACCTAATTAGCGAATATGAAGACTATCTCTCTTTTGTAACAATAGACGAATTAGCTATTATTGAAATAGGAATAGAATTAAGGGAAATGTCCAAGGAAAAAGGATTTGATAATTTAACCGAAGTCAATTTTGTTATGAGTTTCACTCAGTCATTAAAATATTCTGAAGATAATGTAACTTCTGGAGTTGGTGAATATCCTAGATATCCTATAGAAACATTAATTGATCAAACAGGTGATTGTGAGGATACCTCAGCACTTCTAATTTCATTGCTAGAATCATTAGGATATGAAACTGCAATGATTTTAATTCCGGAAGCGTGGGACGGTTATGGCCATGCTGCAGTAGGTGTTAGTATTGAAGGTGCAAGTGGTGTAAATTACATCTTAAATGAAAAACAAAATAATGAAGTTAGTTATTATTATGCTGAAACAACTGCACCTGGATGGAAACTTGGAGAAATTCCCGATTTGGATTCAAATGAGGCCTATGTATATGAGGTATAAATGAATAAAGAAAGCGAAGAATTTCCTGTAAAAGTAAACGAGGAAATCTATGGACCAATTCCAATTGAAAAACTCATTTCGGATGTTAAAAGTGGAGAACTAACTAACGAAGCAAAATTTTGGGATGGAGAAGATTGGGTTCCAGTAACATTGCTTTTAGATGAGAATAAAAGAAAGGATGAAGTAAATCTTTGGAATGATGATAATTGGACTAATGAAGCAAGTGAAGGAATCTCCGAAAATGGTCCTCCACTGCCTGCATCTTCAGCTTGGAAAGATATTGAACGAAATGGACGTTGGATTATGATTTATGGTGACCATCTGGTTATCGATGGTGGAGGTTTTGAAGCTGGTGATCTGGGATTAATGATGGAAGGTGAGCCTAGAACTGGAGGAATACCAATGAAAAAATTACTTAATGTAACCTTTAGAGAAACAAATAAAGGCATGACAATTATAGCAAGTAGTTTTCACAAAATGTATGAAGTATATTCATTAAAATGCCAAGTCTCAAAAACTGATAGTGTAGAGATACTAAAAGAATTGAAAGATGCCGAAGTTAGAATTATCAATAACTAAGTTTTTAATTTTAAAGATGAGCTTCTATTTTTTCTAAAATCGCTGGCTTAGGTAAAGCACCAACTAATCTATCAACTAATTGCCCGTTTTTGAATATCATCATTGTTGGAATAGACATTATACCGTGTTGAGAAGAAATTGTAGGATTTTCATCAGTATTCATTTTTGCTATTACAATATTCGAATTTTCATCAGATATTTCCTCTAATACTGGAGCTATAGCTTTGCATGGTCCACACCATGGCGCCCAAAAATCAATTAACACAAGATCATTACTATCAATTGTATCTTGAAAATCTGCATCTGTTACCTTTATTGTACTCATTTTTTATTTCCTGCCAAACAGACTGAAATGTGTTTCTGACTGTTATATTTTACTGAAGAAGAAGGCTCAATATATATTTTATTACTAAAATATGGCCAACTGCCATCCTTTGGCAATTATCTGGCTTATTCTCTTTGGAGCAGAAGAATTCAAAAATTTATAATCACCCATAGTCGCCGTTAAACCATATTCATTTAGCGAAGCTCCACAAACAAAAACTGCAGCCCCTAATTCATGAATTACACCTATGGAGGCTTGAATTTCTTTTCGATAATCCTCGTTACCCTCCTGTAACCATTTTACACCTTCACCTTGAAGCATTATAGCAAGTCCATGGTTTCCATCCCCTGCTTGATATTCAGCCATTCTAAGGCCTTCTAAGGCCCTTTTAACTTGATCAGGGCCACTTAATATGACGTAAAGAATTCCTTTCGATGACATACTAATTTTGAACTATAATTTTCGATGCTAAATCACTATCTAATGACAATGTACCATTCTCTGTCTCAATATCGTACGAATTTTTATTTGATTTCTTTACCATGATTGTACGGCCCGGAGATAATCCTGCTTTTTCTAAAGTATCAGTTAACTCACTCTTTTCAAGTACAATACGAACTTTACCAGTTTTGCCTTCATCAAAATTAGATAAGGGAATAAATTCTGGATTTCTTTCTGAGTCTACATTAACCTTATGACAGAAAAGGTCTGATTCACTCCCCTTTTCTACTCCTAAGAAATCACTTAAACGATTTTCCACATCTCTTGTCAAAATATGTTCCATTCTACAAGCAACATCTGCTGCTTCTTCTTTTTCAACCCCTAATATTTCAGTCAAAAATCGTTGTAAAATACTAAATCTATGATCTATTACATCAGCTACGTGTTGACCTTGCTTTGTAAGATATACACCATGGTATGGCTCGTAATCCACTAATCCAATTTCCCCAAGCCGTTGAATCATTTCAGTAACACTAGCTGGTTTCAACTCAGTTTTTGATGATAAATCCGAAGTTCTAACTCTTTTACCATTAGAAGCTAATTCATTTATATTTTTTATCATCATTTCTGCACTTTCAGATAAGGCATCCATACTAGACATGACATCATAATAACTGAGCCATTATAAAAAATTTAGGGAAACCTAAACTATATATAGTGGCATTTTTTAGGCTCACCTAATTTAGGGCAGCCTAAACTACAAACGGTGAAAAATAATGAAAAAAAGTGTGTCATTGGGTCTTGCTATGTTGTTCGTAATGACGACCTTTACAGGTTGTTTGAGTGAAGATGAAACGACTCAAAAAGAAAAATTCATAATCGCATATGAAGTAAAAGAAGATTATGATAATCCTGATGATAATCCGCAAGTAATGGCCGATTATCTAGCTAAAGAACTTGATATGGATGTGGAACTTTATCCAATAACCTCAGAAGGCGCAATAATTGAAGCACTAAGGTTTGGAAATGCACATATTGCATTCATGGACGGGGCTGCTGCATGGGTTGGTTGGAAACAATATGGACTTGAAGCAATTGCAGCCGATCAGAAAAGCGATGGCCGTACTTTCTATAATGCACATGCAGTCGTATTGAAAGATTCTGAAATGGCAGAAGCGTATTTGGATGATGATGATTCTACCGATCCATTTGCACTGTTAGAAGGTAAAACATCTTGTCATACAGGGTGGTTAAAGTCGGCAGGAATGTTATTGCCTATGGGGTTTTTGATAGGAAAGGGCTATGCAGATATTGTTGGCGATGAAACTGATATAGAATCTTTGAGAAGCACAGTTTATAATTTTTTCAACGATAATTCAAGTATTCCTGAATCAGGAACTCCTTACTACGGCTATTCAGGTGCAGTAAAGTGTCTATCAGAGGGTATAGGCGATGTAGCGTTTGCTAAAGATTCGACTGTTGCTGGCTATTGTGGAAATGAAAACTCAGCAGATAATGAGGAGTGGTGCCTTGCAGAAGAGAATTACATTTTATTACCTTCCTACGGATCTGCACCTTCCCATCCAGTAATGTATAATCCAAACTATATCGACACTGAAATTCAAAAGAAAGTTCAGGATGCACTCCTTAGTATGAATGATTCCACAGAAGGTAGCGTAATATTAGAAAACATACTTGGAACAACAGGTATAACGGCAACCGATTCTACAACCCATCTTGGTTCTTATGGAGATTTAATTAAAGATATTCCAGGAATTACAAACTATTTCAATACTAAATTTGAAATTATTGAACCTGAATCTTAAAGGTAGGAACTTCTAGTATAAAATATCGAAGTGAAAATTATATGAATACTGTAATTGAAATGGCGAATTTGAAGATAGGGTATTCACCAGATAATATTTTAGCTAAAATAAAAAATCTTCAAGTTAAACAAGGTGAAATCATATCTATTATAGGAGAATCGGGAATAGGTAAGACTACTCTTCTAAAAAATATTGCTAATTTAGTAAAGCCAATAAGCGGAAGTTTGAAAGTTTTTGATAATGAACAAAACAGAGGAAGAATTGGATATATTCCTCAAAAGTTAGGTTTAGTAAAACATGAAACTGTTTTCTTTAATGTCCTAGAAGGTGCCATATGTAATGAATCTATTCTAAGATCTATATCTGGTTTTCACGACGATAGTGTTCTCACTAAAGTAGAAAAATCAATAGACCTAATGAATCTATCTGATAAAATTGATGAACCAATAAAACGATTATCAGGAGGACAGCAAAGAAGGGTAGCCATAGCAAGAACAATGGCTCAAGAACCTAAACTAATTTTAGCTGATGAATTCCTTAGTGAACTAGATAACAAAACTGTAGATAGTGTTTGGAAAACTATGCTCGATTATGTTGAAAGAGAAAATACTACTTTAATAATAGTAGAACATAATATTGAAAGAGCAAAGCTTGCAAAACGTTGCTTGAAATTAGAACAGAATAAAGAAAAAGGATATTCTGTTTTAAATGAGGTGCAAATATGAATATTGCAAGGAAAAAATACCCAATATTCATAACTTTTATACTTTTTACTACATGGCTAGTTTTTGTTAATCTTGTAGATGGAGACTGGGCTAGTCTTGAAAATAGTCTAGATAATCTTTCAACATTTTTCTATGAATCATTATGGCCACCTAACTGGAAAGTAATAGAAGCTCAAGCATATCCTGTTTGTGATAGAAACTGGGATTTTCTATGCTCGCCAGCATACATTGGAATAATGGAAACTCTCAAGATTGCATTTGTTGCAACTGGGTTTGGATTTATTCTAAGCTTACCTCTTGCTACTCTAGCTTCTAGAAATCTTTATAGAGATTCAATAGCAATTCCATTTAGAGTATTGTTAGCAGCAATGAGGACATTACCAAGTATTATTTGGGCAATTTTCTTTGTTATATTAGTAGGGCTAGGGCCAGTTTCAGGGGTTTTAGCAATGACATTCTATACTGTTGGATACTTAGGAAAACTACAGTATGAAGCAATAGAAGGATTATCCAATGATCCTCTTGACGCTGCAAAAGCGATGGGGCTCAAGAATAGTGAAATTATTCAAAGAGTAGTAATACCTGAAACTGCAAATAATCTCATCTCACAACTATTTTTTATGTTTGAATATAATGTAAGACATGGTTCAGTTATAGGAATTGTAGGGGCGGGAGGAATTGGATACTATATTTCAACATATCTTAAATTTTTACAATACGATAAAGTAATAGCCTTATTGATTATTTTGTTTGGAGTTGTCATTATTATTGATTTAGCCTCAATTAAGGCTAGATCTTATTTCGTAGAAGATGCAACTTTTAAATCTCCAAATTTGTTCGGAAACTTTTTCAGAGGAAAGAAAAATAAATGAATTTAAAACAAATCGGAATTGGAATAGTCAGTTTATTATTGGTAATCGGCGGAATCTGGGCATTTATGATAAATGCATACGAAGAGGACTTAGGAACTACCAATGTATTCACTGCGAATGACTCGAGTAGTAATCTTACTAATGAAAGAAATAATTCTCTTTTTGGATTATCCTTTTCAAAAGCAGATGAGAGTTTAGAATGGTCAAAATTGAGAATTAGTATTGAAAATGCAACTGAGAAAATGGATTGTTCTAAGGGCAATTTTACATCAAAAGAAATTGGTAAGGCTAAAGTTTCACCTAAATTAAGTTCTGATGGAATGACCTTTACTGTAATTGTAGATGCCACTTCTGAAGATGAATTCACCCATGTGAATTTAGACAATCTTATTGAAACCGATGAAACGAATTTTGATATTCGATTCTCTAAAACTGATATCTATCTGTCTGAAAATATTACAGGAACTATTGTAGAAGATATGGAATTTGAAGAATTAACCAATTATCCAAATCAAGATTTTACCGAAACTAGTGATGAACGACTAGACTGGTATGATTACAAAATAACTACACACAGTATTGAAATAGAAGACAAAATATATGTAATAAATGCGAATGGAAAATATTACAAAGTTAAATTTATTAGTTACTATAACGATGATGATGAGCCTAGATATGTGTCTTTTATGATAGGCGCATTAACAGATACTGAATTTTCTGCACTCTCAAATCCAAACTTAGTTTCTCCTGCAAAGTGTACTATAATTGAATCAGGAGATAAAACTGATTTATGGGAAATAAATGAAAATATTGCGATATTTGAAAATGATTTCGATATCTGCGATTCCTATTGTTTTATCACAATTACAATTACTTATGAAGATGTAGAAGTCAAAGGCACTTCTAAAATACAACTAGAATAAATTCTTTATTCGCCTTTATGCTTTATATCTGAAACAAACATTCCCAAAAAGAAAGCACCAATAAAAGCAATGATTTCTTTAAATCCTGGAACGTTAAAACTGTCATCTCCATCGAGAAAGCCATCCCAAATAAGAAGACCTACGTAAAGTCCTAAACATCCAAAACCAAAATACTGCGAATATTGCTTTAATTGTTCTATATCCATACAAAACTTATGTCTTAGTTATTCTTAAGGCTTCCCCTTACTAAAAATATAATAAATGGCCGTAGTATGGAAATTATTCAATGGGCAACATTCAAGTTTTAGATGACCACACCATAAATCAAATTGCAGCTGGAGAAGTAATCGAAAGACCAGCTTCTGTAGTTAAAGAACTTGTAGAGAACTCATTAGATGCAAAGGCTAAGAATATTTGGATTAGAGTAGAGGAAGGTGGAACTGAATTGATTGTCATTAGAGATGATGGCCTTGGGATGGATCGGGATGATGCTACATTGGCATTTAGAAAACATTCAACTTCAAAAATAAGAGAATTTGATGATTTACAGGATGTTGTAACTTCTGGCTTTAGAGGTGAAGCTTTACCATCTATTGCATCCGTATCAAGACTTAGAATAACTACATCTGAAAAAGATAGTCTAATTGGTACAAGAATAACTATAGAAGGAAATAATGAACTCAATATTGAGGACTATGCAGCACCCCAGGGTACAACTATTGAAGTTTCAGATCTATTCTTCAATACGCCTGCAAGATCCAAATATCTTAAACGAGTTTCAACAGAACTTCAACATATTGTAAAAACAATTACAATTGAAGCTATACGAAGGCCAGATGTGGCATTTAATTTAGTCCATGGTGAGAGAAAATTGATTGAAGCCCCTGCTTCAAATCTTAAAACCAGAATTGGGATTCTTTTAGGAAGAGAAGCTTCCAAAGAGCTAATTGAAATGAGCGGAGAAATTAATGAACTGCGTATTGAAGGGTTTTTGACAAGACCATCAGTTTCTCGGAAATCTATGACTGGATTGTATTTACATGTGAATGGAAGACCAATCCAAGCTAGAAATATTGGTTATTCAATTAAAGGTGCATACGGAAGTTTGCTCCATGACGGCCATTTTCCAATCGGAGCACTATTCATAGAGATACCAGCAAAAGATGTAGATGTGAATGTTCATCCTGCCAAAACAATAGTGAGAATTGCTAACGAAGAAAAAATTAATAAAATGTTAAGACAAATAATCCGAGATGTTTTAGCTAAACAGGCTTTGATTTCACACGTTGATTTGGAAACTACAAATACAAATTCAATATTTGGAACTCCGATACCAAATTCAAAAACGAGAAATAAAGCCAAACAATTAAACTCAATTGACAGTTTACAACAAGAATTCAATGTTGCACTTCAAGAAGAAGATATTGAGACTAATATGCCTTCTATGAGGCCGCTCTCTTTAATTGAAAATAAATATATTGTGGCAATGGGCTTAGATGGCCTTTACATCATCGATTTCCATGCTGCACATGAAAGGGTGATGTATGAACGCTTGAAGGATCAAACACGCTTTAAGAGGGTTGGAAAACAGGATTTACTCAAACCCATCTCTCTAGATTTATCAAAAAGTGAATCTACGACCTTTGAGGTTATGCTAGAGGATATTACTGAAATGGGATTTGATGCTGAAAAAATAGGACCTTCGTCATTCATGATAAGAAGTGTACCTGCACTCTTGGCTGGTTCTGAACCTGAACGAATAAGAGAGGCTATTGATGACATTGTAGAAAGTGGTTCAATGAAAACTGCTGAGGAAAAACATACTCTGATGATGTATACGGTTGCATGTCATTCAGCATTGAGAGCCGGAGACAAATTAACAATGGCACAAATGGAATTTGTGATAAGAGAAATGGAATCAATACCAAATCCATATGCTTGTGTACATGGAAGACCAACTGTAATGACAATAACACCTACTGAACTCGATAAAAAATTCAAAAGAAGTGGATTTTAAATGATAAGTTAAGATCTACGCTTCAAAATTTTCTTGACCAATCTAACTTTCTTTGGAGGTGAGGATTTTGGTTCTTGATAGGTCGAATTAATCTTAGGTGGTCGATTAGCTTCTAAATTACCGAATTGGAATAGTAATGCAGGTAGCATAAAAACCGCAGCTACAAAAGAAAGAAGGATCATAATTGCCATTATCATTCCAAAAGTAATAAACAACGGCATAATAGATAATGTAAGAACCATAAATCCAATAAAATCTGTAAAGGCAGACATTGCAATATTATTTCCAGTCTCATCTAAACTTTCAGACATCCACTCCTCTTGGGTTGAATGAGGATTATCATGTCTAGCTTCGCGCACTCTTTGAACCATGTGAATTGCATAATCTACACCTAAACCAATAGCTAAACTAGAAATTTGAACCGTAACCAAATTTATTGATGTACCTGTAAGAACCATACCTCCTCTAAGCCATATAGTTATAGCAATCACAGGAAATATTGTAATTAAGCTCAGACGAAGATCTCTTAGCACTATTAAAACAATTAAGAAAGCCAAAATTATAGCTACAACCAAACTTTCTTGGAAACTGTCCGTAATTTCTAAGACGTAAACATATCTTTCGTAACTCAAACCAGCTACTTGGGCGTTAATACCTGACATTTCATTAATTTCAACTGAAGCTGAATCTAACTGAATCTTTTGTTCCTTCATTTGACCATACATATCGTCTGGTCGCATAACTTGAAACCAAGAACGTACCATAGTCAATTTTCGGTCTTCAAGATGATAAGTTGCTCTAGCATCAGATGATGATACATAGAAAGTCCCGTCTAGGTTCCTAGTTCCGTTTGCATAAATATCTTCTAAAACATTATAAATTTCTTCATCTGAAGTAGGGAATCCTGTAGAAAAATTAACTGTTGTAGGAATATAACCTGTATTTTCTACGTTAAGTGCTAATGCAGTCTGCGTTCTAACAAGATATGGTAGACTACCTAAAAATCGTGCACTAAAATTGTAATCGACTATCTTGTTTTCAAGATCGTCAATAGCGACTAGATTATCATAAGTAGCAAGATTATCACCTTCAATCAAATAATATCCTGGTTCACCTTGCTCAGTGAATGTTTCTTGCCCAATTATGACTGTTTGAATAAACCTAGAATCATTATCTGCATAATCCTTAACATCAAAAGTAGACTCTGGATTTCCCAAAACAATTGGAGAGAGAACTATAGTTATAAGAAGAAAAATAACAAGCATTGGCATTGATTTTTCTTGCATTAGCAAAGCCATCGATTTGACATTGAAAACTTCCCCTATTTTGCTTAGAACACCGTCGCTTTCTTCAGCTGGTTTTGGAGGCGATATGCTCCTCAGTAATGGACAAAATACCCCCATTATCAAATAAGCTTGAATTATACCCAAAGGACCTAGAATACCCCATTCAAATAAATCCGGAATTGCACTCAGAGTAGCAGTTCCAAAAGCTACAGCTGTAGTAAGTGTAGCTACACCTAGAGCGGGAAATAATGTTCGTATCGAACCCCATGCAGCACTGAAACTAGCTTCTTTAGGAGAAAACGAATAGCTATCATGCTCTAAAGCTAATTTACGCCATCGTGTTAGACTATGAATTGCAAAATCTACACCTAAAGCCAGCATCAATATTGGTAACATAGATGCGAGTTGACTTTGTGGAAATCCTAACCAGAATGAATTTGCATTCATGCAAACCATAAGTAATCCTAAACCAAGCGCACAAACAAGGACATCTCCTATATTTCTAAAATAAAAAGATAATAAGAGAACCATTAAAATAAACGAAAGTCCAACTAAAGGTAAAGTCGAATTTATTTGACTTTCTAGTTCAAGACCAAAAGCTAAGTATGAATAAAAACTTACTTTTTCGTCCGATTCAAGAGGATCGGTATAGAAAGAATCTACTTTTTGCTCCCAATACTCAAAGTGTTCATAATCTCCTTTCTGCCTAGGATAATCTGCAAATAATCTTTCAGAATTCGCCTCGCCAGTAAGAGTAAAACCTTTAGCTTTCCAATACTCTCCTTCTGTGGCATAAAGTTCAATAGGATAATTGTCTTTATCACGAGGTATTTTACACTCACCATCCTTTACTATACACAAATCTGGAGAAACAATATTTCTATAGATAAATGAACCGTCTTCTGCTTTAAAATTGAATAATGAATTGAAAACAGATGTTAATTCATCTTCGGATGCATTATCATACCCTGAACCAGTATAATTTATTAGAAATGAAACTGGAGTTTCTAGATTCATTATTGAACGTATTGTATCTGGAATACCCCAAATACTTGAATTTTCATTTTGTTGTACTTGCCAATTAAATTTAATATCAAAATATTGGCTTACAGATTCATCTGCAAGTAAATTATCATTACGCTTAGTTGTCTCACGAAATACTTCTAAATCTAAGGCATTATGATCTTCACTATCAACAGTATCACCCATAACAATTTGGAATACTAACCAATATTCTTCGGGCATCTTTTCATCTGCTCTATCGGAAGCTTGCCAAACAGGATCATCAGGATAAGAGAAATCTTCTCTTTGATTCATTTCTCTTCCTAATCCTGGAGTAAAACCTGACAGAATTATTAGAAAAAAAAAGAAGAACGCTACCATCGACATGCGCCAACGTTTTCTCAATGGTATTATTTCATCCATTGAAACTAAACCTTAAACTATCTTTTATTAAACTTTAGTTATAATGCATAACTAAATTGGTTCTAATTGTGATACAAAATGTTCATACTCTTCACCTAAATGAATGTAACATCTAACCCACGGATAGAGACGGCCATCTTGAGCTTCAATAAATTGCCATACATGTCCTTCACCCTCCAAATCCTCGGCAAGTAAAATATCACCTCGGCGAATTATGACTTTATGCTCTGCATCCTCTTTTTCAACACCGCAACTTTTGAATTCAAGACACCCACTCAAGGTCAATACTAACTGCCTCCTAGGTGCCGTATGTGCCAATTTTGGCCCTTCTCCTTTTAGATTATCAGGTACTGGCGTAAGTGCAAATTGTGTTTTAAGATCACCCGTATTGTCTTGAATATTCTTATTAAGAAATAAGGATGAAAACATCCCTACAGATCCAAGACCTGTTTTCTTCTCTACTGGAATATTCATTTTTGTAAATCTAGTGTGACCACTACCGTCAGTATACATTCTGACTACTGGTATGCCCTCTGTCATAAACAGAGGGACATTACTGCGTATTTATGCTTAGTGTATTCTGCGACGTAGACCTGCTGCGCCGACTAATACTAATGCACCAACAATGAAGCTAACATTTGGCAGTCCTGAATCATCAATAATCTCAGGTATTCTATCATCTTCTGATCCTGTGCCAACGGTTACTGTACCTACCATACCCATGGTTGCATGTGGCTCACATACGTAATAGTAAGTCATACTGTCTTCTGTGAAAGTGTATCTGAAGTCCACAGTTTGGGACGGTTCACCACTATTAAATCCAGATTCTAGATTTACTAATGAATCTAAATCTGTAACTGCAATAACATTGTGAACATCTGCTGTATTTTCCCAGATCCAGCATACTGTATCGCCTACTGATATTGTAATTTCAGCAGGTTCAAATGTATAACCGCCTTCACCTATTGTTACTGTTTGATCACATTCTTCAGTTGTTGCAGCTTTACCGAACATAACCATTACAGGTTCATTTGAATGGAATTTAGCACGGTTCCCATCTATTTCTAAATCTTCACATTTCTCACAGGATTTGACTTCATAACCTTCCAATAGAATCATCTCAATATGCCACGGAACATCATCTTCGATAGGAATGTAAACTGAATGAACATCTAATGATTCGTCAGCACCTTCAAAAATTAGATTAAAAGAAGCACCCATCATAATTGGTGTATCTTCATTATCAACTAATGAACCTACCACATTCAATGCTAATGGTAGTGGCTCAACATCTTCACCACCTACACCAACAATTCCATCTAAGAGTGGAGGATTATCATCTTCATCGCGTTCATCATCGTCATGGCCATTGTGATCTCCATGATCATCATGATCTCCATGATTGTCATCGTGGTCATGGTGTCTGTCATAATCGGCATGTGAAGAAGTATCGCTATCACCATGCTGATGATGATAATCTTCATCCCCGTGGTGGTGAAGACCTGGCTCATCGCCGTTAGGGTCGTCTCCATGGTGATCGTGGTCATCTTCTCCTCGTTCAAACATTCCTGCATCTACAAGCATATAGAATAACTCAACTGAATTATCTGCTGCTTCTACTGCAGTTAGGTCGCCTTCTTCATAGTGTGTTGCATTCTCTGCAATCATAAACATGTAAGCAAACATTTCAAAGACATCGTCACATTCTATCACATTACCATCCTCATCTGTACAATATGGTTCATATTCAGCTTGATCAGCTCTAGGCATATGTTTTCGATCGGCTGTACCTTCTACTAGTACGTATTGATCTTCTGAGTCACCTGGACCTTCGCTGGACACTGCATATATTTCACCAGAATCGTAAACGCCGTTTTCATTGTCATCCATGAACTGGAAATAATATTGTTCGAAATCATAATTATATGTCCAATTTTCAAAATCATTTTGATTGGTTATATCAAAAGAGGTATCTGCATCCATCTCTTCCAAATTACCCGTACAACCGTCACAACCTTCACCTTCAGTTTCTAACACATTCTCATAATTTTCATAAAGTTCATAAACAGAACCAAATTCTTCTTCAACAGCTTTAGGATTTTCTTCGGCATCATTCCATTCAAAATCGTATGCCTCGCTCCAGAAAGCTTCATAGTCTAAATCATAAACAGACCCATCATAAGCAACAGTTTGCATAACTTCATCACCATCAGTTTCATGCCATTCCCAATGATTGTCTTCCATGTGGCCGCCCCAATCATCAGATTCTTCACCCTCAAATACAACATAAGCTCCATCTATATTGTTGTAATAACTAGCTTCAGAATCAAATGTCGTATAAATTGTATAGTCACCTGCAACTAAATCTACTTCTAACATTGCATAACTACAATTTGAGTAATCCTGGTCTTCTGAATCTATAGGACAAAATAGATTCTCACTGTGATAATGTTTATTAGAAGCAATCAAATCTTCATCATGGTAAATATATAATCCTGGAGAATTACCCCAGCAATCATCATCTACACCGTCTTCGTCGTAATCATAGCAATTCCAACCTGCAGAAAAAATACTTACTGAAGAATCTTGATCTATACTGAAAGATTGTGTGTGATACATCAAAAATTCTGTCTGGTCATCATCGTAATTATCCATATAAGGGAAATTTGCCATTTCCATACTTTCATGATCTATGCTGCCATTTACAAGCCAAGATTCGCTTCCAAACTCTAACTTATGTGAATAAGAGCCACTGTTTGTATGATTACCATTTTCACCATGACAATCATATCCAACCAATACCCAATTTCCTTCATCATCTTCACCCCATTCTGTATGACAGCTACCGATTGTTACTAATGACCAAGTTCCTGCAGATATGTCTGCTTTCGTGAAACTTTCATAGTTAATGTCGGTTTTGTTTTCATCTTTCCATTCTTGATGTGATGTTTTAAATGCAATATTTTCAAGATTATTAAAATCAGTTAACCCTGCTGAATAATCGCCTTCAAAGAGATAAACCTCACCCCACCAGGAATGGTAGTGTTCGTGATATTCATCTTCTCCATCTCCACAATTCCATTCATAATCATTAACTAAAGTCATCGAAATTTCAGTTCCATCATGACAATCAAACCAATTAATTTCATCAGCATTATCATCATATTGTTGTTCATCTGAACCATCATCACAGTCTTCTTCACCATCATTCACATTACGGAAATCTATTGTTTGCTCATTTCCACAAACAAAATCTGGTGTGGTTATTATCTCTTCCATAAATTGTGGATGAATGATTAGTTCGCCATCTGAATCCATATTGAATGTCTGAACGTCATACAATACTGCGTTGCCAGAGTCAGTTGAATCACTTGTTCCATCATCCATAAAATCTCCAAACTCTGGAATTATGTATTCGTCCATTAAAGTTGCAGCATCAATGTGCCCAGCTTCGTAAGCAACAATTCCCCAGATAAACTGACCACCATCGTCTTCATCACTGCTCATCATCTCTTCACACATTTCTGAATCTGTGTTATCATAACAGTAGTTGTACATCGCTCTAAAACAATCCATGCTCATACTATCATTTTCTGAACATTCCATAAACGTTGCACAAGTTGCATCATCCATATCTGATGGGCATGTGAATTCATCATCATGTTCGCCATGATCATCATGACCTCCATTTGAACTCATATCAACCCAGTAATCGAAACATTCTTGACTAATTTCCCCAAAGTCTGTTCCCATCATCATTTCACACATGTTTGACATTTCGTTACGCATGTCATTAGACCAATCGACTGGCATTTCTCCATTATAATCAACTGTCCACTCTTCTAATGATTTCATAGTCATAGTAGCATGGAAAGCTACTGGGCGATCATCGCGACCATCATCAGGTCCGCTGATTGGTGAAACCCACATCAATCCTGCAGCTTCACAGTCTACTGCAGTTCTAATATCAAAATTTATTTCATGAGTAGCCACATCATAACAAACCATATCCATACCGGCTGCACCACAATATGAATCTTCATTGTTCGCACAATAATTTTCTATAAAGTTTGCACATTCTTGTGATTCATGATCTATACACTCTTGTGCATTACAAGGGCTGTCTGGGTTATCCTCATCAAAAGGACATTCCCCTCCATTCTCATCATCATAACAAGGTTCACCCTCATCATAAAGTCCATTGCCATTAGTATCATCATAATTCATACAACCACCTTCACCACTACCCCAACAATCACTAAAAGGCATATCTAGGGTAAATGGCCAAATCTCATACTCAATATGTTCATCGGCATCGTTATCAAAAAGCCAACCTTCAAACATGTAACAACCTGGACCGAGGTCATCATCTAAGTAATAGTTTGGATCAAGGAAATATTGTTTGCTTGAAGAGTCGACGGAAAAGTCCCAGTAACCTTCAGCCGCGAGGTATAGTTCATCATTGGAATCTTTACTAATCAGCCACGAGATAGTGTAGGAAGTGCCGTTAGTGAGATTGGCAGCCATAATAAATATGGATACATCATCGGTACTCATCTCATAATCCTCACCAGTAGATGGCCAAGTATTCAGATAAGGTCCTTCATCATCATCCTCTCCAGCTTCCTCATCAGCTCCTACATTGAATGTTGGAACTGTGACGAAAGCACTCATGATCATCATGAAAAACACAGCTATCACAGAAAATCTGCTTAAGTTCATATTTCAGGTTTGTCGAAATTGCTATATATAGTTATTATCAGACCATCATAAATACGGCAATAAAAGTATTTAAGAGAACAAAATAGTACTTATTACTATATTTTAATAGGCGATTCAGTTCGCTTATTAACGTATTGCTTTAGAAACTGCTGCAGCCATACACATCGTTACTTTCTTTGCAGTACCAATATGTAATTTTTCATCCGGTCCATGTGCATTACCGCCCGGCCCTCCAGCCCCAGTAATGATAAATTTAGAATCAGGATATCTAGATTGAAGCATAGCCATAACTGGTATTGTCCCTCCAATAAACAAAGACATCGGCTTATTCCCGTAAAATTTTTCCCCTGCGACCTCTAGCATCTCAGATAATTTTTCTGGCAATTCTGGTGATAGAAAGCCATCTGCCACTTCAGTCATTTCTGCTGAAACATGAGCTCCGTTTGGTGGATTTTCTTCAAGTAATTTTTGAACTTTGACTGCAACATCTTCTGCACTTATTCCTGGAGGTGTCCGTATTGAAATTTTAAGATCTGTATTAGTTCTCAAAACATTTCCTGCATCTTGTATAGAAGGAATCCCATCAGCTCCAATAATAGACAAACTTGGTGACAGATTCATAGTTAAGAAAATATCAAGTGGATCATTAACCTGTTTTTCAACACCTTCTAATAATGGGAAATCATCTACTGCATTTGAATCCATATCAATAATTTTGGTTGCTTGTTCTCTCATTTTGTCAGTAATGTCTATGTGTAACCACTCTGGTTTTATTTCACCTGTATTTTCATCTTCAATTCTTGACAACAATTGCCTGGCTAAGCGAAATGAAGAAGGCATAACTCCACTACCATGCCCTGAATGAACACCTACTGAAGATACTTTTACAGATAAAGTGCCTGCGACAATACCACGCAAACTTTCAGTAACCCATAATCGATCATAATCAATTCCTCCTGTATCTAATACAACTACTAAATCTGGAACTCCTAAAACCGATTCTAATTCATCTAAATAAAATGATAAATCTGGAGAGCCGCTTTCCTCACCCGTTTCAATTAAAAAACGACAAGTGGGATGAGAAATACCTTGATCTTGTAATGCCAAAATAGACAAAACCCCTGCATAACCACCATATCCATCATCAACACTCCCTCTACCAAATAACCACCCATCTTCTATAACTGGTTTCCAAGGTCCTTTTCCTTCAGACCATCCACTTGCTTCAGGTTGTTTATCTAAGTGTGAATAAAATAAAACTTCTCCATCTGCATCTCCATCAATTTTGACAAGTAAGATAGGTGAACGGTTTTTCAATTTATGAACTGAAAGACTAAGCCCCTTTAATGGCAAACTACGAGTCCAAGCAATAAATGTGTTAATTGCTGCATCTAAGTAACCATTAGCTTCCCAATCCGAATCAAAAGAGGGAGATAAGGCAGGTATTTCAACAAACTCACAAAGACTTGGCATGACTGATTTGTCCCACCATTCGTCTACAAATTCTGATATTTTGTCTAAATCTACTGAATTAGGCATGATGCTTACAGTCTTGGCTTACGTAATATAGCTAAGCCTAAAACTGCAATGATTGATACAATAAAACTAAAACCAGGAAGGCCACCTTCCTCATCGCTTAGTTCTCCAATTATTTGAGATGCTGAGCAACCATCTTCATCAACAGCCTCTCCACTCTTAGTTCCTGAACAACGGTCATTCTCATCATCAATTCCGTCATTATCATCATCCATATCATTATCATCAGCAATTCCATCATTATCATCGTCTTCATCAAAAATATCCACGATTCCATCATCATCCGCATCTGGATCACCTTGCTCTTTCAAAATTTCATTTCTTTCCTCGTCACTGAGAGGCATTGCCATAACCATTGAGAATACATCCGTTTCATTCTCCATATCCCAATTCCACATTGGAACATATGCTTCATAATGATTAGAACCATTAGTCATTTCATATTCAACGACTAATCCCATCCATCCAATATGGCAGCGATTATCATTCAAAAATTTATCAAAGCCCCAGACCTCAAGACAATCTTCAGGTCCAGCTTCATTAGGTTCACCATCGCCCCAGAATTCCTGACTGAAAGGTTCGCCAGTTATCCACTCCCAGCCATTGGATGGTTCTAAATAATCTGGATTTGACATATTATGAAAACCACCAAGCCAATATGAGCTTCCATCTAATAATGAATATATCAAATCAGCTTCTTCCTGAGTAGTTATTGTTGCAAGATGTCCATTGACGCCATTATAAGTGAGCGTTGAAGCGTAGTCTACAGCTTCTTGCCAACTATAAGTCTCAAAGTCAGGATATCCGGGTCCAAAATTTGCACTGAAAGAGCCCACTGTATTGTTGTCCGAATAAAAACTAAACCAATCTGATTCAAAATCATCTCTGTAAATATCATTCCCATTCGTAGTTATATTGGTGAAAACTTCACCATATCCTAAACCTACATGGAAACTAGTTTCTTTTCCTTTAAAGTCTTCGTCTGCCCACTCAAATTTTAATGTGTGATTACCAGAAGTATGTGTTGCATTAGGAAATTCAATGTGCATCCATTGTCCAATCCAAAGACGGTTGTCATTTTGAGAAGAAACTCCGCCAAGCAAATGAGATGTTGGACCTACACTTTCAAGTTCCCAATTAGACCACACTGCTTGAACACCGTTTATCTCTAACAATGGACCTCCATTGATTGTTGTTTCTCTATGATAATGTTCTTTGGTTATCTCATATTCAATGTCATTAATTTTTTCAGCAATATCACCTTCACTATCTAGCGTCTCATTTATGTTTTCAATGCGCATAGAAATTACACCACGGGGAATCTCATCAACTGTAGATTCCATAACAAAATTTTCTCTGACCCACGTTATCATATCTAGTGTAACCATTTCACTAGTTGTAATCTCATAATCCAAGAAAGTCTTTGCTTTACCATCATATGTTGTAGTTAGATTAGAAATGTCATCTATGCCCTTCTCTGCATCCATTGTTCCTTCTTCAACAGAAGTTAGAATTGAATTAATATTCTGTATATATTCTTCATCTAAAATAGAAATTTTATAACTTTTTATCAATAACTCTCTAAAATTTTTAGATTCTTCAGAAGAGTATTCTCTACGCATGTAAACTGAACCACTAAAATCATTGCTATCTTCCTCATTTATAGACTTAGTATCTAACTCATGAATACGCAATTCATAATGCAGATATGGTTGATCTTCATAAAATTCTTCTTCTTCTGCTTTATAAGCTGGTGAAAAGAATATGCCACTCAAAACAAGAGAGACGAACAAGCTCAGTGCTAATGCCTTTCTGAACATAATCTTGTGTTAGTGAGGCAGTATTTATGTTTATCTAAATCACTAATTATCTCTTTTATTTACCATAACGAGTGATTTCGAACGCAACTATAAAGACCCTGTGATTTCCTCAACGACATGACTCCGTGGTATCGCTCACATTTGATTCCATTCGGATTGGCTCTGATTGCCTTTTTGATTATAACTACAGGAGGATGGATTCGAATTAGTGGAGCTGGAGAAAGTTGTCCTGATTGGCCAACATGCTTTGGTACCTGGGGCTTCGATATAACACCTGAAGAACAAGGTGAATGGTGGGAAGAAAACCCAGACGAAGTAGATTCTCGAGGAGGAACTCACAGATACACAACCTACCAAATTTTTACTGAATGGGCACATAGAGGCCTAGTTGGAATAATAGGGATTTTAGTTGCGTACAGCCATTACACTGCTTGGTCACTTAGAGATAAAATAGGAAATAAAGTTTACAGAATACATTTTGTATCTAGTGTGTTCCTGATAATGCAAGCCGTACTAGGTTACGTAACTGTTGATCTAGATAACGCACCCTGGACTGTATCACTCCATTTATTCATGGCCCTAATATTTACTGTGTCGTTGCTTACTGTTGGCTTTGCATGGTGGGAAAAACAGGAGGGGTTGCCTGACAAATTACGTGTTGATAAAATCAGCGAAAGATTAGCAAAATATATTTGGTATATGTGTATCATAGTTCTCGTGCAGCTAATGATAGGTGCGTACTTGTCAACAAGCTACCATAGAGCTGCCTGTGATATTGGATTTTACAAAGGATGGCCGTTGTGTCAAAGCTCAATTCTGCCTACATTAGAACAATTCGGAATTATGCTGAATTATGGACATAGAGTCTCAGCCGTGATCGTGGGCGGATTGCTATTGTACTTAGAGAGAAAAGCAAACAAAGAGTTTAATAATTCAAAATCAATAGTCAGAACTATGCTTAAAACTGCAGGAATAATTTACTTTGTGAATATTATTTTAGGAGGGTTATATGTTGTTACAGCTGTTGATGGAAGCTTCCTTGGGTGGCTTTCACTTATGCATCTACTTGTTGGCGTATGTGTCTTTCTTACTCTAGCAACTACTCATTTGCTAATCAATATCTCAATAAAGGAGAAAAATGTCACAAACTAGACCTTCTTTGCTAAAAATCTACTGGATTCTAATGAAACCCCGAGTAGTAGTTCTTCTACAAGCTACAGCTATCTGTGGTGTTTTAGTTTATGATTTAAGAGAGGGATATGATAATGGAAGAACTATTCTAGATAGTATTTGGACTTCTCTTATTGTACTTTTAGGAGGCTCTCTTGCTAGTGGCGGTTCTATGGCTATCAATATGTGGTATGAAAGAGATATTGATCCTTTAATGGAAAGAACAGAAAAAAGACCAATTCCCTCAGGATACATTTCTCCAAATCACGCCCTCACTTTTGGACTTTTAATTTGTGCAAGCGGAATTGGTTTAGTTACATTTCTAAGCCATAAAGAAGCGGGAATGATTACTGCATTTAGTGCCTTTTTCTATGTATTTATCTATACTATGCTTCTCAAAAGAAGAACTCCTCACAATATTGTGATTGGAGGTCTTGCCGGTTCAACACCTCCAGCAATTGGTTGGGTTGCTGCATCGGGACAAACAGAAGCAATATTGCCTTGGTTAATGGTTTTAATTATATTCATGTGGACCCCACCACATTTTTGGTCTCTTACACTTTCTAAAAGAAAGGATTATGGAGAAGCTGGTGTTCCAATGCTTCCAGTAGTAAAAGGCGAAGATGTTACTAGGAATCATATTGCTGCATATACTACATCACTGATTGCAACTACTTTAATTATTTCATTTTATGGAAATACAGGTGTGTTTTTCTTAATTACAGGAATGCTTCTTTCCGGTTATTTTACCTATTGTGCATTTTCATTACGTAAAACTAAGTCTGAAAATGATGCTTGGGATCTATTTAAGTTTTCAAATATCTATCTATATTCTTTGTTTATCTGTCTAGTTATTGATTCGGCCTATTTGATTGAGTTGTAAAGTAATCAGCTTTAATTAACCCATCCTAAATATGGAAAATACTTTACTTTCTTGAGGAAATAAAATGTCACTACTCGAAGACCTGATTTTTTTCGATAATCCCTCGATGTGGAATAGCTTTGGAGGAACTAGTAGCGGTTTTGGAGGAGTTGTATGGCAGATGTTTATTTGGTCGGTAATTGTAGGATTGCTCGTAATTACTTGGCTTTTCTATAATTTAGTTTATTTTAGACGTAATGACGGTGACCCTGATCCAAAAGATGCTCTCGAAGCTGGTGTTTTCCCTCATGAACGAGGAAATACAGTAATAGAATTAGCATGGACTATTGCACCTTTACTTTTAGTTACTTGGCTTACTATCATCTCTTTAGCGCCTCTAAATTATTTGTGGGATGTACCTGATGAAGAAGATACTGATGTGACTGTCGAAGTTCTTGCAGTACAATGGCAGTGGATTTTTGAAATGCCTTCAAATTATACTATGCCTTCTGAATTTACTAAATGTGGTGGAGTTGACCAAGACGGAAATCCAATGCAAAATATGCAAATTACCTATAATTGTTTAGAAATACCTCATAATAGTATTGTTAGATTTAATATAAATTCTGAAGACGTACTACATGCGTTTTATATTGTAGAAATTGGAATTAAGCAAGACGTTGTTCCTAATTTACAAACTTTAGCATGGTTAGATACTGGAACTGTCAGTCCTGGTGAATACAACATATATTGTGCTGAAATGTGTGGAAAAAGCCACTCACAAATGTTAGCTAAACTATACATTACGGAGACTGCATGATTAATAAAAATCTAAGAAAATTAAGTATTGGATTCTTAATTGCTATTCTAATTGCCATTACTGCATTCCCTACAGGAAATGGGTTGCCTACAGGTATTACTGATCAAAATACTACAGAAACTGTAATTGCTAATGGATGTACTTGTCACAATACCAATAATGATATGACATCTAGTGTAATAGTTAACCTAACTCTTCCTGAAAACTTTACAAGTGGAGAAACTTACACAATTACCTTGAATATCTCTGGAGGTCCTAATGATCTCTCCGAAGGTGAAAATCAAGGTGGATTCTTTGTAACTGCTAGTGATGGTGAACTGGCACCTATCGCAAATGACACTTTTGTTCAAAAACCATTTGGATTTACACACTTAACACATACTACGGAAGGTAATGACTACAGAGGATGGACCTTTGAATGGACTGCACCAAGTGAAGACGATGTATCAGTACAGTTTGTAGCATATGGTAATTCAGTTAGTGGCGCTGGTGATGGAGCTCAAAATGATTATTGGAATAAACAAGCTATAACTCTGTATGGAGTAAACGCAGTAATTGAAATTGAAGCAAATGAAGATTTATCTGGCCCTCAAAAATTAATTTATGCATTTGCAATAATTGCAGTTACTCTAAGCGTAGTCGTAATCGGAAACCAAATGGTTACCAAAGATCAAGGATTTGAAGATGTCTTGAAAGGATACTGGAAATCAATCTATCCTTGGCTAACAACTACAGACCACAAATATGTCGGAATTATGTATATTTGTACTGGTTTTGCTTGGTTCTTTATTGGTGGTATTTTAGGGCTTTTAATTCGATGGCAACTAATGGAACCTAGAGTAGATGGTGATTTCCTAACTTATGAAGAATATAATTCGACATTTACTATGCATGGAACAACCATGATTTTCATGGCTGCCATGCCTATTATTTTTGGATTTGCAAATTACTTGATTCCGCTTCAAATTGGCGCCCGTGACTTAGCATTTCCAAGACTAAATGCACTAAGTTATTGGTTACTCCCAACTGGTGGTATAGTCATATACATGGGATACTTTACAGGTGGAGCTGGAGATGTTGGATGGACTGGATATACACCTTACTCTTCTGGTGATACTGCAACTACACCAGGTACTGATTTCTGGGTCGTTGGACAAATTATGTTGGGTGCTTCCTCAACATTAACTGCAATTAATTTCTTGGTAACTATGCTTCGCATGAGAGCACCTGGTGTCACAATGATGAGGCTACCGCTTTTCGCATGGTCAATTTTGATTACAGTATTCTTACTATTGCTCTCTATTCCTGTTTTTACTGTCGCACTTATTTTATTGATGGCAGACCGAACATTTGGAACTTTATATTTCAATGTAGAGGCTGGTGCAGATCCAATATTATGGCAACATTTATTTTGGTACTTTGGACATCCTGAAGTTTATATCGTTATTTTACCTGCATTTGGAGTTCTTTCTGAGATTATTACTACATTCTCCCGGAGACCAATTTTTGGATATACTTCAATGGTTTATGCTATGGCAACAATTGGAATTATTTCCTTTATTGTATATGGCCACCACATGTTTACAACTGGAGCTGATCCGCTCTTCAGATTCATAGTTATGCTGACTACAATGCTTGTAGCGGTGCCGACGGGCATAAAGATTTTCAATTGGTTAGCCACAATGACGGGGGGGTCCATTGTATTGAAAACACCAATGGTATTTGCTTTAGGAACTGTTATTACGTTTACTATTGGAGGTATTACTGGTATTGTTTTAGCTTCAATACCTATAGATATTGCACTACATGACGGATATTTTGTAGTTGCTCACTTTCACTATGTATTGGTAGGAGGAACAATATTCTCATTCATTGGAGGAGTCTATTACTGGTTCCCTAAGATGACCGGAAAGATGATGAATGAAAAATTGGGACTTTTCCATTTTGCAATGTCTTTTATTTTCTTTAATGCTGCATTCTATCCCATGCACAATGTTGGATTATCTGGAATGCCAAGACGATATGCAACATATGATGCTGCTTTAACTGATATGAATGAATTCATATCTATAGCTGCAATGATATTTGGACTAGCACAACTAATTTTTGTTTATAATGTATTTTATTCTTATAAAAATGGTGAAGAAGCTGGTGACGATCCTTGGGATGGATGGTCTTTGGAATGGGCTACCTCATCACCACCACCACACAATAGTTTTACAGAAATACCAACTCTAAAAGTTGCTGAGGAGGAAGAATAATGAGTGATGAGCATGGACACCATGGTACTATCGCTCCATTTTTATTTTGTGTAGCTTCAGCTGTAATGTTTATTGGATTAGTAATGGCTACAGCAGGTGGTGAAGATAAAAACGGAGATACTGGATATTGGTTCATTTTCTTTTTTGGTCTTGCTGGTATGCTTACTGGTTTTATGATATGGGTACAAGATTATTGGAATCAAACTACTGAAGAAGGTGAAGAAATTGAAGTTTATCATGAATACTGGGGCACTATTACTACTCGTAAATTTGGAATGTGGATTTTCTTACTAACTGAAGTTATGGTTTTCAGTACTCTTTTGAGTGCTTATCTAAGATATCGTGCAGCTGTTCCGGATTATGATCCTGGAATTGATTGTGGAGTGGATTTTGAACTATGCTGGGTCCCTGCAGCAGATGTGATTCGAAGTCATTTAGTGTTTGGAGTCATAAATACTTTTGCCCTTCTACTAAGTAGTTTAACGGTGGTTTTAGCTCTATATGCTGCCAAGAATAATAATCCAAAAGCCACAACAAGATACCTAACTGCAACTTTAATCCTAGGTACTATTTTCTTAGTCCTAAAACTTTGGGAATGGGGTGAAATGAAAGATGGGCACTTCTGGGGAGAAAAATGCAGTATTGCAGCTCAAGATATAGCGCATCATTGTATTGCTCCAAAATACGAAAATGGATTCTGGTTAGATACTAGTTTGGAAGGAAGTACTTTCTACATAACAACGGGGACTCATGGAGCTCATGTTTTTGTAGGATTAATCGCCTTGGTTTATTTAATCGCTAAATCCAATAAGGATGGCTACAATGAAGAATACCATGATACAATCGAATTATTCGGTTTATATTGGCACTACGTCGACTTAGTATGGGTTTTTGTATTCCCATTCTTTTATTTATATTGAGGAAAAAATGAGTGAAGAAATCAATTCTGGACATGAGCAAGACGAACATCACGACCACTCGTTCCCATCATGGGTTACATTTGGTCATAGTGAAAGCCCCATCGAGGGATTCCTAAAAGTTTTCTTATGGCTTGTTTTATGGACACTTCTTGAAGTTGGTGCAATACTGAAAGAATTCTCTTTCGGAGTAACTATGGTTATCTTATTTGGTATTGCAGTCATTAAATGTTGGTTTATCTGTTCTTTCTTTATGCATATGACTTGGGATCCTCCACTTGTCACACATACTGCTGCAGTTCCTGCATTTTTTATGGCCGTATTATTTTTAGCAATTGGATTAACAACTCCTGGTGCTGTAGATGATTTAGCTACAATTTGTGGTTTCTAAAGCTGAGTGTAAACAAATAATCCAAACATAGTTAAGATATAGTAAGGAACTAAGACTGCAGCTCCTTCATAGTCTTTTGATATCCTTTGACCTAACATTAGAATGGCTAAAGATGAAGCAGCTAAAATTAAACCCATTATTCCATAAGAATAATCATTGTAAAATAAGGCCATAATTGAGCCAAATATGGACAATACACCTGATAATATTTCAAATATTGTTACTTGTATTAAACCAAATGCCGAAAAATTAGCTAAAGGTGTCTTAGCAAACTTCCCAGTAATGAAATCTAACTCACCTTCCCAATTAAATATTTTGTCAAAACCGGATTGTGTCATCACAATGCCAAGAAAAACCGAAATACTCGCACCAATTATGCTAATATAACTAAATTCGTTATCAAAAAAAACCAAACTTTCCTCTGTAAAAGATAGGAGTGACATACTACCTTATTGAATAAGTGGGTATTAGGGTTTTCCTAAAGAAGAAGTACAACATCGTGATACAAAGAAGCATAAGTCCACTCATAGCCTCTCCAAAGTACTCTAAAATTACCTTCTTGATCTATAATGTACAATCTAGCAGAGTGACTAACTCCATATACCTCAGAATCATCTACAGTTTCTAAAGAACCATAATTTAAGAAAGTTGAAATATATTCTATCATAGTTTCATTGGAGATATGTCCTTTCTCCCAATGTGTAAGATTATCAAGTATTTGAGTCATTGGAATACTAACATTCATAGGCTCTGTAAAATTAGTAACAAGTTCCACTAATTGGTCATATGTTTGACTTCCAGAGGCTTTAGCTACAACTTGTGCCTTACCTTCTTCCATGTCTCCTGCAAGTAGAGTCCAACTTGGATAAGAATTATGCCCAAAAGCTTGAATTAAAGAATATTCGTCGTCATAAAGATAGGGCCATGTTGTGTTATGCTCTGAAACAAAGTCTTGTAACTTTGTTAAATTATCTCCATTACTACCCATACTATAGCCACCTATAGACAATAGATTTACTTCAGATGAATAATTAGAATAGAATTCTTTCAATGCTGGAATTTGATTTTGACAATGTACGCAGTCTGTATGGAAAAATTCAATTAATGTCAAATTCTGTTTGTAATAATCTTTGGATTTGTGTTCATTCCCCTCAACATCATTAAGATTCCACTGAGAACCAAAAGTTTGTGAAATTAAGGTTTCTATTCCAAGCATTGCATTTTCATCAGTAATAATTCCATTAGATGCCGCTCTAAGATCTAATGCAGACATTATTTGAAATTCAATACTCCCTTCGTCAAAAACTAAATCTGTAAACTCATAATTTGGATCTGAAATACAAACATCCATTCCAAAGGTAGTATCATTCGAATCTTGCATGTATCCCGGATTACAATGACATCCATCATATCCTTCCATATAGTGGCCGTAGCCAGAACAAGCATCTGGTTCTACTAGAACCTGAACATTGTAATCGCTCCACATTGCATCCATATGATTATCAGGAAATGTAGAATTTACTGTTAAAAACTGCCAATTAGCATTATAGCTAGATGCAAAAGCTGCTAATTCTTCAGGAGTATCTCTTTTAGGATCTACAGTTACGGAAAGGAAAACTACGGATTCTTCATAAGCGTCACCAAGCTCCTCTGATAATTTTTTCATTTGATAAGTGACAGCTGGGCAAATGTCCGGACAATTAGTAAAAACAAACGTCATAACTACTATTTTACCCTCGAATTGAGATAGATTGACAGCTGTATTATTTTGATCCACTAAAACAAAAGCTGGTGCTGGACCTTCGGGACAGTCTGAAGATTCATCTGAGCAATCATCACCCCAAAAAGCATTAGGATCTGAACCTTTCAAATTATCAATACAACCTGTAAAAGCAAATAAAATTGTTATTACAAATGTTAAAGCTGCTTTATTTATCATATTTTATCTATTTATATTTTTCAATTTCCTTAGAAAGCTCATCATATGATAACTGACCACTATGTGTATAGACAATCTCGCCGTCTTTAATGAGTACCATCGAAGGGTATGATGTGAAGCCATAATCTCTCATTAATTCACCATTAGTGTCATGTAAGTGAGGCCAAAGTAAAGTGTATTTAAACTTAAAATCCTTAATATCATTTTTAGTATCTTGTTGACTTAATTTATAACCACCAATCGAAAACATATCAATTGTATTATTTTTCCCATATTCTTCATAAATTTCTTTCAGTGGACCCGTTTGTTCTTGGCAGTGACCACAATCGCTATGGAAAAATTCAACAAAGGTTAACTTTCCATTATCATAGTAATCTTCAGATGAATAGACCACTCCAGTCTCAGCCTCTTCGAACTCCCAGGAGTCTGCACTTGGAGTTCCTAATTCATAAAAAAATCCAAAATAAACTGCAGTGACTAATACAATTGCTACTCCGATAGGTAAACCTATTTTCCACAAATTGTCATTAAATGCCTCACGTCTAGCTGCAATTTGGTCATTACCAGCCTCAGATTGCTTTTTTTCTAGCTTACGCCTTCGTTTCGATGCCATTTATTTATCTCCAAATAATTCTTTCAAGTCAACACCGTATTCCCTAAGGGAAAAAAAGGTTGCTGCCAAAGTCAATCCAAAAGCTACCAAGCAGAAAGGACACCATTCATGAATGATAAAGGCCTCAGCATATGTTAAATATATACCAAATCCGGTACCTATCAATCCAATTATAGGCAATAATAAAATGTTGTAATGAGTTCGATTCTGATCCATATTGAGATAACGATCTAAAGATAAACCAAATAATCCAATAAAACCAAGAACTCCTAACCATGCTACAGGTATTCCAAAGAATTTAGCCTGCTCACTTGCTAAAACAATTCCACAATCCAAGCCTGGAAGATTTTGAGTTGGACATCCGCCACCTCCTGCGACAAGATGATGTAAATAAGATAGATAAATAGAATCAATCAAACCGATTACAGACAAAAACATAATTATTTTCAATGTTCGGTCTTCCTGCTCTATATCCATATTCTTAAGTTATCTAGAAGGCATAAATAAGTATAGGTATTAAAGCTGATATTTATCATAACAATGCATTTATTATGTCCTGCTATTGACATCTTAGTGATACTAGATGCATGGACCAACTGAAGGAGTAAGTGAAGAAACGGATGAAGCAAATTCAGCCGTAAAGATAGTTGGAGGAAATGTTTTCGTAGAACTAGATCCCGACCACCCGGGATTCAAAGATGAAGGATATCGTTCAAGAAGAAATGAAATTGCAAAAATTGCAATGGAATGGAACGATATGACCATGGAAGAACGAAGAAATACTAAAATTCCACATGCACCTTATTCTGAAGATGAAGATGCTGTTTGGGCTGCAATAATGGAAAGAATAGCTCCAGTTCATGAAAAATATGCCTGTAAACAATATCTAGACAATGCCAAAAAACTAGGTTTACCAAATGATAGAATACCACAATTACAAGAAGTAAGTGAAACATTACAAAATATGACGGGTTTTAGACAGGAACCAGTCGGTGGCCTAGTTCACCCTAAAACATTCCATACTGCTCTGGCAAATAAAGTATTTTTATCGACGCAATATATTAGACATTCATCAAGACCATTTTATACACCTGAACCAGATGTTGTACATGAATTAGTAGGGCATACTGCAATGCTAGGAGTTCCTGAATGGGCTGAATTGAATATTCTATTCGGTGAGGCTGACATGCGAACAAATAGTGAAGAAGCAATAAAGCGCCTAGGAACTATCTATTGGTTTGTACTTGAATTTGGAGCATGTCGAGAACAGGGACAAGTCAAAGCAGTTGGACCTGGTTTACTGTCTTCCTTCGGAGAAATGGAACATGCATGTGCATCTGGTGAAGTCGAATATAGAAAACCTAATTTTGAAGAGATGGAAATACAACCATACGATGTTACAAAATATCAACCAATCTTATACATTTGGGATTCTTTTGAAGAAATGTATGAAAAAACTAAAGAATTTGTAAATAATTGGGGAACTGACAACGACACAAGAAAAGATTTACACAAATAAATTAATCTTCTTTGTAAGCATACTCTTTTAATTTTTCTAAATCAACCATATCTAAAGCAGACTCATGTGTAGCTTCTAAAACTACCTCAGGAGCCATTCCGGCATCATAAGCTTCTACCCAGCGAGATAGGCAAAGGCACCATCGATCACCCTCTTTCAAACCCGGAAAACCTGAATTGGGAGTACTCAAATCATTTCCCGCACCTTTAGAAAATGCAAGGAATACATCAGTCATTACTACGCAAACAATATGCCTTCCAAAATCGCTATTATCTGTATTACAACAACCATCCCTAAACCAACCAGTTATTGGATCTACTGAACATGTTTCTAAAGGACCTCCCAATACATTAATAGATTCTTCCATAATTATTTTTCGCGATTTTCACGAAGATTTTCAATTATTGTAAAGGCTAAAGCTGCTCTTTCATTACGGGAGAAATTTGTTTCTATTTCTTTAAGTTGAAATTGTATCTTCTTGGAAGATTCTGCATCTTCATTCGCTAACCTTTGAGCATCACGCATCTGAGCTTCATTAATGCAATAGACTGATTCTCCACCTAATATTGAAATTGGACTTATTACCATATTTATACCGAGAAACTAGTTTCTGTGTTTACTTTAGGTTCAGTGCTAAAACTCGAACCACAACCACAAGATCCTTGTGCATTACCGTTTGTTAGTCTAAATCCTGGTTCTATTAAGTCATTAGAAAAATCAATTGTAAGGCCGTCCAAGTGTACTGAACTTATTTTATCTGAAACAATACGAAGTTTATCATCTGTGTAATAAACATCATCAAATTCCTGCATGCTATCATCTAGAACTGCATCATATGTATTACCTGAGCACCCTCCAGATTTGACTCCTATTCGTAAAAAAACATCCTCCGAGACTCCCATTTCGTGTAATCTCGATTTTGCCATCTCAGTTACCTTAATATCCATACTATTCTTAATTTGATGTGGATTTAAGACTTCCTCTATACTATAATCGTATAAAGAAGCCAAAAATAGGCATTATGTGAGAATATTAATTCTACTACTAACAATGATGCTTTTCACGCCCACAGCTAAGGCAGATGCAAGCCCAATGGAAGAATCGTTTGTGGGAAATCCAATTGTTGTTATTAATTTAACATACGTGCCAGGAACGGGAGGAGGAAATAGCTTTGAAGGTGAAATTGTACTAGAACTCTTTTTGAATTGGGCTCCAGTTACTGTAGAAAATTTTGTGGGCCTTACTGAACAAGGTTTCTATGATGGCATTTTCTTTCACAGAATTATTAACGACTTTGTAATACAAAGTGGCGATCCTTCATGCACTGAAGTCATAGCTTATCCTGGAACTAATCCAACATGTGGAGATGGAGGCTCAGATAATACCATTCCATTAGAAATACATGAAAATTTGACACATATTAATGGAGCTATTGGAATGGCTAGAGGTACCGACCCTGATTCAGCATCAAGCCAATTTTATATCTGCGATACTCCTCAGCACGGATTAGATAATGGAAATAGAACTTTAGAAGATGACCCCGGTTATGCCGTATTTGGAGTAGTAAGAGAAGGATTGGAAATAGTAAAAGCTGCGGCAGGAGTACCTACTACAAATGATGCTGATGGAGATGGGGCTCTCCCTCGATCTCAAGGAGGTCCTGATCGCCCCTCAAAAGTGGTTTGTAATAACTCTAGGTCGCTTCCTTCACCTGGTGTAAATA
>JAAZXP010000049.1 GCA_014240055.1 Methanobacteriota archaeon | reverse complement strand
AGAAGGTGTTACTCCTAGATATCTTGCAGAGGGGGTGGCTAAAATATGAGATATATGTGCTGTTTTGATAGCTCCATAGGCAACTGAACTGTAAATCCGATAAGACCACGGATCGGCATCTGTGAACAAAAGTAGTGGAAGTCCTGAGGCTTTATGCATTCTTTGTAAAAAGCGACGAGTTGAGCGAGCTGGTTGGCCTTTGATGTGAACTAAAATTGCGTCATGAGTTTCATCGAATCCGTTTTCCACTAAGCGATCAAACATTCCTCCTGTTTCTATGGCGATAATACATTTCGAATTTCCAAAATCATTAAATGTGATCTTAGTATCTTCGACATTGTAAGGTATGTTGTAGCCAGTATCGCCTACATCATCACGGCAATTTATTCTCATAGGATTTCCCTTACGATTTATCTCAGTAATCGTTACATCTCCTAAAACTTTAGCGCCATCGTCCTCTGGTCTAATTTTAAAATCTTCTCTCTGGAAATGCGTAATGATTTCTAAATCTTCTATTAATTTGTTAGATTCATCTTGTGCGTGAAATTTTCCTAACTCCCAAGCTTCAGAAATATAATACAATTCTCTTAAAGTTGAAGATTTACTTTGACTCGACATCTCTCGAATAAAATCTAAAAGATAAGTTGTTCTGAGGAGCATATAGGCTCCATCTAATTTTTTCGCAGTTCTTGTTGTTTCAGATTTGCCATATTTCCAAACTTTATCTTTTTCATCAAAGATTATGTTATTCTTACTTCTTGTAGGAATTGACATCTCTGGTATTTTACCAGTGCTTAGTTGCTTGTAAATTTGTTCAGCTATCTGTTCTAACTCATGTACGGCCGTCGCCATAGCTCCCTATTGGGTGGGGGTTTTAGTTTAATCGGGAGATTTTTTAATAATCATTCAATTGTGTAAAGTAGTTCATTTTTCCTAAAAGGAGGTAAAGCCCAAGGGGAATTATATTGGGCAACCATTAATGGCGATTGAACTTGGATTTTCTTTTGGTTGATATAATTGTCTAATTTTTCTTTATAATTTTGAATTCTTTTTTCCGTTGCCCACATACCAAAACTAATAGATATTGTTTTTCCTATTTCCATCTGTTCTAAAGATATTCTTTGATCATTTGGAGTAGGTAACTCTTCTGGTTTTTGAGCATCTAACATAAAAAAAATCATGTCATAATTGGTATTGGTACTTTGTGTTATAACAGGGGCGGTCATAGGAATCGACTGATTCTTAGAATTGCTCCCGAAAATATAACTGGCTAATGTTCTAAACATATTATTATTTTGATTCATTTCTATCTGTTTAATAGATGTTTTTGCAATTACATACTTTGAATACTCACGAATTTCGATTTTACCATCTTTCTCAATAAGCTCGTATTCCGGTTGATTTAATTTTGCTGCCATTATTTTTTGAGCTCGGGAAATGGTGGTTCCATCCCATACTTTTTGTAGAATTTTCTATCAAAATTAAAGTAAACTCTTTCTCCCTTAAATCTTTTTACTTTGGAGTCCCAAGGAAAGAAAATAGCGACTTCAAATTCAACAGGCTCTCCTGAAGCAGGAATTACCAACCAATCTTTTTCGTGTGTTGCTTTTACTGTTGCTTCCTCTACTACTCCTTGTGGACTAATATATATCTGCGTTAAGTTAAACACAATATCTGGAAAGGCCCCTAGTAAATCATGATAAAATTGAGTTGCTCCTTCTTTGTTTTCATATGTCTTTCCAATTTGCGGAATCTCATACCTACAATCTTCTGTCAATGTAGACATTAATCCTTCAATGTCTCTATTATCTTCAGCAATAGAGTGTACTTTCCACAATTCTTTAATTTCAAGATATTCCACCGGATCCAAGGCCTTATTGAGCATCTTCTTAGCAAGAGAGTGCTTATCTTCAAAAGTAGAAGGAGCCTGTTCTACAATTGTTAATTTCTGTACTACTTCAATATATTTTTCTTGTGCTTTTTCCTTAGTCATTCCAGAAAGATTTGCCCATGCGTCATATTTAGCTCTAGCTTTCATACTAAGAATGCCTGGTCTTGCGCCTGTTGCGTCTCCTTTTGTTGTTTGTTTGTAGTAAGAATACAGTTTCAAAAGAGTTCCTTGATCTAATTTTTCAGTGTTAGTTTTAACAAAAAAACAACATTCTTTGAAGGTGCCTTTCTTCTCTTCCATTCTATCATTCAATAAGGAAGAGATAAAAGAAACTTGTCAGACACCTTTGCTTCCACTGGAAACTGGTTCAAAAAAATATCATATAAAAAAACAACAAAAATAAGCCGCCGAACGGAGAGATAGTTCCATAGGAAGAAGGGGTGTGTGTGTCTTATAAGTACTATTCTTTTATTATTAAATATAATATGACTACTTTATCACAACTAATTTTAGGAGAAACTGGTTGTGTTTCTTATATTGTTTTCTGTAAGAAAAGAAGAGAATGTGCAATAGTAGATTCATTTGAGGGATTCGAAGAAGATATTCATGAAGAGTTGAAAAGATTAGAATTCCCAATTGTAAAATATGTAATTGATACTCACACTCATGCTGATCGTAAATCAGCATCAGGTTATTTTGCAGAAGAAAACGGATTAGACGGAATTGTCAAAAGTGAAATAACAAAATACAAAGGTAAAAAAGTAGGAACTAAAGATGGCGATATCTTAAAAATAGGAAATACCGAATTGAAAGTACTGTATACGCCCGGGCATACTTATGATCACAATTGTTACTTAGTTGAAGATAATTTATTATCAGGAGATTGCTTGTTTATTGGAGATGTAGGTCGGATAGATTTAGGTGGCGATCCTCGTGAAAAAACAGAAATGCTTTACAATAGTTTGAGAAGATTGGAACAATTACCTGGAGACACTAAAGTTTATCCTAATCATGTTGGAGCAGTTCATGCAATAGATTCTGAAGATAAATTTTCTACAATATCGAAAGAAATGAAAGACAATGAAGCTTTACAAGTCAAAGACGTAAAAGAATTTTACACATACATGACGGAAGGATGGCCCCCTAAGCCTGATAATTGGGAAGAAATAATGGCGTATAATCTAAAATAAAGAGTGGCTAGGGCCCTTGACTAATTTTCTACAACCAATCCAAGAAAGATTGCCCATTATCCAAACAATGAGATAGAAAATAATTCGGCCCACATTATTAAGATCATTTAGAAAGAGGTAAGGAAAGCCACACGAAACAGATCCACAAGGTATTTCATTATTTACTTGAACAAAGAATTCCATCCAGACAATGTATGCTATGAAAACAAAAGTAAAAACAGAATATTCTTTTTTCAAATTAGTGAATGCTTTTGAATAAAAAAGTACTTCTACAAATAAAAATATGGAAGTTCCAAAATGCATATAATAATCTTTAAGCACATTGAAGATAGTCCAACCACTTTCAGCAGCTCCAAAGCCCCCGAAAAGTTTGATTAACCAATAGAGAAGAAAAACTAAAACGTTCAAAACCATTGAACCAGGCAATAGAAAATAATATGAATTAAACTTTGAATCCCTTTCATTAATTAATGCGCAACTAGCAATAATGAAATTAAGTAATAAATTCCAATTTGTAAGGAATTTTAGCCCGCCCCCCCAAGTTCCAGCATTCAAAACATAGTTGCCTATGACTATATTTGTTATAAAAAAATAGAGAGTAAGACCAAAAGCAATAATTCTAAAATTACGTCGATTTAACAAAAAACACCTTAAATCTTAAATGTTTTTTGAGTATATATAGTTTGTAGGTGCTTACATAATAAGAAAACTTATTCTGCATTTATTTTCGCAGAACCCATAATCCTAGGCTTGGATTCTAATTGAATAATTAGCGAATTTCTTTTTGATGTTTTGTTTATCACAATAGGCGAATCCCATTCTACTTCAATTGAATTTCCGACACTGGTAATTCTGCCTACTATAAATTGGAAATCGGAGCACAAATGAATAACGTCGCCTTCTACAAGATCGTGCTTTTGAAAAGCGGCTTTCTTCAATTCAAAGCTAGATTTTTTTTGTATTTCAAAGCGTTCAGTACTGTCTGCCAATATAGAGCCCCTTCCTAGTAAATCGTCTCTAAAGGAGCCACTCGCCCTCAATGCGAGACCAACTCGATCTCCAACATGGGCAACATCGACATCCAAGTCCATGACCTGTAGTGAGCGAGCAACAGCACTTCCTTCTGAACCTGCAAAAATCACGTCACTATGTTTATTTAATTTTCCCGATTGAACATGACCTATCGCGACCAACCCCACTCCTTTCACAGTAAATGCTTGATCTACTGCAACAACAAATCCAGACTCATCATGGGGTTTTATTTTATTTAGGACATCAATCAACTTTTCTCTGATAATAATTCCATCATTCTCAATAAAACTCCAGTTTTCAAGACCGGCTTGGGTTAGTAAACCCTTCACTTGAGATTCATCAACCCACCCTCCTTCTGCAGGATTGATAATTACAAAACCCTCTTGTATTCCAGCACTAGCCATTGATACGATAGATTCGCCGAAAGCGGCATCAACATTATTGACTTCAACAATACCAAAATCAGAAACAGTTAAAGAAGCAAAAAATGGTTTTGGTTTTTCTGGATAATTTTTTGGTCTAATGATAGAAATAGTAGAAAAGGAGCTATCTTCTTTTAAATCTTTATAGATATAATTATCAACATCACGAGAATCTGATTTCTTAGCAATAGAACGGGCGACATCATCACTCCCTACGAATAGAATATTAAGAACACTCAAGATTTTAACCTATCTGAAATATAATTTAAAACATCCCTTAAACATTCTTTATTGTCAAAGACATCAAGACCATTTTTCTCTTTGATAAAATCAGATAGTAACGGCAAGCACCTAGTTACTTCATCAACAATAGTAATGTGCGCAGTTTGAGCAGTTCTTGATAATGGATTCAAGTCAATAGCAATAACTTGTTTTCCCATATTAACCAAAGCTTCACACCGATCACCATCTTCTAATGGAACAATAACAACATCGGCAGAACCAATGCCATCAGAAGAACATTTAGCCCTTTCAGAACTTAATCCCGGTATTACATCATCTGCATTTTCACCCAAAGCATCAATGCCTACATCTTTCATCAGCTTAGTCAATCCACTAACTCTTTCAGGAGTTCTATGGAATAAATTAACTTCGACTTTAGCTCCACTAACTTCAGCCAATCTTGCAACTTCTCTAGCAGCTAAAGCAACAACGTTTCCATTTACCGAAATTACTGGGTTTTTAGCTGAAAGAATAGCAGAACAAGCAGCTTTGATTGACTTTAAAGCAGGCAGGCAAGTTTGTTCTCCTAATAGATAATCAAATGCCTCTCCTCTTCCATGGGCAATTAGTCCTTGCTTAGCTACAACATCTGAAGCCTCTACCAATTTCTCTCTTGCTAAAAGTGACTTGTATCGAGGGTGATCTTTTGGAGGTAACGCCAATTACATCAATCCAGCATAGAAGCAGATTGTAGTCAGTACGCTGAAAATAACAAGTGGAGGTATGATTAGTCGATCAACAAATCCTCTATAGTGTCCAGCAATTACAACTGCCATCAAAAGGATGAACCCAACACCCATAGAAACTAATAAATTTTCAGCATCACTTGTTGCCAAGTTTCTGTTATAAATTGCAATAATTCCAAGAGTAATTGCCAAAGCCCCGATTACAGTCCTAAGCTGAGCTCCGAAATTTCTAAGCATATTTTCCCTATCGCTTAGTTTACCTTCAAGTGCCCCCAAAAGGTCTTCATCGAATTTTATAGGGTTTACATTCATTAAAACCCCCATAAGAGATAAAACTCCGCCAACAATCATTAAAGCTAGGCTTTCTTCCATAATATTTCACAATATCTGCGTTATTTAAGCACTACGAAACATTTCCAAGATATTTAGCAAGACCAACTCCTGCGGTATAAGCTAAGATAGTCATCATTATTCCAACAGCCATTGCATATTCAAATTCCCAATCCCTCCTTAGCAAAGTAGGTAAAACTAGGAAGAGAACCATTGACGGAATGACTAACCAAAGAATACTTTCAGCAAAATCAGCAACTTGTGATTTGTCTTTCGTATCGTTATACAGCCAAGTCATTGACATAATACTTGCAAGAGGTAACGAAATTACAAATGCACCAAAAATAGTTGATTTCTTAGCAAGTTCACTTGCAGCTACAATTACAGTTCCAGAAAAAAGCCCTTTACCTAACAGGTTAATCCAATCCATACTAACAAGTAAAATTAATCCTATTTAGGGATAACTCAACAAATTTCATTATTGACTATATAGTCAACAGATTCAAGAGCTCTCCATGCATCTTGACCTCTATCTTTAGGAGAATTGGTGTAATGCTGATCTTTAGCGGAAGTATATTCCATTAATTCAGTAATCATTCTCCATCCAATTTGATCCATTGGAACTAGAGCAGTCCCATTCAGAAAGCCTGTTTTTGGTAAAAAAGTTTCATAGTGTATAGAAGTCACACTTTCATCGCCAGCCTTGTAGCCAACATCGAATCCATGATCTTTCAGAATTCGGAGAGTTTCAGTAGTTGCCGGATCACTACATTCAAACAAGTAAGCATACACGATATCATTACCTTCTTGCCCCTCCTCATCAGAAGATTGTCTTGCATCTAAATAATAATCTGGATCATCAGCCACTTCATCAATTACAGCAATAGCGGCCCAACTTTGTAGCCTAACTCTCTCCGAGTATTCTTCTGAAACGGCAGATTCAAATAATAAACTTACAGAACCATGTACTGCAAAATGGTTACGATGAATACTAGAATCTTGGGAACTGGTAGTTGGAGGATAATTAGTAACACTTCCAAAACCCCATTCCTCATTGACAGCTTCAATAACGTCAGTTTCTAAAACATAAGAAGCAGTCAGTACATCTGGATGAGTTACAGGGTTTTGTGGTGCTGCTACTTGGAAAATGATAGTACCCGCACCTCCAAATTCATGCATATCCACAGTTACAGAGGGGTGGATTTTTTGAAAAGCCTTTTGCATTATTTTACCTTCATCCTCTCCATTTTCACAATGCCATATT
>JAAZXP010000048.1 GCA_014240055.1 Methanobacteriota archaeon | reverse complement strand
ACAGGTTCTGCTGCTACTGGTTGAGCCATCACAGGTTCTGCTGCTACTGGTTGAGCCATCACAGGTTCTGCTGCTACTGGTTGAGTATCTGGAACTGAATCTGATTTGCCAAATAAACCAAACCATTTCTTTTTTGGTTTCTCTGGAGTTTCTGACTGCATTGGTTGAGCTGCCACATCTGGAATGGGTTCTGCAATGGCAGCTTGAGGAACTGCCTCAGAAACTGCCATCTGAGCAACAGGCTCAGGAACTACAGCTTGAGGAATTGCCTCGGGAACTGAATTCTCTGCTGGGGATGGAAATTCATCAATAAACTCGGGAAGATCTTCTAATTCGTCATAATCATCATAATCTTCATCCTCATAGGTATTGAAATTACGATAGCCGTAAAGTATCACTCCAACTAGTGCCGTAGTAAGTACACCGTAGACAAGTAAATTTGATTCTGTAGACTCTTCAGCAGGAGTAGCTACTATCTTAAATTTATATTGTTCTGATATTCGGATTTTTTGATCATTCTCCATCCAGATACTAATCTCGTATGAGCCAGTATCTGCACTAGAAGGTATTGAAATCATAACTGTTACATCTGTTGTTTGTGAAGGCAACAAAGTCAAAAATGAACCATAAGCAATAGCCTTCCCATCTTTGTTCTTAAAGCTAACCCAAGTTTCAGCCAATTTGTCATCAGAACTAACTCCTGATACACCAAAATATATAAGATTAGCTTCATCAATGTCTAAATTAGATATTTGTAAAGTATGAGTTAATGAGTTGTCCAAAGATGTTTCTAATTTAAGATTCGAGTTACCTATTATGTTACCACTTTGCTCTAAAAATATTTCAAGGGTTTCCATCTTTGTTTTAGAATCACCGCCTGAATTAACCTCTATTTCAACGAAAGTATTAGTCCCATAGTAATCATCACGAGGAGTTAAAGTCAGAAGTACGATTTCATTTTGATTAGGAGATACAGAAGATAATGAGCTTCTATCAAAGTTACTGCTAAAAGCATTATCAGTTGAAGTAAACTTCAAATTGAAATTATTGAGCTCATTGCCCAAATTAGTTACTGTGAATGAAATTTCCAGAGGCTCTCTATCTTTAATTATGAAAGTGTCACTACTGTAATCATAATTTTCGTTATCCAGCTCATTAATAATTATCGAAAAATCAAAATCGGGTTCTGGCTCTTTAGCAGTAGTAACCAATGTAACTGAATCATAAACTCCCGAATCCGATGCTGCTGTAACTGTAATAATAGTTGGAGATTCCTGACCATCTGAAGCTGATTCCGAAGGCATTACCCCTATTTTTATATTTTGACTATCTCCAGCATCCAAGGTCAAATCAAAGATATCTACTGAAACATCCCAATTATCATTATTATCATAAGTTATGATAAATTCATCACTTCCTGAACCACTATTACGTACAGACAAAGTATACAGTGCAGTTTTTCCAAATTCCACTACCTTAGAAGTGCTCGTAATTGCTTCAATCTCAGCGTCTGGCTCAGGTTCAATATAAATCATTGATTGAAGATTCTTAGACCAGGATAAATCGCTAAGAAGATCTGTCGTATCAACCTCAATATTGTATGTATTCTCTCCAGCCGGTAAAGTCTGACCTTCAAAAGACCAAAGAAATCTAACTTCAACATAATCTCCTTTGTCTGAAACCTTATCAACACTGGAACTCCATGAAGATTCTCCACTAGGTCCCATTTGCATACTGTAATCACTTTTACTCAAAGATATTACATCGTCAACACCAAATACGTCCGATATTTCAACATATACATAAAATTCACTTTGACCTGTTACTAAAGAAGGCGATGAACCACTTGACATCCGTAAATGACTAATTGGTATTGTAACTTTAGTATCCGAAGAACCAGTTCCATAATCAAATGTAATTGTGGTGTTCCCCTCCGTCGGAGGTGGGGGGGCCGAACCGGGCTGAGCAGTCCAACTACTTTCCACAAGAAGCGTGATAGAAGACTCATCTAATCCTTGAAGTGAAAAATCACTAGAGCCAGCTAATTGAGCAGTCTCTCCACTATTAACATCTCCTGAAAATTCAAATTCATCAAGATTGTTATCATTTTGTATTATAGTATATCTAAGAGTAACTGTAGCATCCCGGTTAGATGAAACCCATGCTTTACCAGACCATTCACCTGAAACATTTGATTCGGCCTGAAGAGAAGTTGTAGTCCAACGACCTACTTCTTGGAAAGTACCTTGACCTGATTCTCCATCAGCAATAACTATGGTTTCAGTACTAGAACCAGAAGGCTCATCTATCCTTAGTTGACCATTGGGTTGGCCTGAAATATACAAATCAACTGAAGCAAAAGTTTCCCCCTTGGCTGAACCACCTGCAATTAGAAAAAATGAAAATAATGCAAATACAAAAAATAGTGAAATTTTACTCATGTCGTATAATGCCCTCTTGTAGCTAAAATATTAAACTTTAGTCTTTTTCGCCATATTCCCAAACTTTGTCTCCTATATAATGAAGTGCTTCTATTGCTTTACCTTGTTTAGATGCCAACATATCTTTACCATCTAACAAGGCTTTGCCAACTCCTAGAGGTTTATGGTGTGTTTCTTCACGTATCCAAACATATTGGCCTTTAATCACTTCTGAACTAACATCATTGATACCTGCAGACATCACATTGGCGCCGTTGCAAACATAACGAACTGCACCCATATCTACCTGAACCCAGCCGCTATCTGGTAAATTAGAGAGTAAGCCTCTTACCGTAAAATGAAGTATATCATCTATTAAAAACGCAATAATATATCCATTTTGAATAATTACATCGAAATCTTTTGAATTGGCTTTTTCAAATTTACCAGCTTCAAAAGAAAAAGAAATATCATGTGCTGCCTTTAATTTATCATTGAATAATTTTGCTTCACGTTTGTTTATTGGCCTTCGTTTCTTAAGGTCTAACTTAGTAACCACGAAACTTCTATAGGAGGGTCTTTTATGTAACTCCCCTAAGGCGTAAACAATGAACATTACTGTGATGGGTACTGGATATGTGGGGTTAGTCACTGGTGCAACTCTGGCAGATGTTGGAAACAAAGTTGTCTGCTTAGATCTTATTGAAAGTAAAATAAATGATTTAAATAATGGAATCTCGCCTATTTTTGAACCGGGATTAGAAAATTTAATCAAAACAGGATTGCAAAACAAAAATCTACGAGGCTCAACAGATATTGAAAATTGTATTAGAGAAAGTGACTTAACTTTTATTTGTGTAGGTACTCCTTCAAACAAAGATGGAAGTATTGATTTAAGTTATATTAAATCAGCTTCAGCATCGATTGGTAGAGCTTTAAGAGCTAAGGAAGAACGTGAACATACTATTATCGTGAAATCAACCGTTGTTCCGTTAACAACTGAAGAAACGGTTCTTCCAGCTATATTGAAAAAAAGTGGGTGGAAGAGAGAACAATTAGGAATCGGAATGAATCCTGAATTTTTAAGAGAAGGATCCGCAGTAAAAGATGCTCAAAAACCTGACAGAATTGTGATGGGTGTTTCTGATGATATCGCACTAAAGAAAATGGAAGAACTATATGAAATGCACAATTGCCCTAAGCAAAAATGTATTCCTAGAACTGCTGAATTTATCAAATATGCCTCTAACTCTTTCTTAGCTGCTAAAATTTCTTTTGTCAATGAAATGGCCAATTTATCAAATGAGTGGGGCATTGATTTTGAAGAAGTAGCTGAAGGAATGGGCTCTGATAGTCGAATTTCTCCCTTATTTTTACGAGCTGGAGCTGGTTTTGGAGGGTCCTGTTTCCCAAAGGATGTGAAAGCTCTGTCTGCAGCATCAAAAAATATTAAAGTTGAATCAAAGATGCTTAATGCAACTTTGGAAGTTAACGAAATACAACCGCTCAATGTAGTAAAAATGGCTGAAGAAAGATTAGGTGTGATTAAAGGAAAAAGAATAGCCATTCTAGGATTAGCCTTCAAACCAGATACAGATGACGTAAGAGAGACTAGAAGTGAAGTCGTCATAAATGAGTTAATTGGAAAAGGGGCACTAGTTATTGGACATGATCCAAAGGGAATGGATAATTTTAAAGAACTTATAGATATTGAATTGGCTAAAACTGCAATGGATGCAATCAAAGAAACTGATTGTATTATTTTAATGACAGAATGGAAAGAATACACTGAACTAAATTACGAAACTATTAAGGAAGAAATGAATGGAAATGTAGTAATTGATGGAAGAAGAGGATTCAATCAAAAGAGGATGGAGGAAACGGGTTTTGATTACAAAGCAATCGGTTTGGGTTAAAACAAGTTATTTTATAACCCGTCTAAGTGCGACAACTCCCCGATACGGTCCGAGTTATCGCTTTCGGGAAATCATGGTTAAAAAATGAGTAAAGGAACTGCAGCACAAGGTAAACGCCAAAAACAAACGCATCTTATTTGTAGAAAGTGCGGGCGACATGCATATCACATGCGTAAGAAACGATGTGCATCTTGTGGTTTCGGTGAAAGTGCAAAAAACCGTACCTATAAATGGGCTAAAACACACTGATGCCACTTAAGGAGGCATGTGGAGTTTTAGGTATTGTAAATGAATTTCCTGTACTGAATTTATTACAAGTAGGATTAAGAGCTTTACAGCACCGTGGGCAAGAATCTGCTGGAATTACAATTTCAGATAATGAACATATCACTCAAAAAGGAATGGGACTCGTTAGTGAAGCATTAAATGAATTCGGCCCTGAATTTGATAATGGAACCATTGGAATTGGTCATGTAAGATATTCTACGGCTGGCGGATCTTCAGTGAAAAATGCCCAACCAATGACCGTTTCGACAATCTCTGGAGAATTAAGCATAGGTCACAATGGAAATATTGCCAATCAAGACAAACTAAGGCACGAAAAAGAAAATGCAGGCTGGGCGTTTATGTCTGACACTGACTCTGAAATCATAGTCCGTATGATTGCTAATTATTTATCTAAAAGCCACAGTATAACAAAATCAATTCAATTGACAATGGAAAATCTTGTTGGCAGCTATTCAATCGTTTTATTGCATAATACTGAAGTTTTAGCATTTCGAGATCCGCTAGGAATAAAGCCATTGTGTGTCGGGCAAATTGAAGGAGGGTTTGTTGTAGCCTCAGAAAGTTCTGCTATCGAGATCATGGGAGGAAATGTTATTCGAGATGTCGAACCTGGAGAAATAATTAGCATTAATTCTAAGGGAATAAACTCACACTCAATTACTAAATCTGAAGATAAAGCATTTTGTATGTTTGAATATGTTTATTTTGCAAGACCTGATGCAAAAATTGACGGTGTTTTAACCTATTCAGTTAGGCAACGCATTGGCCATAAACTATGGGAAGAAGCCCCCTTAGATGCCGACATTATAGTTCCTGTACCTGATTCAGGTATTGCCTGCGCCCTTGGATTCTCGGAAGCATCTAATATTGTTTATCGAGAAGGACTAATCAAAAATAGATACGTACATCGATCATTTATACAACCAGGTAACGAAGAAAGAAAGGCTACAATTAGTGAAAAATTAAACCCTGTAAAAGAACTTGTTGAAGGTAAAAGAGTAGTATTGGTAGACGATTCAATTGTTAGAGGAAATACTTCTAGAAAAATTGTACAGAGAGTGAGAGAGGCTGGAGCTACAGAAGTCCACCTCAGAATTGGATGTCCGCCTATCATCTCACCTTGCTTTTTAGGAATTGATATGCCTAGTAGAGAAGAATTTATTGCTCCAAATAGAACTATAGAAGAAATAAAAAATGAAATTGGGGCTGATTCAGTAGCATATGTCTCTATACCTGGGTTAGTGGAAAGTATTGGAAAAAAGGAAAAAGATCTTTGTCTAGGGTGTATCACTGAAAACTATCCCTTACCTATTGAAGGTGAAAGACAACGCGGTCAAGCTACTTTAGAAGATTTTGAAATTTAATCCCAAATAAAATAAGTCTCTACTCCATATCTGAGTGCCAAAACATTGTCTCCTTTCCAATCTTTAGGCGATATTGCTTCTACAGTTTGTAATGTGAATGGATCTAAAAGAAGATATTCAGAATCTCGGTGACTTATTACCTGAACTTCCTCAGGAGAATCAAGTAAAGGTACATTTCTCAACGTGTCGACCTCGACCATCTTCTGACGGAAGGGGGCTGAAAGCATGATTAATTTTGTTCGTCGCCTATCAATACGTAATACTTTCCATATTTTATCATCTAAAAATAAATAATCACTTACGCCGATACTTGGTAAACGTACGCCAAAGGTATGTCTTAACAAATCACGACCGTCTTTGCGGCCAACTAGTGTGTTTGTTTCCGTAACATGGCCGCCCAATTTAATCATTAAATCACGAGAAATACTTCGAGCTTTATCTGTGGAAGACAGTTGAAAATCATAACCACCTCTAACTGGACCGGACTCAGTTGTAAAAAACTCTGATGGGCCAGATTCAATTTGATCATATATTATTTCTACGGCAGTATTCAAAATCTTTTTGCGCTTTGTTCGGACTTGCAAAATTGCCTCGTAATAACCTCCTGCTAACCTAGAGCAAGTTTGACAAACTTGGAATTTTATTTGAACTTCAGTTTTTAGCTCAGTGTCTAACTGAAGTCCTTTGTATTTACCTTCACAACCTATATTTATTCTAAATTTTTGAGGATCTAACTGATTAAGAACTAAACTGGAAGATGGGATTCCTATCTCTGAATTCCAATCTATCGATTCTCTAACAAAATGAGAAACAGAGGATTCTAAGTCACTAAACTCAAGCCAGGTACCTGGTACTTTTAATGAATAGCAGGCTTTACAACACACCATATTTACTGAGGGTGAAATATTTGAAAGCTCAAAATTTTGGCGAAAACAGCTATCGCAAAGCTGATCAGTTAACGGCGTTTCAACTCCACATTTCAGGCATACTCTCACAGAGGTCTAAGGATTGGGTATTTTGTGATTTATGCTTTTAAAAAAAACACATTAATCTAGAAAGCTTTTAGTTCGTCATCCCATTATGATATTAGTCATATGAAAATATTCAATCCAGACGATACTGCAAAATCTAATGCTCATATTGGCAGTATTGAAGAATATAAAAAAAAGTACAAACACTCCATTGATAAACCTGAAGAATTTTGGGCTGAACAGGCTGAGAGAATCTCTTGGTTCAAAAAATGGGACAAAACATGGGAATGGAATTTCAATAAAGCTGAAGTAAAATGGTTTGAGGGTGCAAAACTAAATGCTAGCTATAATTGCATTGATAGACATGTAGATGGAGGATATGGAGATAAACCTGCATTAATCTGGGAAGGGAATGATTCAAGTGAAAATAAAACTTATACTTATAACGATTTATTA
>JAAZXP010000047.1 GCA_014240055.1 Methanobacteriota archaeon | reverse complement strand
CACACAACTAAAGTGATTAAAAATGGGCCGTAAAGAAGACAACATAAAGCGTGCAACCGCTTTATTCACAAAGCTAGACTACATAAGAAACATAGGTACTGCCGCACATATTGACCACGGAAAGACTACACTTTCTGACAATCTAATTTTTGGAGCTGGAATGATGTCTGAAGATTTGGCTGGTAAACAACTTATGTTAGATTTTGATGAACAAGAATCTGCAAGAGGTATTACAATTAATGCAGCTAATGCGTCCATGGTTCACGAACACAAAGGAAATGATTATCTAATTAATTTAATTGATACTCCCGGACACGTTGACTTTGGTGGTGACGTTACCAGAGCTATGCGAGCCCTGGATGGAGTAATAATTGTTGTATGTGCAGTAGAAGGTATTATGCCGCAAACTGAAACTGTTATTAGACAAGCCCTTAAAGAAAAAGTTAAGCCTGTTTTGTTCATAAATAAAGTTGATCGTTTAATCGCAGAATTGCAAGTTACACCGGAAGACATGATGCAACGATTCGGGAAAATAATTACTGAAGTTAACAAATTAATAGTTCGGATGGTTCCTGATGAATTCAAGAAAGACTGGATGGTCGATGCTCAAGCTGGAACTGTAGCTTTTGGTTCAGCTTATCATAATTGGGCTACTTCACTTCCATTCATGGCTAAAAAGAAGGTCAATTTCAAACAAATTTATGAATTCATGGAAAAGGAACAGAAAAGAGAATTAGCTAAAGCCGCTCCTTTACATGAAGTGTTATTAGATATGATTGTTGAAAAATTGCCTTCAGCAAACGTTGCCCAGAAATATAGAATTCCACACATTTGGAGAGGTGAAGCTGAAGAAGAAATTGGTCAATCTATGGTAAATGCCAAAGCTGATGGAGACTCTGCATTTATGGTAACTAAGGTTGTTTTGGATCCGCATGCCGGGGAAATTGCAGTCGGACGATTATTTTCCGGATCCATTAAGAAAGGAGATCAGATGTACGTTGCAGGAATGCCAAATGCGAACAGAGTCCAATCAGTAGGTATGTTTGTTGGCGGTGACCGTATTGCAACTGAAATTGTAACTGCTGGAAATATTATTGCAGTATCTGGATTAAGAGATGCACAATCAGGATCTACTATTTCCTCAGATAAAGAGATGACTCCATTTGAACGAATTGTTCACAATTCTGATCCAGTTGTAACTACTGCAATCGAAGCAAAACATACCAAAGATTTACCAAAACTGGTAGAAGTTCTTCGCGCTGTAGCTAAATCTGACCCATCCATACAAATTGATAGTAATTTAGAAACTGGAGAACATTTAATGTCAGGAATGGGAGAATTGCATTTGGAAATTACTGAATATAGAATTAAAAATGAACATGGTGTAGAAATTACTACATCACCACCTATTGTTGTTTATCGCGAAACTGTAGCTATGATGTCACCAGGAGACTTTGAAGGTAAATCACCTAACAAACACAATCGATACTATATTACTGTCGAACCATTAGAAGAAGACATTCGAGAAGCTATTGTAGACGGAACTATTCCTTCTGGAAATATTAAAAAAGCAAAAGATGTCGCTAGGCAACTAATCGACATGGGCTGGACTAAAGTTCATGGGAGAGGAGTTCTATGTATAGAAAATGGATGTGTATTTGTTGATGCAACAAAAGGTATTCAGAATTTATTTGAAACTCGAGAATTATTAATTGAAGCCTTCAATGAAGTTGTGAAGAGAGGACCACGAGCTAATGAAAAGATGATGGGAGTAAAAATAATCTTAAATGATGCTAAACTTCACGAAGATGCAATTCACAGAGGACCTGCACAGACTATACCTGCAGTTAGAAATGCAATTAATGGTGCATTAGTTTCAGCCGGTGTAGCTTTACTAGAACCTAAACAAAAAGTTTACATTAATGTCCCTCAAGATTTAATGGGATCTGTTACTGGCGAAATGTCTCAAAGAAGAGCTGAAATCGCAGGTATGGAAACCGAAGGTGATATGGCAATTATTACTGCAAAGGCCCCAGTCAAGGAAATGTTTGGATTTGCAAGTGAAATTAGATCTGCAACTGGCGGAAGAGCTCTTTGGAGTACTGAATTCGCAGGCTATGAAACATTGCCAAGAGAATTACTTGATGGAATTACTGAAGACATAAGAAAGCGTAAAGGTTTGAAGGCCGAAATGCCAAGACCTGAAAATTATTCTTAGATTAATCGCTCTTGCTTTGGACTGGTCTGAATGGGTGAACCCATGCTGCCAAATTTCTAGGACTTCTAGTTTGTATCCATAATTTACCATTACCGTGATATTTACATATCAATTGATCCGAAAATAGAAAACTGCGTATCGATCTTCCAGAACGTGCTATACTGTAATCTAAAGAACTCTCCCAAGCCACTGCATATCCATTGTCTACTGTATATGAACCATTAACTTCAACTTCTTGTATGTCTCCATAAGAACCGAAAAATAGAAGACCAGTACCGCTTACTCTTAGACCAAGCATACCCTCTGCAAATTGACCCATAAAACCTTCCCAGCTTGCACTCGTTTCAATATTTCCAAGGTGACAAAGATAGGCACCTCTTTCCATGTAAAGAGTTTCATCATTTAATTCTTTGACAACTATGTCCCCCGAGTAACCTGGTGCAATACCAATTTTTCCAGAACCTCCTTCGGCAGTATAAGTATTAAGGAAGAAACTCTCACCACCCATTCTTCGTTTAATACCTGAAAATAATCCGCCCTTCATTTCAGTCTTAGGTTTAACTGTAGTATCCATCCAAGCCATTGAACCTGGTTCTACAACTACTGATTCACCCTCATTGAGACTCATTTCTAGAAGTGAATATGAAGGGGCTGAAATTATGTCGTATTTCATTAATTCTTCCTCGCTGGCAATAGTGGACCTAAGGCCCCACCTAATCTTCCAGGATCATGTGATTGAACGAAAATCTTACCATTACCTCTAAATTTCATAACTAAACCTTCACCAGACATCATTGAGGATATCCAACCCCCTCCTGCTTTTCCTATAGTATATTCCAATCCTTCTGTAAATGCGATCAAATGCCCATTGTCTATTGTTATACCATCTCTAACATCAACTTCACTTATACGGCCAAAACCATTAACTAATAACTCACCTTCACCTGAAGCCTTGACAAAAACTAAACCTTCGCCACTAAATCCTCCCTTCAAAATACCTTGATATTGAGTATCTAATTCAATACTGCCCGATGATCCCAAATAACTTCCACCAGAACATATCCAAGTTTCACTTCCAACAGTTATCTTACGGACTTCACCTTGATGTGTTGGTGCCAAGCCTACCTCTCCTGATTGATTATCATTAGTTCTATATGAGGATAAAAAGAATGATTCACCTGCAAACATCGATTTTATTCCTGCCTTTAATGCACCCCACATTCCTTCATTTTGTTTTTTACGAGATTCGACGTCAATATCCATATTGGAAGACGCCCGATACATTGCCCCAGCTTCCGACACAAATTTTTCACCAGGTTCCAGTTTAACTACCGCAGAACCAAAAGCCCCCTCACTATCTATTTTTATATTCATATTAACCTCGGAGTAAGCCAAGAAGCAATACCATCAATAGTACGTGTTTGCAAATATATTTTACCTGTGCCACTAAATGTCATCACAAGCCCCTCTCCAGATAACATTGTTGATTTCCAATTACCCATACCTGAAATCTTATAATTTAAAGAAGGCTCAAAAGCTACTACATGTCCTGTATCTACTATGAAATCTCCATTAATTTCCTTCTCAACAATACCGCCAAAGGAATTAAAAAATAAATCACCCTCACCAGACGCTTCAAGTAAAAAAGCCCCCTCTCCTGAAAATAGTGCTTTAAAACCTCCAAACTTAGCTTTGACATTTACTCCAGGAGTACATGCTAAAAAAGCTCCAGCCATTATGTTTATATTATTATTAGATAATTGATAATGTTGAACAGACCCGGGAACTGAAGGTGCAAAAGTTAACTGCCCTCCATTCTGATGTGAATATTTGCCTAGAAAAAAACTTTCCCCGCCAAACATCTTTCGAAACATAGCTGAAAAAAAACCACCTTGTCTTTGAAAACTTGAATCAAGATTAGAAGACATCCTAGACATCGCTCCGGGCTCAATTAAAATGGTCTCATTAGGACCTAAATCTACATCAACTTCACCATAAGACGGATTACCCTTTATGTCAAAACGCATATATAATAATCCAATTACACCTATATATAGGTTCAATATAGTCCCAATATAGCCCAACTTGAGGGGAATCCTTTATTTACCCCCTATCCTGCCGACACATCCATCCCATGGAGGGAAATAATAATGGCTCAAAAACAACACTTGAATGTAGTATTCATCGGTCACGTCGACCACGGTAAGTCAACAACAGTAGGTAGAGTACTTTTGGAAGGCGGTGCAATTGAACAGCACTTGATTGATAAATACAGGAAAGAGGCTGAAGAACGTGGAAAAGCTGGTTTCGAATTAGCTTACGTTATGGACAATCTCAAAGAAGAGAGAGAACGTGGTGTAACAATTGATGTTGCTCACAAAGAATTCAAAACTGATACAAAACATTTCACGATCATAGACGCACCAGGACACAGAGATTTCGTAAAGAATATGATTACTGGAACTTCGCAAGCAGATGCTGCAGTTCTAGTTGTAGCTGCTGATGATGGTATTGCTGCACAAACCAAAGAGCACTTGTGGCTCTCAAAGGTTATGGGTATTGAACAGATGATTGTTTCTGTTAACAAAATGGATATTACAAAACCAGCATACAGTGAAGATAGATTTAAGGAAGTTGTCAAAGAAGTAAAACAAATGTTAGGAATGGTTGGCTTCAGAGATGAACAAGTTAACATTATTCCAGCATCAGGTTGGAAAGCTGATAACATTAAAGATAAAAAAGAACTATCATGGTGGAATGGAGATACCATGATGCAAGCTCTGGATAAACTCAATCCACCTTCAGGTGCAGCTGATGCAAAAATAAGAATACCAATTCAAGATGTCTACAAGATATCAGGTATTGGAGCAGTTCCTGTAGGTCGTGTCGAATCTGGAACTATCAAAGCAGGTACTAAATTGATTTTCAAACCATCAGCCCACACAGGTGGTAAAGTTGGTGAAGTTAAATCCGTAGAAATGCACCACGCTGAAGTTCCACAAGCAGTACCTGGTGACAACATTGGATTTAATTGTAGAGGTATTTCACACCAAGATATTAGAAAAGGTGATGTTGGAGGGCCTGAAGATGACCCACCTACAGTGGCTCGTGCTTTCAAAGCTCAAATTATGATTTTGGATCACCCTAATGTGATAACACAAGGATATACACCTGTATTCCACTGTCACACAGCACAAGTTGCTTGTACATTTGAAAAATTACTTGCTAAGATGGATCCAAGAACTGGTGAAGTCACGGAAGAAAACCCTGATTTCTTAAAGAAGGGAGATGCTGCAATGGTTCTTATTAGACCAACAAAACCGTTGGCTATTGAAGAACAGTCAAAATACAAAGCTTTAGCTAGATTTGCTATCAGAGACATGGGAGCTACAGTAGCTGCCGGTATGTGTCTGAAAGTAGAAGAACACTGGGATTAAGCTCTAACACATGGCTCCAAAAAAGGCATCCAGTAGAGCTTGTATCTCATTGCATGCCTTAAGCCACGATATTGTAGATGGCGTATGCGATCAAATCAAAACCATCTCCGATAGAACTGGAGTTAGTATGACAGGACCTATTCCATTACCTACTAGGAAACTCAAAGTACCAGTTAGAAAATCACCTGATGGTGAAGGCTCTGAGACTTGGGATAGATGGGAAGCTCGATTACATAAGAGACTAATCTATATCGATGCAGATGAAAGAGCAATGCGTCAACTAATGAGAATTCAGATACCAGATGGTGTTAAGATTTCTATTCAAATTCAGACCTAGAGATAAGGCGACACAATTATACAAAACATAGTCGCTGACGAGTAAATTGGTAACCAAGAGTATCTTGCAACCTCTATTATTGAGTTAGCTGCTGCGCTAATTTTGTCTTGCTTACCTTGTCCTAATATCTCTACTCCATCAACATAAACAGTACCCATGGAAGACTCTGCTGGAGATATATCTTCTATTGCTTCCTCTAAAGCTTGTTTAGCAATAGGCAAAATCCCCTCTGAATCTATTAACGGATTAAACCCTCCTGGTTTAACATTGACATAATGATTGTCTGTAGTAGCCAATAGAAGCTCATCCACCGAACCGTGGAGGCCTTTTTGCAATTCATCATTCATACCTGGCCCTAGGCCATTAGCATCCCATAGCATAACTGCAGTACGTTGATTATTTTCCACAGACTGACAATCATTTTCCATAACTAATGCCCTAATTCCGCCAGGCCCAATTCCTCTTGACAAATCTTCACCAGGAATATGTGAAACTCCAATTTTTAATTTTCCTTTAGAAGAAAAAGAACTCAATTCTAATGCCTTAGATGCTGAAATTTCTAAACTAGTTCCTTCCTTTGTTCCAGCAGCTAAAGGCGGACGGCCCCAACCTTCTTGATTATGTAAATCAATAAGTATTCTTTTACCATTTGCACTAGATGATGGCCTTTCCAAACGAGCTGCTAATTCAGGCAGTATATCATCACTATCTCCTGGTTTGGCAAAAATTAGTGTTCCGTTACCAATACCCCTAACATATGCTGAAGGAACTTCACCTTCCTTAATAGTAGGATAAGAGTGATTGCTGTAAGTGGCATCTTCAGATGCAGACACCATAGCTTTTGCAATTCGAGTTAAATCTTCATCTCTCAAAGGATTATGATCATTCGTGGAAGAGCCATGAAATGCAAAACCAAGACCTGGTAATACTGAGTCTATCTTCGAAGGTAAATTAGAACCACCTAAAGTTCCTACAGGACCTGGATGCACCCCCGGTACTGCCAAAAAAGCTACTGTTTTACCTTCTTTTCGGATGGAAATCCAACTATTCTTAGTTTCTATAGTTTGACATATTTCTCTTATTGCATTAGTTAGACGCCGACCATCTCCCGTTGAAAAATGTTCGATGAAAGCAGACATATGCTTTGTTCCACTAACTCCAATTGCTTTTTTATATGGTGAATCGACTAAAAAAAGGAAAAAATGACTGGCAAAGGATAATGCAAAAATAGCTAAAATCCCAAAATTAAAATCTTCAGTCAAACCACCATCCCATAAAAAATATAAACTAGTAATTGGAGATAGCAAAGACACTGGAAAGGCAATCCTAGCAGGTGCACTTCCATGGGTTCTCAAGGTTAGATACCATAAACCACCCATACATCCAAGTCCAAAAGCTAAACCTTTACTTGGATCCTCAAAATAAGAACCAATTAATATCGTAATCAAAATAATAACGGAGCCGGTTGCACCTGCCTGAAGGCCATAACGAATCGGATAACGCCCATCCCATAACCAAGATATATTAGAAACAAGATAAGACACTAAAATAACGGGAATTGAAAAGGACATTAATGAAACTACGGTAAAATCAAAGGAATTAGCACTTACGCCTAAACTATAGAAACTGCCATAAACTAAAAGCAAA
>JAAZXP010000046.1 GCA_014240055.1 Methanobacteriota archaeon | reverse complement strand
GTTCAATCAACTTATTTAGAAAATATATTATCTGATCGTTCTCGTTCATCTCCTGAAAGTATAGTACATTGTGTGGCTACCATGGAAATTTGGAGCCCATAATGCACCATCATTACTTGGAACATATTCTGCATGCCATGTAGGTTTCTCAAACAATAAACATTGTCCTGGAGTAAAGGTAGACTGGCCTGGGAAAATATACCACGTTTCAAGACCACAATCATAACCATCTGCTTGTTCTTTACCAGTAACTCCAAACATTAGCATTCCATCTATTTCAACAATTTCTGAAATATCATGAATTACCCATTTATCTTCAGTGTAGTAATAACCTCCATCATCTTCTTGATACATCTTATTGAAAACTGCTTCAAGTGAATCTACTGTAACTGTGTAAGATATTGGAGAATTACCATCGTTGCATGGTTCTCCTGAATCGTAAAGTCCATTCCCATTTTCATCTTCATAATCTATGCAACCTAAACCTTCACCTGGTGCATTACCATCGATACCAACGACCAATTCGCCCTTTTTAGCATCATCAAAACATCCATCACACGGAACGAGGACCGCAATTCCAGATAGTGTAATATTGCCTGAGTTTTCCAAACTTCCTGAATATTCTTCAATATCATCGCCTAGGATTATAGAACCGTCAGTATCAATAATCACCATGTTAGATGAAGTACCAGATATTTCTGCCATATATTCGTAAGCTGAATTATCTGAATTTACATGTAAATTACTATCTGCATCTACTATGTTATAACTTATATTACATTTTTCAGTATCTGCGTCGTATTCTGAATCTGAGAATTTAATGTGGCCTTTGACTACATTTTCATCTCCTGAAGACATGCCTGCTGCTGGCGTTATTTCAAGGTCTAAAATTTCATACTCTCCTACGATAAGTAAGCATTTGACTTCGTCTGGCAGCGTTTCTTCAACTTCTTCTGCATCATCAAGACATCCAGTAAATACTACTGAAATCATAAAAAAAGCGACGAGCAGTGAGCTTGAACTCTTTGAAAACATAATTTATATTTATTCTAAAGTAAATATAAAAATATGCCTCGCGGACGCCAAAGTTAGAGACTCGCTATTGTGGGAAATATGTTTATTATCTTATTAAAAATAATTTTTTGAATAAAAAATACAAAGGTTTTTATGTTGATAAGGGCATGGAGATTAAGACTATGACTATTAAAAATAATGAAAATGCGACAATTGCAGATATTATGCATAAGAATATTATAACTGTAAAATCAACTACGACTGCTCAACTTTGTGCTAAGAAAATGACAAAAGAACGCGTCGGATGTATTATTGTATTAGACAATAAAGAACCTGTAGGAATAATAACTGAAAGAGGATTTGCCGATCTTGTAAAGAAAGGTAATTTTGATTGTACTGAAGTAACGGCTCAAGATTTTATGACTAAGCCACTAATTACAATTAAATCAAACTATAGTTACATAACGGCACTACGTAAATTTGAAAAGGAAGATATCAAACGTATGCCTGTTGTAGATGAAACTGGTGTGATTGGACTTCTTACTCTAAAAAATTTAGTTATGCATTCTAAGAAAAGTATGAATAAACTTAAGAGAGAAAATAACCTATTGAAGAGAATGTCTGAACAAAGAGGAATGACTAGAGAATAATATCAATTATATCTATAATTATCGACCATCAATCCATTTTGATCTTGAATTATAGCAAAGTCTCCACTATTATTCCAGATTCCCTGATACCAACCCCAATACAAAGTTGTTAAATTATCAACTCCTTCTCCAGTATAAATTCGAATACTTGTATTATTTGATATTGTAAAATTGAATTCGTAAGCTGTTTGGGCTGCTTCATCTTGCAAGAACCAACCAACCATACTGACATTGTAATTTTCATGATTTGTTAGAATTAAATATTCTCCATCAGCTTCTTCTCCAATCGGATCATATTCAATGTAATCTATGGTCAAATTGTAAGGAGATTCCGTCCAAAGACCTACAGTGTTATTTGACGCATATTGTTGGGCTTCTTCATACATTTCATCCATATCAGTTCCTGAAGTGTATGGATACCAAAATGCATATCCTGCTTTGATTATCTCGTAATTAACAAAAGTATCATTCACATAAACATGGGAAAGTAACCTTCCATAAGTATCGGAATCTCCGTTCTTACTATCATTTACAAGAGTAACTTCTTTTCCTAAAATCATATTTGTTAGGAAATCTGTAGCTTCTTGAGCATAAGGTCTGCCTGATTCAGGAGTGTTAATTCCAAGCATCCTAACTTTATCGCCATTTCCAAGATAGAAAGTATCTCCATCAATTACTTCTGTAACGGTCATATTGTAATTCTGAAGTTCATCGGGCTCTTCTTCAATAATTATATTTCTCGAAAGAATCGATAACATTTCTATTTCAAAGATAAGGTCTAGACCTGCTAAATCACTGGACCCATATTCGCCATAAGCATCTTTAGCTGGAATTCGTATCGATACTGTCTGGCCTTCATGCATTCCAACCATTTTATTATCAAAACCAACTATCATCTGTCGAGAACCCATACAATATTTTGAGGATAATTCTTGCGTATCTTCAACATTGATGCCCATGAATCCTTTACCATCCATCCAAGTATCGTAATATTGTGGATAATATGCACTATAGAAATCACCCATATCTGATAAATTTACATGATAGACATCTAAGTTTCCAGTTGTTGAATTCACTACAGTTACATTAATTGTTTGATTAGCAATAGTTAAATTTACAATATCAAAATAATCATCTCGGTTGTTGACATCCTGATCATTGATTGATATTACTTCCATTCCAGTTTCAAGCCCAGCTAAACCTGAACTTAGATCTGGAGCTACATAAGAAAAAATTACACTCTCATTAGTTGGTATTGATGAACAGCCGATATTTGATGCAGACAATGGATCAATGTGCTTGTAAGCATCTATAACGCCCAATCTTCTATGGCTGTAATTATCCCATACTTCTTCCATACTTGAATCAAATAATTGGCCATTCATTGCTATAATGCCGGCATAATGGACACTAACTGAATCTCCAGTTTGTGTAATATTTCCAAATGTACCATTTGTATGTATATTCAAAATTACTTCAGAAGTAACATTTGAATTCTGTGAACTTGCTTTCAAAACTGCTGAAAATTTCCCTTCGGTAGAATTGTAATAAGGCGTAAGATTTACATTTGCAATGAATGGAATTACATTACCGCCGTTAACCATTATTTGCTCATAACCTTCTTCAATTACTACGTCAACTATTTCATTGTCACTTGATTCAACGGTAATATTGTAAGTATCTGATTGGAAGCCAATATTTTCTACAACAAGAATAAAATCAGTATCATACCCTGGCGCAACGAAATGATTGTTTGTTAGAACTCCTAAATTAACTCCAAAATCATCAATTATTGCAGCTGGTTCAGGTATTTCTTCAGTACTGTCAGCATAGTTATCTTTCATGCAACCTGTTGAAAGTAATACAGATACAATCATCAAAAATGCGATTGGCATTGACAAACTTCGAGAAGAAATCATACTTGTTTCTATAGAACTTAAATTATAAAAGTTTGTAATGTTTAAAATTCGTAAGTGTAGCCATAATAAATAGCTGCAATCAAAACAATTATGGCAAGTACTAGTAACTTTTTAGGTATAAATGCTAAAATTATATCTGCTGCAATGCTGAAAGGTTTCAGTAATAATCCAAGAATCATAATTAGGTTATTTATCCTATGTATTTAGGCATACTCTTGAAATATATTGAACATGTGTTTTATTTATAGAAACACCTCCTTAGCCTAGATATGCTAAACCGGAATGTAGTTCGGAATTGGTGGGACCTTTCGCGAGGAGGAAATATTGTTTTCGGAATCACAACTGTCACTCTTGGCACTTTCATGATGGGAGTGAATTATCAAGAAAATATAGTCAATTTGGCATTACATTCATTTTGCATTGCGGCTTTTATTGCAGGTTGGTTCTCAATAAACGATCTATTAGATATTGAAGTAGATCGAATTAACCATCCCGATAGGCCACTGCCTTCAGAAAATATTTCTGAACGAGCTGCAGAAAAATACGGCCTTAGAATGATGATTCTTTCAGGCGTTGGACTTGTCGCTATAATCTTAAATGACGAGAAAGGAATCGAAGGCTTGGCTTGGGTAGACTCTGTAATTGTTTGGTTAATGGCCCTATTGTTAATGATAATATATGAATTGGATGGAAAACCGTTCAACCCTTCTTTAAAGAAAAGAATGTTTTGGGGAAATTTAACAATTGCAGGAACAATTTCAATCACAATCTTGTTTGGAGCTGCTGCAATTAATCATGCCACAGATCCTCTTCTCTGGCTTGTGGCGGCCAGTGCAATGATTCTAACAACGGCAAGAGAGATTTGTATGGATTCTAATGATCAATTTGGTGATTTTGATAGAACTACCTTGCCTAGAGTTCTAGGGCTAGAAAAAGCACGTAAAACCGTATGGATTTTAGCGGTGGCCTCCGCACTCTTAATGTTACTTCCATTTGCTTTGAATCTTCTTCCCTGGAATATTATATTTTTAGTACTTCCTGCAATTGTTTGTATTGTATCAAGTAAACCATTTCTTACCAGAGGAAGTGATGCTGAAGCGGCTGAAGTTCTAAGGGCCGGAATGGTATTCGGTTTAGTCGGTTTAGCACTCTGTGGCATGATTATAAACAGCTAATTCTAAGCCAATTGAGTGAACTATCTAGTTGAACATCCAGAAGTTGGGACTATACGCTACGATCGAAGTAACAAAGCAAAAAGAATTATTATTTCTGTAAAGCCTCAATTTGTTAGAGTCGCTATCCCGAAACGACAATCATTCAAAAATGCTCAGAAATTTGTGGAATCGAAAATATCTTGGATTAAAAAAAATAAACAAAATATGGATTCTCAACTTAAAATGAGAGAAAAACTACCTGAAATTGACAGGACTGTTGCCCGTAAAGTATTATGTCGAAGAATAGGTGAACTGGCACAATTACACAATTTTACATACAATCGCATCTCAATTAGGAAACAAAAAACTAGGTGGGGAAGCTGTTCATCTAAAGATAACATAAATTTGAATATGAATTTACTGCATTTACCCTCTGAACTGGTGGATTATATTTTATTACATGAATTAGTACACACTAGAGTCAAGAATCACAGTAGAGATTTTTGGGATGAATTGGAAACTGTTATTCCTAATGCAAGAGAAATTGATCGGAAATTGAAAGATTATCAGTACTGTCTATTATAATCAGAATACCTTAGCACCGACTAAGCCACATGCTATTCCTGCAAATAATAATGGATATTGAATTAAGACCAGTAAGTCACGTGTTGCACTGCCTTCGTCACATTGACCTTCATCTGCTCCAATAGCTTGACCAATTGTTCCAGTAGTACTCTCACACTCTTCTTCCAACCTTTCGTCGATATAATCTATTGCAAAGCCTGAAACAAGGAAACCTAAAATCCCAGCTGCGCAGAGAATAAAGCCTAGAGTTCCGGCTAATTTCTTGAGAATCGACTTGACTAAGCCGTCACCTTCATTTGTATTAGTCATCGTAATTATTCTTCAGACTCGTCTTCATTAGAGTCATCTTCTTCTGATTCATCTTCCCTGTCTTCTTCTTCGTTAGATTCATCTTCTTCTTCGCGTTCTTTGTCACATCCACCTTCTCTTTCTTCCAACTCAGAAAGCATTACTTCGAGGTCTTCGCAAGCTTCTTCGTTTCCTTCTTCACAAGCAGCTTCAAAATCAGCTAACATCTCACGGACAATAGCATCGCGGTGTGGACCTTTTTCCTTACGGTCATCTTCTCTTTCATCTTCCCAGAGCACTCTCATTTTTTCCATGATCATGTCCCAGTCTTCTTCAGTCATATTTCTTGACTCAAGCTTTACCATCATAGCATCCCATTCTTCATCAGACATTTCGAGTTTTTCTTTTATTTCTGAAACCTCTTCATCATCCATAGATGATAGCGACATTATGATTTCAGACATATCAAAATCTTTTTTATTTCTGTCATTACGTTTTTCAAAGACTTCTTTCCATTCTTCCGTGGTCAAACAAGCTTCATCCCAATCTTTGCCTTCATTATCCCAGCCTTTTCGGTCCTTATCTTCGTAGTAGACTACTCCATCATCACCAATTATCAGTTGAATATCATCGTTTTTCTCTTCCATTAGTTCAGTCATCATTACACGGAGTTCTTGACAAGATTCGTCATCTCCATCTTCACATGCAATTTTTAATTCTTCCATTTCGGCCATTAACTCTTCATCAAATTCATCTTTTTCACTGTCGTCTTCGGATTCTTCTTCTGACTCAGTTTCATCTCCGCTGCGTGAACCTTCTTCTCGTTCTTCTGATTCTTCTTCATCTTCGCGTTCGCGGTCTTCATCTGATTCTTCTTCCCTATCTTTTTCCCTATCCTCACGAATAGCTGCTAGTTCATCACAAGACTCTTCGTCTCCTTCTTCACAAGCTTCTAAAAGAACTTCAAACTCTTCAGACCAAGTATCTTCTTTGTCCCAGTCTTCTTTATCTTCTCTATCCCACTCTTTTTTATCATGTACCATTTCTTCTTTAACTTCTTCAAAATAATAACAAGAAGCTTCTTCTGAAGACGATAATTTAGTACTTTCTACTATTTGCCGATATTCTGATTCTAGAAGACAGTCGTTGTCTACGCCATCATCATTTCTAGCACGGTCTTCTTTCTTAGCAGTCTCTTTCTTAGATTCAGATTCTTTTACTTCATCCTTAGCATAATCTTCTTTAGATTCAAGATCGAATTTTTCCCATTCTTCTAAAGTTAAACATTTTTCTAAGGCATCATCAAAAACTTCATCACGTTTTGGATCTTCTGCGGCAGGAAGAGGTTCTGACCCTGCAATCATGTCTTCAAAACTATCTCTTACATCTGCAATAAATATTTGTCCGCTGTCGGTTGCTGCAATCGGCGCTGCAGTCAGCATCATAATTGCGACAACTAAGGCTTTCCCTTCTAACATATTTTACTAAAAAAGTGTTTAGTATATAAAAGAATGCCAAAAAAACTTTTTTGTTTTGTCACTGGAAATTCGATTATTTGAATTCAGAACCAATCTTTGATAAGGACCTACTTTGAATATCTCATATGGGTGCCATTACTACTGCAGGATTAACTAAAAAGTTTGGTAAATTAACTGCAGTTGATGATCTGGATTTAGATATTAAAGAAGGTGAAATATTTGGCCTTTTAGGTCCAAATGGGGCAGGAAAAACAACGACTATTTCAATGTTGGCAACATTACTAGCTCCTACTTCCGGAACGGCCACTGTAGCAAATCAAGATATTTTAAAAAATCCATCTAAAGTAAGAGAGCATATTGGAATTGTTTTCCAAGATCCCTCAAGTGATGATATTTTAACTGGTAGAGAAAATTTGTATTTGCACGGATTGATGTATGGAGTTCCTCGTTCAGTCATTCCTGGGCGAATTGACGATGCTTTTGATTTGGTTCAATTAACTGGAAGAGAAGATGATCTCGTCAAGACATATTCAGGAGGGATGAGACGTAGATTAGAATTGGCCCGTGGCCTTCTGCATCATCCTGAAGTATTGTTTTTAGATGAACCCACACTAGGTTTAGATCCTCAAACTCGCAAACGTATTTGGGAACATATTGAAAAAATTGTCAAAGAACGTAAAGTGACAATTATCTTAACTACGCACTACATGGAAGAAGCAGATCGACTTTGTGATAGATTAGCCATTATTGATCATGGGAAAATTGTAGCATTGGACACTCCAAAGGCGCTCAAAGCCCAAGTAGGTGGAGATACTGTTCAAATGGAAGTTTCTGAGCCTGGAA
>JAAZXP010000045.1 GCA_014240055.1 Methanobacteriota archaeon | reverse complement strand
TGATAAATCAGTATAATGAAACATATAACTCATATCAGTTACACTTGAAACATCCCAATCTGAAATATCTTGATTGAAACTATCAGTGCTTGTAAACATATACCTCATATCAGTTACACTTGAAACATCCCAGTCTGAAATATCTTGATTGAAACTCTCAACATCATAAAACATAAAACTCATATCGGTGACACTTGAAACAAAAGATGAACTTGAAACTGCTGTGGATGAGTGGATAGAGGATTCTGATAGCGCAAATTCTACTTATGGCACTATAGACACTTGGGATACCTCATTGATTACTGATATGTCATACTTATTTTACAATGAAGACACATTTGATGGTGATATCTCAGACTGGGATGTTTCAAGTGTAACTGATATGCATGCTATGTTTTATGAAGCTGAGAGTTTCAATCAAGGTTTATCAGATTGGGATGTTTCAAGTGTAACTGATATAGGGAAGATGTTTTATGGTGCAATTAATTTTAATCAAGATATTTCAGATTGGGATGTGTCAAGCGTCACTACTATGAGTAATATGTTTTATGGTACTGATGATCTATCAGATGATAATAAATGCTATATTCATACAGAATTCAGTTCTAATGATAATTGGCCATATGATTGGGAAGAATATTGCTCTGATGATTGAGGAAAATCAAGCTTAAACGATTTATAACTGCTGAAACGTAAGTCAAAACATGAGAGGTCGTACATGTCTAATCACAGGAGCTACTGACGGAATAGGTAAAGAAGCCGCTATTGAAATGGCAAAAAATGGGTATAATTTAATTCTTATTGGAAGAAGCAAAGAAAAAGGGGAGAAAGTTACAAAGGAAATAACCGAAATTGCCGAAAGTATCGATATTGAATATTTCGTGGCTGATCTTATGTTGATGAAAGAAGTCTCTAGAGTTGCTGATGAAGTTTCTAAGAAATACAAAAAAATTGATGTTTTGATAAACAATGTTGGGGCCTATTTTGCCTTCAGAGATGTGACGGAAGAGGGATTTGAGCGAACTTTTGCTTTAAACCATCTTGGATATTTCTTAATGACAAAAAAATTATTACCACTTGTTGAGAAAAGCGATTACAAGCGAATCGTCAATGTTTCTTCAAGTGCTCATTATGGTATTGATTTTGAATTCGATAATATGAATGGTGAAAAAAAGTATAGTGGATTTGATACTTACAAAAAATCTAAACTCGCTAATGTTATGTTTACTTATGAATTAGCCAAAAGAATTGAAAAAACCGGAATAACTGCAAACTGCCTACATCCTGGTTTTGTAGCTACGAAATTTGGAAATAATAATAATATATTGTGGAGATCGGTAATAAGTTTTGCAAAACTACTAATGGCAATTAGTGTGAAAGATGGTGCAAAAACTACAGTTCACTTAGCATGTTCTGATGAGGTAGCAGATACTAACGGACGATTCTTCGCAGATTGTAAAGTAAAACAAGGTTCGAGTAAAGCAAAGAATGATGAACACAACAAAAAATTGTGGGAACTTTCTGAAGAATTCATAGCTCCTTTTCTCTAGGCCCTAGCTAATAAATTTTATAAATCTACTCGCCCAGAAGAGCTTGTGGAGATTATAGACCGATTTACTAGCCTAAAATTGGGAAGAGTTCGCTACTCTCTTACCGGCGAATCAAGTAGAAATCTTGTAGTTTTAATGCATGGATTAACCACGCCAAAAGAAATTTTTGATGATTTAACTGAAGTGTTAGTTTCTAAAAATTTTCAAGTATTGGCATTTGATTTCTACGGACGAGGCTTATCAGACCATATTCAACCTATTGAATCTGAAAAAGTATATGTAGATCAAGCAATTGAATTAATTGAAAAATTCATCCCTTTCCAGTCTGATAGGAATATCCATCTGCTTGGATATTCAGCAGGAGGTTCCATAGCATCAATGGTTGCTGTGGAAATAGAAAATCTAGTAAGTTCTTTGACCCTTGTCGCTTCAACTGGACTTCCTTATTCACCAACATCGCCTGCTTTGTTTGATATGCTTGAAACTGTTTACAGTAATGGAGAAATTAATGAAGAGTTAAAAAAATCTGTTGAAGAATTAATTTTTAATGAATTTCAATTAATAAAAAATCCAGATACGAGAGAAAAACTAATCGATCTTATTGTTGAACGAGGATTTTGGAATCACGATACTATTCAAACTGTAAGAGGGCATCTCAAGGCAACTGGAGGATATCTTGGAGACTCTTCAATAGACCATATATTCGAAAAAATCGGATATTTGAATATACCTACATTCATCCTCAGTGGTGAGAAAGATAATTGGGTAAATCCTGAAGCTGGAAGAAAAATGAATAGTATGATTACCAGCTCAAAAATTCTAGAGTTTGAGGGGATTTCTCATTGGGCTTTTCTCCAAGAACCTGAAATTTACAGCGAAAAAATTATAGACTTTTTGGTTTCTACGTAAATTATAAATGTAATTCGTATTGAATTAGAATAATGAGTATCTGGTTCAAAGAATATAATGTTGACGATATTGTGACTGAAAACACTATGGTAGAACATCTCGGAATAAAAATAACTGAATTAGGTGAAGACTACATTGTTGGAACTATGCCTGTTGATAATAGAACTAAACAACCTTTTGGAATTTTACATGGTGGCGCTTCAGTAGCTCTTGCTGAAACTTTAGCAAGTTATGGGGGATATCTGACTATTGATTCTGAAAAATATCACGTTGTTGGTGTGGAAATTAATGCTAACCACCTCAAAATGGCTAAAGAAGGAAATGTCACTGGAAAATGTACTCCTATCAAAAGAGGGCGGTCTACTCAGGTATGGCAGACTGATATTGAGAACGATAAAGGAGAATTGATCTGTATTAGTAGAATTACTTTAATGGTTTTAGAAAAGAAATAATCTAAAATTGCATTATCAACATTAGTGACACATATCCTGTAAACATTAGGAAAGGAGTATCCCAAGTATGTGGTGAATAAGCTTCAGTCAAAGTCATTATTACTGGAATAAATAACATTGATAAAACGAATTGTAAAGTCGTAAAATATTCATAATGCATTCCTATAACTAAGAAACCTGTAATCAATACACAAGCACTTCCCTCTAAAGTTCTAAAATATTCTTTATTAGTGAACAAAGCTCTAGTTTTGTATTTATGTTTACCAAATCTTACTCCTACCGGTTCAGCAAGCCCATCTCCTACAATATTAATCAAAATTGGAATAAGAACTAATGATTCTAAACCCCATTGCCCACACAGCCAAATCATAGGGAGCATGACACCAAACCCGGCTGCAAATTGAGTCCATAGCCAAACTAAGGTGTGAGGCCTATCTTCAGGTCTGTCAAACCCCTCATACATTAATTGAAAAGGAGGGATGAATGTTCGTATTGGTTCGTAAAAAGCAAGAAGAGAAGCTGTGGTTATCATGGCGCTTATTACTAAATAAATAAAATCTGTAAAGGTTTCTGCATTGAATTGTTTATCGATAAAAACAGGTAAGAAAAATATAGCAAAATGATTAATTTTTCTAGTATAATTAACTTTTACATTGAAATAACGTGCCAAAGCTCCTGTTGAAAGCATTACTACAGTAAGGGCAAAGCCCTTCGCAACAGTTGACTGGATTTCCGGAGTAAGTTCCATTCACACCAAATGGTGGACCGGGCGAGATTTGAACTCGCGCCCTCCTCCATGCCAAGGAGGCGATCTTCCAGGCTGATCTACCGGCCCGCTAAAGTGTCATTTTACTAGGGCATTAATAGAATTATAGCTTAGTCCAGTGCGCAACAATTCCTAAGCAAACTGCTACAATAGGACCTATACCCAATGCAAACATAATTGTTCCAATGCCAAAATTTCCTCCTAAGAATATACCTAAACTTAGAACTAAAATTTCGATACCAATCCTTACTCTACTAATGGGCCAATCTGTCCTCTTTTGAATTCCCGTCATCCACCCATCTCGAGGTCCGGGGCCTAAATTCGCAGTAAGATAAAATGCGCTTCCTATTCCGACAAATATAATCCCTATGCCTGCTTGAAATATAGCCGGAATCATTTCAGTTTGTTCAGGAATATATGGATTCATCACATCTATTGCCATTGAAATTAATATAATATTGAGAATAGTGCCAATTCCTGGAAGTTCTCGTAATGGTATCCAAAAAAGAAGAACTAAAACACCGACAATAAATGTTGATATGCCTACTGTAAAACCAGTCTGTTCAGTTATTCCTTGAGCAAGAACGGTCCATGGACTAACTCCAATTCCTGCACCAATTAAGATTGCTTCACCAGTTCCAAAAATCCATAATCCTAAAACTAAAAAGAAGAGTGTAATGAATCTAGGTTTCAGATTAAGAGGAGTTTCTGAACTCCAAACAGTATCAGGAACTTTATGAGCTGGACGAAATAGCTGCACTATACCCTGTTTGCTCAATTATTTTAACCAATTCGCTAGCACTTATCTGACCATTGGTGATTACTGTTCCGATATTATTTTCGTGAGATACGGTAGCCGATTCTACGTTCGAATTTGACTCAAGTACTCCTTTGACCCTACCTGAGCACCCTCCGCAAGTCATTCCTTCTATCTGGAATTTTAACGTTTCAGTCATAATCTTCTAAATTGAAGGTTGATTAAGAAATCATGCCCTAAATGGCTTCCATGATCTAAGTGTTAAAGAATTGAAAACTACACTAACGCTGGATAATGCCATTGCTCCGGCTGCAAAAGCTGGTGGTAATAACCAACCTGTCGATGAAATTAAAACTCCCATTGCCAAAGGAATTCCAATTAAATTATAAACAAAAGCCCAAGCCAAATTACCTCGAATCTTACCCATTGTAGCCTTACCTAGCTCTAATGTCGATACAACATCTAGTAAATCATCACGAAGAAGGACAATGTCTGCCGCTTCTAGAGCAATATCACTACCTGCACCCATTGCGATTCCAACGTCTGCAACAGCTAAAGCTGCAGCGTCATTAATGCCATCCCCAATCATTGCGACAATCGCGCCTTCACTTTGCAACTTTTTTACAAATTCTGCTTTTCCGTCAGGTTTGACCTCTGCTTCAAATCTTAATATTCCAACTTCTTTTGAAATAGTCAAAGCTGTTTCAGCCCTATCTCCAGTTAACATAATTACTTCGAGACCTAACTCTTTTGCTTTTGAAATTGCTAAGTTTGTAGTCTCCCTTAATTTATCTTTCATCTCAATCCAACCAAGCAATTTGTTTCCCTTAGAAACAAAAACTACGGTACTGATTGACAAAACATCTGCTAATTCTTCAATGTAATTGGATACAAGGACTCCTTTTCTCTCCATTAAAGGCTGATTTCCTATAGCATATTCTTGATCCTCTAAATAACCAACTAGTCCCATTCCACCTATATTTTCGATCCTATCAAAAGAAATTAATTTTTCGCTATTTTCTAAATGAGCCTGTGAAATAGCTTTAGCAATTGGATGTGTAGATGCAGACTCAAGAGAAGCTGCTATTTCCAAAATATTGTTTTCATCTGAATTTATTGACTTGATGTTTGTTATTGATGGTGCGCCTACTGTAAGAGTTCCTGTCTTGTCTAAAACTAATGTGTTTGTATTATAGCTATTTTGTAAGGCATCTATGCCTTTGATTAACAAACCATACTGAGCTCCAACTCCCGTACCGACTATGAGTGCCGTGGGAGTGGCTAATCCTAAGGCACATGGGCATGCTATTACTAGGGTTGACACCAAAACCATGATAGCTAATTCAGTAGAATTATAATCGCCATGTCCTTCTGAAAAAAACATCCAAGTAAGGGAAGCAAGAACAGCACAAGCAACTACCACAGGAACGAATACTGCAGAGATTCTATCTACCAACTTTTGAATCGGAGCCTTACCCATTTGAGCTTCATCCACTAAATTAATTACATTCGCCAATACAGTATCGTCGTGATACTTTGTTGATTTTATATGAATCGCTGAATCTAATACTATTGTCCCTCCCATCACTGAATCATTCTCTGTAACAAAAACAGGATTAGATTCTCCTGTCATCATAGACATATCAATTGAGGCTGAACCTTTCACAATTATTCCATCTAAAGGTACTGTTTGGCCAACCTTAACTAGAATTTCAGTTCCCCGTAATATTTCCTCAACTGGCACTTCAGAAACTGAACCGTCTGCATTTACAATTGATCCGGTTTTTGCTTTGAGATCCATTAGCGAAAAGACGGCGTCAGTGGCCCTTAATTTAGCTCTAGCTTCTAGCCAATTACCCAATAAAATAAATGAAATAATGAAAGCTGCGCCATCAAAAAAAACGTGTGCTGTTGATGAAAATACAGAAGGTAGAAAATCTAAATATGGTGAAAAAACTACGAAAGAGGACCAAATCATAGCTGTTGTCGTTCCTATATGGACTAAAACATCCATATTTGCTCTTCCTGATAGAATCGCTTGCCAAGCTCCTTTATGAAATTCTATTCCGGCATAAAAATAAACTATTGAAGATAAGATAAAAGCAATCAATAATCTTGAATCAAGGTCATATATTTGCCCTAAATCACCAACGAACATTGTCAGAAAGAATGTTGGAATTGTTAAAATTAGAGATATTATGACCTGTAAACCCATTCGGTTTGCATTTTCCAGAGACTCTTTCCTATATTTTTTAGGATCTACATATTTCTCAGAACCGAATCCTCCTTTACTAATTGCATCTCTAACGACCCCTAAGTCTTCATTTGCTCCTTCCGACCACCTGATTGTAGCTTTTTCAAGAGGGAGATTAACTCTTACCGAATCTATTCCTTCCAAATTACTAACAATGGACTCAACTGATGCGACACAAGATGCGCAGGTCATCCCTGTCACTCGTATATTCAATTCGCCCATGATGTAATTTAGAGATGAATTGAAATAAAGGTTTCTTTGTGGAGTTTTATTGTTTGAAATCAATAAACGCGATGGACTTGCACGACTTGGAAAAATTAAAACTAAGCACGGTATCCTAGATACTCCAACTTTACTTCCTGTTGTTAATCCTAAAATCCTAACATTATCTATGGAAGAACTTGCTGAATGTGGTGCTCAAGGAATTATTACAAATAGTTATATTATTTATAAAAACCCAGAATTAAAGAAAAAAGCTGAAGAAAAGGGAGTCCATGAACTAGTTAATTGGCCTGGGCCGATTATGACAGATAGTGGAACTTTCCAATCTCATGTATATGGCGAAATTGAAATGAAACCAGAGGAAATTCTTGAATTTCAAAAGAAGATTGGTGTTGATATTGGGACTGTTTTAGATGTTTTTTGTGAACCTGAGACTAGATTTGAACAAGCAAAAGGTGAATTGACTGAAACCCAAAAACGAATTGAACTTGCCGACTCCAATAAAGAAAGTATGTTCTTAGCTGCACCGATTCAAGGTGGCCGTCATCTAGATCTAAGGACTAAAGCTGCTAAAATGGCATCTACGACAAAAGCTGAACTGTTCCCAATAGGAGGAGTAGTTCCTATGATGGAAAAAAATAATTTCAAAATTCTAGCTGAAGTTATTATTGCTGCCAAAAAAGGACTTGATAGCTCTAGACCAGTCCATCTTTTTGGTTGTGGACATCCTATACTTTTTGCTTTAGCTACTTTCTTAGGTTGTGATGTGTTTGATAGTGCTAGTTATGCTAAATTTGCTTCCAGAGATAGTTTGATGTTTAATTGGGGTACTCGGAATTTAGATGAATTGGAAGAACTTCCTGGCGAATTTTCCGCAGCTCCTGGTATGACTGTGAAGAAGCTAAAAGGACTTGGAGAAAAAGAAAGGCAGAAAATTATAGCTAAACACAATCTAATGGTTTCTTTTGCTGAAATTCGAAGAGTTAAACAAGCAATTCATGATGGTTTATTATGGGAATTAGTGGAAACGCGATTGAGAGGTTCTCCGGCTTTGATGAAAGTTTTTGACGTGATAAAAAACGAGATTGAATGGATCGGCCAATTTGAACCTGCTTATCGTTATAAAACACCTCTGAAAACAGGTATTGAATCTGATATTAGACCAATCTTTACAAGACTCACAAATTCATTTGAGAATGGAAATATGACGCACCCCTATTTCGGA
>JAAZXP010000044.1 GCA_014240055.1 Methanobacteriota archaeon | reverse complement strand
TTTTCAACTGCCCTCGGCTTTAATCTGTCATCTGAGTCTAATTGTCCAATCAAGTAGCCTCTGCAAAGACTTATTGCTTTATTCGAAGCCGCACTTATTCCTTGATTATTTTGAGTAATCCAAGTTACTCTTTTATTCGATGAATATGTATCTTCTAAAATTTTAGCCGTATTATCTGTTGAACCATCATCTACAATGACTACTTCTAAATCTTTAAATGTTTGATTAAGAGCGCTATCTACTGCTTCTTTGATATATTTCTCTGCATTATAAGCTGGAATATATATTGAAACTTTAGGGACTGAATACCATTCTCTTGGCGACTGTTTTCGATAATGGGCTGCAGGGCACTTATCAACTAACAAATCATGAGTTATCGATTTTCCACCCTCACGGTCTACTGAACTTTCACCACCTTCAGGTTCTTGATGAAGTGCTGCAGCTCCTTTGACTGGGATAAAATAAAAACCGTTATTGTAAACACGATAACCCATTTCTATGTCCTCGCCCCCCCAATTATTGAAATCTTCATCAAAATATTTTGCAGTTACCAGAAGCGATTTAGAAAAAGCTACATTTCCTCCACAAAATGCTCTAAAAGGATAATCTAAATCTTTTAGTAAATTTGTCTTGTTATATATTTCTTCACGCCAATCTCTAGTTGGTCCTTTAGATCCTTTTTTTGTTATTATTGGATTGTTAGTTACTATATCTGGAAGATTCAAAGCAACATTAATATCTTTTCTAATTTCTCCGGCAGACACCTTATCTGTACAAACAAATCTTCTATATCCTATTAGAACTGCTTTAGTGGTAATATGCAAATATTGCATGTAAGATTCCACTAATTCTGGTATTGGTAACATATCGCAATCTAAAATGATGATATAATCATGTTTAGCTGCTTTAATTCCCAAATTTCTAACCTTTGAAAGCCTATATCCTTTATCTTCCTGTTTAACATACTTAATATCCATAAAATTTGAATATTCAGGAATTAGCTCCTCAACACCATCTGAGCTGCCATCATCTGCAACTATTGTTTCGATTAATTCTGAAGGGTATGTTTGATTAATAATTCCGGAAAGAGTTTTAGCCAGAATATCTTTTCGATTATAAACTGGTACAACAATCGAAACACCAAGCGAATAATTTTTCTTACTATTTACAAAATCATTTTTTAATTCTTCAATAAAAGTATAATCATTTCCTTTACCTTGAATTGGTGGAATTTTCATGCCTTGAGGAAGTTGGCCTGGAATTTGTTTAGGTTGTGTTTTTAGTGTTTCCAAATACTTTTTTTTACGATCTGTAAAAAATAGGCGGTTAAAGGATTTCATAATCTTACCAAACACAATATCCTCCGAATAATTCTGCCCTCAAAAAATTAAAATTTGAACATGACACATTCTCCTAACTGATGTGTATTTTAAATGATTGGGAACCTATCTGATATTAAATCCCAAATCTACACAAACTATATATGTAATATTTCTTAAATTGTAATTATGGACACTAAATATATTGTAGTTTTACTTTTAGTTGCAGGACTTGTTGGTGGAGTTTCTAATAATTATATTGGAGACTATTACTCTAGTTCATCTGATGAAGAAAAAAATGATGACAATACAGAACAAGTTGCAGTTGGATCCCAAGCTCCTGACTTTACCATTACGAATGTGGATGGAAATGATTTTAATCTTTCCGATTTTGAAGGTGAAAAAGTTATCATTCTAGAATTTATGAATACTGGATGTGGAACTTGTCATAACTTCGAGAAAAATATCCTTAAGAGTTATTACAATAATACAACTATGCCAGCTGATGTAGAAATTATTTCAGTAACTCAAGGTGAAGAAGATCGCGATAAAGTTGCAGACAGGGCCCAAGGTAATTGGATTTATGCAATAGGTAGTGATGAAATGACTACTGCTTTTGAAGCTGAAAGAAGTCCAACTGTTGTTATAATTGATAAAGAAGGATTTATTTCATTTTCTAAACAAGGGACTATGTCTGAAGAAGATTTAGAAAAAGAAGTTAACTCTGCATTAGCTTAGAACTTTCTGAAAAAAATAGGCACATCCTGAATAAAACGATAGTGATGAATCTTAAGTAAATGGCCTTTAATCTATGTTAAGATAATCAAATGAAGATAGAAGAAGAAATTTTGCTTAAAGATGTACATGCTAAAATCTTATCTTATCTTGACAATCCTCAAATCAAACCTATTGAAACTGTCGGAAATATAAGGAAAGATTTAAACATAACGCTAGGATCAAGCTCAGATTTTGATCATATTCGAACTTCAGTAGACAAATATTTACAATATTCAACTAAAACCAGTAGTTCTAACTTCTTTAACCAATTATATGGTGGTTTTTCAATAACGGGACATATTGGTGAAATGCTTAGTTCCATTACAAACAACTCGATGTATACATACGAAATGAGCCCTGTGTCAACTCTTATGGAAATTGAACTAGTCAAAAAAATGAGCTCATTTGTAGGATATGAAAACGGTGGTGGTATTTTCGTTCCAGGGGGAAGTAATGGTAATTTGTTAGCAATGCTTGCTGCGCGTCAAAGAAAGGCTCCTGAAACAATGAAAAAAGGACTATTCAAAACTGCAGAACTTACTGTATTTGTATCTAAAGACAGTCATTATTCTATGGTAAAGTCAGCGGTTCAATTAGGAATTGGAACGGACAATGTGATGAAAGTTGATACGGATGATGAAGGGAAAATGTTAGTATCTGATTTAGAAAGATTGATTAGGGAATCGATAGAGAAGAACCAAAAACCATTCTTCGTGGGAGCTACATCTGGCTCGACCGTAAGAGGCTCTTTTGATTCTCTAAATGAAATCAATAAAATTTGTAAAAAATATGATTTATGGCTTCACGTAGATGGAAGTTGGGGAGGCTCAGCACTTCTTTCAAGGAATCATCGCAATTTGTTGGAAGGCGCGGAAAAATCAGATTCTTTCTCTTGGTGTGCACATAAAGCAATGTCACAACCCCTAATTTGCACAGTGGCTTTGTTTAAATCACCTTCAATTTTGAGAGAAATTAATTCAATTGAGGGGACAAATTATCTTTTTCACGATAAAACTGACGAAATAAATATGGGTGAATATTCTTTGCAATGTGGCCGACGCGTAGATTCTTTGAAATTATGGTTAACATGGAAATATTTAGGAGATATTGGATTTGAGAAACATATAGATCACCTATTTAATATGGCCAAATATGCTGAAGAAAAAATTGAATCATCAGAAGAATTAATATTGATTTCTCCTGTGAACTATCTAAATCTTTGTTTCCAAGTAAAGCCTAACGGTTTGGCTCCTGAACAAGTTGACGACTTTACTATAGCTATCAGACATAAATTATTGGAAAAAGGTAAAGCTATGGTTAATTATGCTAAAATCGATAATAAAAATTGTATCCGTCTAGTGACGGTAAATCCTGATTTAACAACTGAGCACTTAGATACTTTTTTTGAAAATGTGGAAGCTATGTCGATACTTTTGCTTAAGGAAGGCTATTGATACACCAAATCAAAACTTCAAATTAACCTGATGAATATTTAGAAAAATAAATTAACTCTACACTAGCTTAGAACTTTTCTAAGAATTTTTCAATATGCTTCTTTATTTCATCTCGAGCATTTCGGTAATCTTCATCTGTTTTTGGATCGGCAATAGGCCAATGCTTTCTTTCACAGTTTTCAGGCCAAACCATATTCACACAAATTTCATTGGCTGAACCGCAAAGAGTAATTGCGTAATCTGCACCAGTCCAATCAACTTTGTCTAAATGTTTAGATGATTGGTCTGAGATATCCAGATCCACTTCTCTCATCACTTTTACGGCCTGGGGACTAAGTCCATCCGGTTTAGTGCCGGCGCTCAGAACTGTAAAGTCAGGTTTTAGACTTTTTAGCCAACCTTCGGCCATTTGAGATCTAGCTGCATTACCTGTACAAACGAACAATACTATTGTCATAAAATACTACTCGCGTCCTCTATTAAATAATTATATTGCACTGCATAAGTTTTTGTTGTTCCACCTTCTTTTTTTTGAAGATTAAAGTAGAACACATCTAATTTTTGTGAGGGGCACTCCTGCCAATAAACTTTAAAAGGTGGAACCAATAGCTATAGTCCTTATGGTGTATCTAACAAAGAAGACTACACGAGGACAGAATTACTACTACCTCGTTAAATCTTTCAAATATGATGGACGCGTAGAAAAGGTACAACAGTATCTGGGCTCAGATGAGCCTGACGAGTCTGAACTAGAACACTTAAAACAGAAATATACTATTGATTTGGAATTGGCTGCAATTGAACGTATGGCAATTATGTCATCAGAAACATATCGAACGCCATATCTTGACAAAGACGCATTACTAGGTCTGGAAAGAATGAAATTTCTAAATCGAGCATTACACCGAATAGAGACCATCGAACAACGGACCTCAGAGAATATGCGCAACCTTATCTCTACAATTAATGGAAATATGTCCCTTTCTTCAGCTCCACTCTCAATTGATAATATAGAAGCTATTTTTGAACATGATAGAGCCCCTACTGGAGTTCCACTATCAAAAGTTCTAGAAGTATTGGCCTTGAGGCGATTAAACGATGAAGTTCCAGAAAGAGTGGCAAGAATTGACAAGAGAAATATTTTAAAATTACATCAAGATTTACTTGAAGGAACTGGAAGAGGAGGAGTCTTAAGAGAAAGTTCGGCTAGTTTGCCTGGTTCTGCCTTTATGCCTCCCCCTGCAGTTTTAATTGAAGACGAATTGGAAGGATTGCTTCAATGGTGGCACGACCCTTCCCCATTACATCCTTTTGAAAGAGCAATCTTATTCCATCACAGATTTCAACAAGTTAGACCATTTGAATCAGGCAATGGAATGGTTGGAAGATTAATATTAGATGGCATGTTAGTAAGATCTGGATTATCAACTACAAGGTGGCAAAAAGAAGACCGTTCTATTTATTTATCAGGTCTAGTAGCAGGTGATCGTGGAGATAGAACCAAGCTTATCAAAATATTTTGGGACGCTTACCGAAATCAGCACAGACCTAGTGTTGAAGGTGGCAGGGATTCTATGCGGCTTTCCCCTCGACAAGCTCAGCTGGAGGCTTTCTGATTGAGGCTTCTCGAACTTGAGTTCGAGAATTTTAAATCTTTCAAAGGCCACGTTACCGTCCCTCTCGGGCCGGGGTTTACGTGCATAACTGGACCTAATGGTTCTGGTAAATCAAATATAACTGACGCTATTCTTTTCATCCTGGGTTCTCGGTCAACAAAATTACTTAGAGCTAGAAAACTAAAACAACTGATTTATGGTTTCCAAGAGGGGACAAAAAAGAAAACGGGACCAAAAGCATGTAAAGTTTCAATGGTTTTCGATAATAGTGATAGATTTTTAGCAATTGAAAAAGATCAAGTTACTTTTACGAAAGGAATACGTCTAAGGGGAGAAAATACTACTACCTATTACCAATTGGATGGAATTAAATCTTCAGCTAGTGAGTTTGAAGCATTATTTTCGAGAGCTGGACTTTATGCAACGGGGTACAACATAATTCAACAGGGTGATGTTATTCAGACATCTCTTATGTCTGGTATTGAAAGAAGAAGGAAAATTGAAGATGTGGCTGGAATTACGGCATATGACAATAGACTTCGAAGTACAAGAAGTGCACGTAATTCTGTTGAAGCTGATTTAACGTTATTAAACGATAGGGCAAAAGAAGCAAAAAGAACTCTTAAACAATTGGAAAGAGAAAAAGAAGATGCTGAAAAGTTAGAAGCAGTTCTTGAAAAAATAAAAGAAAATGACATCTTACTTAAATTTCGTAATGTATTTGATTTTGAAGCTGAAATTGAATCCAGAAGAGAAGTTGTTGAAAGATATACTGAAGAATTATCTGAATTAGAAAAAGAACAGAAAGAAAGAAAAGAAGATATTGAAAATAAACAGAAACAGTTTGAAGATGTTGAAAGAAATATCGCCGTTTCTGGAGGGGACAAAGCTCGTGAACTTCAAGAAGAATTAGACAAGGCTCGTGTAGCTCATGCATTGTCTGAAAGAAATTCAGACGGAGCTGTGAATAGATTGCAAGAATTAGAAGTCAATCGAAAATTATTAGATAATGAACACAAAATAGCTTCAAATGAATTAAAAAATTTAAATAACGATTTAACAAAGATATCCAAAGATGTTTTGAAAATAGAGAGTAATATTGCTGCTAAAGTTTCAAAATTAAGTGAACTGGAAGGAGCTGCAGCAAATAATTCTGAGGCTGTAAGCACACAAAGAGATGAACTCGAAATTCTAAGAAAAGAAGCCGGAGAATTAGAAATGCAAAGGCACCGTCTGGATGGTGAAAAAGAACAAATCGAAATTCAACTTACTAGTGCAAGAGAACAAGTAATAAGATCAAAAAAATGGTTAGATTCGATTGAAACTGATGTAAAAGAAGCTGATTATCAACTAAAAGATTTAGAAGTTGGAAGGAAATCAACTACCCAAAATCTAGATAAAGTTAAAACTAAACATAATAATATTCTTAGAACTATAGAGGCTCATCAGGAAAAATTAGGAAGCATAGAATCTAAACTCCGAACTTTATCCATGAAGTTAGCTTCTCAGGAAGCCGCACAACGAGCTAGAGAAGAATTTGGAGGTTATGCTAAGGCAGTAAAAGCTCTTTTAGATTGCAGAGATAAAAGAGAATTAAGGGGAATTATAGGCACAATTGCAGAATTGGGAAGAGTAGATGAAAAGTATGCTACCGCTCTAGAAGTTGCAGCTGGAGCTAGAATGCAATCTATTGTAACTGAAGATGATTCTGCAGCTGCTGCAGCCATCGATTTTCTTAAACGAAATAATATTGGCAGGGTTCGGTTTTTACCACTCAATAAGGTTCATTCATACAAACCAAGTGCACACGCCCTTATGATTTCAAAGAAGGATGGAGCTCTTGGCTTTGCCCAAGATTTAGTTAAATTTGATGAACGATACAGCGATGTATTTGGAAATGTTTTTGGAGATACTGTAATTATGGATTCCCTGAATCTAGCAAGGAAATATCTTGGTAAGGGACGTATGGTAACTCTTCAAGGTGAAATATTAGAAAGTGGAGGTGCTTTAGTGGGTGGAGCCGCACCTAGAACGGGAATCCACTTCGGGACTTCAGAACGTAATGATCTCGATGAATTATCTAATGATATTCGAAACTTAGAAGCTGAAAAATTACAACTATCGTCTGAATTACACGAAATTATTAGAGAAGCTGGACAATTAGCAACAACAAGGCAGGAATTGGAAAGTAAAAAAGCAGCCTTTCAAACAAGAGTCACTGATTATGATGGAAGAACAGGAGAAATCAAAAAACGACTTCAAGAAGCTGATGAAGCTGTTAAAATCCGTGAAGGTTTAGTCGAAGCTTTGCAAGGTGAAATTATAGAGCGAACTGGTTTACTAGAAGGCTTAGAAAAAGAGATTCAAAAAGTTTCTACTAAAATTAGTAAAGCCACTGAAAATTTACAAGCAGTAGCTGGCGGAAAAACATCTAAAGTTATTTCAGAGTTACAAAATAATCTCGATGAAGCGAGAGAACAATTGTCATATGGACAAGCTAACCTAGCCTCATTAACTGCAAAAATAGATTCTATGAAGTCCGAAGTTGGCAGATTAAAGGGTGAGCTGGAAATTAATATTACTGAACAGAAAGAATTACAAGAAACAAAGAAGATTGAAAATAAAAAGAATAAAGAATTAGAAAAACTACTCAAATCTCTCCGTAAAGAAGAACATGATAAATTCAAAGAACTCAAAGGATTAAGAGACGAGCGTGATGAATTACATGATTTACTAACCAACTTGAAAACGGATTTTTCTACTAAACAGGAACTAAGACGTAGTAGAAGACACGCAATGGATGATTTGAAAATTGAAATTACGACTAGGGAACCAAAATTAATCGAAGCAAGAAATCGTATTCCAAAAGAAACAGAGACTCCCAAAACTGTACCAGGTAGAGAAAAATTAGATGCAGAAAAAGAAACTCTTGACCGGAATAGAAACCGTCTTGGCAATGTGAATATGTTATCCTTAGAACATTATAGACAAGAAGCTGAAAGGTTTAGTGAAATTAAGAAGCACCGTAGACAGTTAAACGAAGAAGTTAGACGTCTGGATACTCTGGAAACTAAAATATCCGAAAAGAAAGAAGCAAAATTTATGGGCGTCTATAACAACATTAGTGAAAGTTTCAAAACATCATTTAAGGAAATAACAGGAGGTGGAGAAGCAGGACTTGTTTTAGAAAATGAAAAGGCTCCTTTCGAAGGTGGTGTGACAATAAAGGCTCGAATGCCTCGCAAAAAAATGTACCCTGTAGAAGCCCTGTCTGGAGGAGAAAAATCATTAGTTTCAATGGCTTTCATTTTTGCAATACAAGGATATGATCCTAGCCCATTCTATCTATTAGATGAACCTGACCAAAATTTAGACGGAGTAAATACAGAACATATTGGTAGAGCAATTGCTTTGCAATCTAGTGTTGCACAATTTTTAGTTGTTAGTCTACATCATGCAGCTTTAAGAGAGTCTGACAATGTAATCGGTGTCTTTATGGGTGATGATGGAGCTTCAAGACTACACCAAATAAGAGATGTTGATACTTTCCTAGCTTCATTACCTGTAGAAGCTGAGGTGGGAGCTTGAGTCTAGTCGTTAATCATCTGTTATTTCATAAGGCCATGATTGGCGTTGATTCTGAAAAAATTGACCAATATATTGACATTGCATCAGGTGCAAGTACAACTGCTGA
>JAAZXP010000043.1 GCA_014240055.1 Methanobacteriota archaeon | reverse complement strand
GGCTGAAGAAGCTGTAATTAATATTCTTCCAGGTGGTAAGGCTAGTTTCTTAGTTGAATTTTTGAATCCTGAAGAAGTTACAGATATCTTTTCAATATCTATATTATCTGGTGCACCAAACTGGGAAAATAGTACATTTCCTGAAAATGTCTCTTTATCTAATGATGAGATTGGTTATACTTGGATAAATTTCACAGCACCTAATACTGCAACTCCGGGAGCTTTATATATGATGGAATTTGTCTTGAGTAATAATCAAACACTTGATAAGCTAAATGTTGTTTTAGAAGTCGGATCTATAAGCGGTGCACGACTTTGGTCAGTTGATAATATCAATTTAGCTTATACCAATCCAGACAGCACCGTTTATTTCGATGTTAGAGTTGATAACTATGAATCAACTAGTTTAGACATATCTTTAGATTATCAATCTAATTTGATGCCAGATTGGCAAATAGTTTATGATAACCAATCCTCTTGGTCTAAATCACTCCCGGGAAGTAGTTCCAAATATGTTTCAATTGGAGTTACAGCTCCAGGCGATGCAGAAGCTGTCGAAACGGTCTGGTTAAGGGTTATTGCCACAGTATCTGGTTTTGAAGATGCTTTCTTCGATGCAAATATCACAGTCAATCAGGATTTTGGCGTCTCAGTAAGTTCAGAGAGTACAATTACATTACTAGGTAATGTGACTCAACTAGTTACGATTTCAATAACTAATAATGGAAATGGTCTAGATTTATTCGAGGTTTCATATTCAGGTATGTGGATTGATAATGGAATTGAAATATTGTCTTTTGATGGTTTTGAAACTAAGGATTATACTATTGCTATTAATTCCGGTTTGGCAGTACCGGGAGTTCAAAGTAATATTTTATTGCAAGTAAATTCTACAAAAAGCGAAATCGCAGGTAATCCAAAAACAGCTTCAACTAATTTATCATTTGTCGTAACAGGAATGAAAGCTGTAGCTTCTCAGTCGATTCAGTTGGATCAGGGCCAAAGCTCTTCTTTTGATTTAGTTATCTTGTCCTTAATCGATTCAGATAGTTCTAGTACAAGAGTAATAACTTCAGTAACTGGTGATGTCTATTACTGGGCAAGTTTTGATAATACTGAAGAATTTGAAGATAAAGAAACTCTGATAGTTCCAGTTGGACAACCTGATATCTTTTCTTTTACAGTTACAGTTCCTGTTGACGCCCAATCAGGTAATTATGAGTTTATTTTGAAGGTTACAGACTATAACGAACCTAGCCATGTTTCAACTCTCGTTTACAATTTATATGTTAGGCAAGATTTTGATATATCTGCATTAATATTATCTGAACCATCCTCGACTAATCCAGGGGGGACTGCAGATTGGAATATTAGATACACAAATAATGGAAATGGTGGTGATCGAATTACAATCAGTACAATTGGAGTACCTGAAGAATGGATGTCTTCATTTACAGAAACAATAGTTGAAATTCAACCAGAAATCAATAATATTGCAGATATTGGATTTACTCTACAGATACCAGTTAATCAATTACCTGGCGATTATGAGTTTATAATTTCAGCTGAATCTTTAGGTGTCACAGTCAATATGTCAATTAACATAACAGTAAATTCAGTTTATCAATTATCAGCTTCATCTATATCAGTTGCAGAAGTCACAGCTTCATCTGGTGAAACTGTTTATTATCAGTTTGAGGTAACTAATGAAGGAAATACTGCTGATACTATTTTGGTTTCAAGTATTGGTTCTATGGCATCAGCCACATCCATTGATTTTCAATGGACTTCAAAAACAATAGAACCTGGCATGACTGAAAGTAATTATCTAAAAGCTACAGTACCTCAAAGCAATGATGGCCCATGGAATGCAATAGTCACGTTAAGTTCATCATTTGATGAAACAATGCTTGTAAATTTGCAATATTCTTTAGATGCAAATGTAATTCCAGATGCCGGAATTAAAAATTTAGAATTGTCTCCATCTAATCCTTTGCCTGGTGAAAAAGTTAATGCACGTTTTACGGTTACTTCAACAAATGCCCCTATTGCTTCTATTTCTTATTCAATATACATTGATGGAAGTATAGCTGGTGGCGGTCAGGTGGTTAGTATAGAGGATGGCGGTAATAAGTTAGTAACTTTTACGTTTCAGGCAGAAGAAGGCAATCATGACTTTAAAGTTGTTTTGAATCCAGGTTCTCAATTAGAAGAAACAGATATGACTAATAATGAGATCCAGATTTCATTTACTGTAGAAGGGTCAAGTAGTAGCAATTTACCATTATACATAGTTGTCTTTGCAGTCATATTAGTTGGAGGTGCAGTTCTCTACAGTTATTCTAAGCGTGAAAATAAGGCTGTAACCAAGACTAGAGCGGCTCCAATAATTCAGGAGTCTAGTGTTAATTTTCCGTTAATTCTCAATTGTAATCAATGTGGTTCTAGAGTAAGAGTCGCTAGACCTGGTTCATTTAGATGTCCTTCATGTAAGGCAGTTTCCTTAGTAGACAGTAATGGCAAAATAGATAGTAAGGGTCAAGAGAAAGAAAATATAGAAAAACCGATACCTCCTAAATCGGAGATAGCTTCAACAAATACTAGAAAGCCTGTTTCTTCTACAAATCGCCGTCGCCGTATGGAAGAGTTTTTATTAGACGATAGTGAAGAAGAAATAGAAGAATCTGAAGAAGAGCTTTCGGCTTCCGAAAAGTTAAAACTTTTGAAAGAAGAAGATCCAGTATTAGCACCTTCTGAAGAAGTTCAAAATTTACAAACTGAAGAGCCTGAACCAGAGCTGGAAGAACCAGAATCCGGAGAAGTTGAAGAAAAGCCCAAAAAGAAACGAAAAGGTCCTCCTAAGGGAGGGAGTTTTGGACCGACTGTTGGCGGATTTTAATGAAGATAGGTTTAGTTGGAAAACCGAATGCAGGTAAATCAACATTTTTCACAGCTGCGACTTCAGCGGAAGCACAAATAGGAGATTATCCTTTCACAACAATAGATAAAAATGTTGGGATTGCTTATGTTCGAAAACCATGTCCTAGTAAAGAACTAGGAATTGAATCAAATCCAAATAATTCCCTATCTGTAGATGGTATTCGCTATATTCCGGTTGAATTAATAGATGTAGCAGGATTAGTTCCAGGTGCCCACGAAGGCAAAGGAATGGGTAATAAATTTCTTGATGATCTCAGACAAGCTGATGTTTTGATACAAGTTGTAGATTCTTCAGGTAAAACTGACTTAGAAGGTAATAGTACAGAAAATGCAATTCCTCTAGAGGAGGTTCATTTTTTGGAGAATGAATTACATCAGTGGATTGGCGAAATTATTATTCGCACATGGTCTCGAAGTGCTAGAGCTATTGAAGCTGGTGAGAAAATAGAAGATTTTCTTTCAGAAAGGTTAGCTGGATTAAAAATTAGTAGAGAGCACGTAACACTCTCATTGAGAAAAGCTGCTATTTCAAAACCAGTAATGAAGTGGACGCTTGAAGAAGGCATAATTTTAGCTAAAACACTTCAGAAGCTGGCTAAGCCAATAGTTATTGCAGCTAATAAGGCAGATATCTCGTCAGAAGAAAATTTGGATTCATTAACTCAAATATCAGCAATAATAACTGCAGCAGATTATGAATTAGCATTGAAAAACGCTTCTAAAGCAGGTTTAATTTCGTACAATTCTGGAGATTCAAATTTTAATTTATCAGACTCAAAAAAATTGAATGAAGGGCAGCAAAATGCCATTCAAAAAATAGAAGACTTCATCAAACTCCACGGGTCGACTGGTGTTCAGAAATGTATCGAAAATGCAGTATTAGATAAGTTAGATTTGATAGCCGTTTATCCCGTTGAAGATGAAACACATTATACTGATGGTCAAGGGCGCGTTCTACCCGATGCTTTTTTACTTCCTAAAGACGCTACTGCTGTAGATTTAGCATACAAGGTCCATACGGATATTGGTGATAGTTTTATTCGAGCTATAGACTGTCGTTCAAAGCGTGTAATTGGTAAAGATTATAATTTACAAGATGGCGATATAATCAAGATAGTTGCAGGTTCCTAGTTTGCGGATAGATGAGTTAGATTCTCTAAAAGCTACTGCTTTGGTAATGATGTTAATTTCTAATTTTGTGACAGACTTAAATTATTTCGGTGTAATGGTAGTTGAAAAAGGAGATTTTTGGTGGTGGCTAGCACGTTCTACGGCTACTTTATTTGTTGGAGTTTCTGGTTTCTCATATTTTTTAGCTCATCGTAACGAGTACATTTTTGATAAAACATTTAAGAGAACACAAAGATTAATTTTTTGGGCATTTATAATAACTTTAATGACATTTATTTTTGAACCGGATGCATATGTTAGATTTGGAGTTTTACATCTTCTGGCCTTTGCCAGTCTTATTGCATTTCCGCTTGTACGTCGGCCAGTTATCGCCTTTATTTTTGGATTATTTTTCTTATTCGTACCTCTATTCTCAAATGAAACTTTAGTATGGATTGGAATGAGTGAAACTGATCTTTCTGCAGTAGATTATTTTCCTTTAAATCCATGGCTAGGTGTTTTTCTTATTGGTATAGGATTATCAAGCCAAATTTACTCCGAAGGAAAATCATTAATTAAAATTCAATGGCCTGAAAAATGGTTATTATTAGGAAAAAATACATTAATAATTTATGTTTTTCATCAGCCCTTTCTTATCGCTTTATTGATTATTACAGGTTTAGTACCGTTAGATCAAGTCATACCGTAGCATAATAAATAGCAATATTCTGAGCTTATAGTGTTGATTAATAATTTGAAATCTATTAACGAGCAAATAATTTCTTGTATTGAATCAAATAACCGTAAAATAAATGAAGTAAAGTTAATTGGTGTTAGTAAAAAAAAACCTATTGAAATGATTATGGAAGCTTTTGATGCAGGCTTGAAGGACTTTGGGGAGAATTATGTCGAAGAATTTGTTTCTAAACAAATAAAATACCATCCAGCAGGATTGAATTACCATTTTATTGGAAGATTACCTACTAAAAAAGTTCGTAAAATAGTAGGAAAAGCTGAACTTATACACTCAGTTGATTCATTAAAATTAGCATCTAAAATTGATTTTGTAGCTTCAGAAGAAAAGGTTTTACAAGAAATATTAATCCAATTAAATCAAGGAGGTGAATCGTCTAAATCAGGTATAGAAGCTATCGAAATTGAAAATTTGTTCAAAGCGATATTGAAGCTTTCCAACATAAAAATTAAAGGTTTGATGTCTATTCCTCCATTTGGTGAAAATGCCAAGGATTATTTTATAGAGTTAAGAGAAATACGAGATTTTTTAGAGATTAAATTTGATATTAATTTGCCTTTCCTGTCTATGGGTATGTCTAGTGATTTCAAGGAAGCAATTGAAGAGGGTGCTACACATATTCGTGTAGGAACTTCGATATTTGGTTCTCGCTAGTCTCTGGAGAGTGCTTTAGTTATCCTAATCATTTCATTGCCCAATTCTTTAATTCTTTCTTTGATGTCTGTATTAGTAACACTTATTTCATCAAAATCTTTCTTTAATGCATATACAAATTTGGGAATAATATAGCATCTATAATCAATCATTAATGAATTAGCTAGGCCCATTACAGACATGTAGCTATTTTTCCCACCGGCAGCACATAGAAAACCGAAATTTTTGTCATAAAGTTTTTTCCCACCTAATTCCACTATATTTTTAGCTCCTGAACTTACGTTAAAATTGTAAATTGGTATTGCCATAATAATTCCATTAGCTTTATCGATTCTATTTCTAAAATCTATGACTTCAGGTAAATCGTAGCATTCATCTCCATCACACATAGGTAATGGATTTTCTTGAAGATCAAAGAAATCTAATTCTTCATTCTTGAATGATTTTTTGAGATAATTTGCCATCTTACGGCTATGACTTAAAGGGCGTAAACTAGTACTAATTATCAGATAGCTCAAGCTTCGGTTTCAAATAGTGGTGGATAAATAAAGTTTGGATCTTTATCTCCATCATATTGTATAACATAAACACCAGTTACCATTTCTGAGACGAAGATGTATCCTCTTGGATCATATTGTAATCCCCAATCAAAGGGAATCATACAAGAGGCCCAGCAATCAGCCATATCATATCCTAATTCTTCAGTTGCATTATCCATTCCGTCTGGACCATGAGGTAGATAGTAGCCTAAAGTATCAGTTGTTCCTAATTGTTCTATTGCTTGCCATCCTTGATCTGGAGCTACGATTCCATCTTTCCAACTAATGGTTTCCCATATTCGATCGTGTCCAGTTATCCAAGTTCCTGCGTGATAATGTGTCCAATACACATTGCCATTAGTTCCAGTGTCTCCGTTGTGTGGCGAATAAATATAAATATTTGGAATATAGTGATGTTCATGTTCACTACCATCTGCCTTTACTCCTTTACCTGGTAATTTCCATTCTGAAACAAGGAAAGGCTTTGCAGGATCAGTTGTATCAATCGTTCGAACATATCCCGTATGGTTATCATTTTGTCCATATTCTGGTGCAATTAGAGTATAATGTCTCCAATTTACTCCATATTCGGGGTCTTCAGGTCCCGTTCCACAAGAACTTGGCCATTCAGCTTCATCTACATATTCAGAGACTCCATTACAAATCAAATGATCATAAGGTACTGCGTAGTGAATCCAACCATTTCCTTCTAGTTTAGAGGTCCATTCTTCAGCACTCATTCCAGCATGTCCACCACCTTCAGGGCCATACCATCCACTACTATCAGTAGGACAGCCTAACCATCTTCCAACTTCATTATTTTGAGGCCATGTTAATCCATTAGGATCTGGTACGGGAGGTGGATTTGAAACATCTAATATTCTTAATCCAGCATCCCAGTATGAAACATAAAGTAGAAGTTGGTTTGTGATAGGGTGTCTATGAATGACATTATCATGATTGAATACAGTCCCTCCACAAGTTGTAGCTGGGTCTGGCGAGTAACCACCCCATCTTGCAATTTCTTTTGATTCATTGTTACCTTGTATAAATGAATCTAGTCCATCAGGGGCATAGAATATTTGTGTTCCTTTGTATAATCCAGCACCATTAATCTCAGGGTAAGGGTCTGCACCAAATAAGAAAACTTCACAATCGTTATTTGATCCAGGCATATTTACATCACAATAAACATGAATGTCCTGATTATGGAATCCAGCAGGTGGATTATTCCATTCAGCTCTTTTAACTGGATATGATTTGTCACTGACATCTATTAAATCTAATCGATTCATTCCACTGTTTGCATCATCATCATTTGGTATTGGGTCTAATTCGGGATTAGTTAATTCATGATTTATCAAGACCCAGTTATTATCTTGGGTTACTTTAATATCAATTATTCTTGCCACTTCAGCATAATATGTTGATAGTAATACGATATTATTTGGTTCACTAATATCTAATATTTCAAATTGGTTATAGCTAGAAACATATGCATAGCATCCACCCTCTGTTCCAATTTTCTCACAATCCTCAAGGAAATTACCTTCAATAGCAATTTCAGAATTATCTCCAGGAGTCGGTGCTACATTTTTGAATTCGGGATAACATGGTCTACCTGCGGTATTGTCCAATTCTGGAGGGGGTTTTACGTTCCCATCACAATTTAAATTGTGATAATCAATCAAGGTGATATTATCCGTTTGTAAAAAATGTTGAAGAATATTGTCATGCTGATGATTTTCATCTTCTCCAGTACAATTCAAGCAATTTTCAACTTCAGTAATAGGGTCAATCCAAGCTTCTAAAATATTATCAATATCATTATCATCACTATTATAATATGTAAGTGCTGCCATACCTGACACGCTCAACAATAGAACAATTCCTATACTTAGTAGTTTTTCTTGACTAATGTCCATATTAGTCCACCTCTTATTAGTTATGAACCAGATAGATTAATATAGTTTTTTAATCCTTAATAATAGTAAAAGGCATTGTAGTATTTGAACTTCCATATATTTGTCCATTACTGTGAATTCCTATTATTCCCACTCCAACATCTTTAGGTAATAATTTCACACCCCAATTCATTGCTTCTTCTAAATCTTCAGAATATTGATACACTCTGTAACACATTAATTGCTCAGTAATAGCTTCGCCAACTCCAGTAGCTAATATTCCAATGTTTTTATCACAATAAAATCCAGAGCCCCAGAGTGGCGTATCTCCAACTCTGCCAACGGGTCTACCTCTTACTCCTCCAGTTGATGAAGCTACTGCAATTTGACCATCAGAGGACTGAGCTACAGCACCTACAGTATCGCCAGTCCATCCTTTTTCAGACCCTATAACTTTAGTTTTCTTGAAACCTTTTTCCAAAGCAAACTGAATTGCTCCCTCACCAGCGAGCATTGTCACAAATTCATCTAATAACTCTCTTGCTACTAATACTGGATTTTTGAAATCTTGAAGATTAGTTATAGCTCCCATTTTGCCATCGCTTGTAGCCACAGCAGCATCATTCTGAACTCGTCCATCATCTCGTAGACAACTTCCAGTTCCAGCATTAAATCTAAAGTCATCTTCCATTACTATCGTTGCCGCAGTCGCTGCCAATAAGGCGTTGTTAGTTTTCTTTAGAATTTTCCAGCCTTCTTCAGCAGCCTTATCGACACCATCTTGAACTTTAGGGGTATGTCCAGCACCGCCATGACAGATGATTTTCATTTTGTAGTTACACCGGTTTGACTTAATACCGGTTTCCTCTTCATTAGATTATGGAAGTGCCAGTTTCACCAGCTACATCGATACCAACTCTAAGACAATTAGCAATGCCTAAAGATACAAATGCATTGGGAACTATTTTTGGCGGAGTTATACTTAGTCAGATTGATCAAGCTGCAGCCATC
>JAAZXP010000042.1 GCA_014240055.1 Methanobacteriota archaeon | reverse complement strand
GAACGGGCCATGATAACTGCGAAATTATCCATACCAAGATGCCATCCTGCAATTTCTCCAGAAGTATCACGCACTTGACCAAGTAAAGACATGATTTCCACTTCTAAAGTTTCTTCAGCACTTCGACCAGGTCTCGGTTGTAATTTCCCTTCATTATAGGTTTTTACTAATTTATCAACATTTCTAACAGTCTTCTTTTGGGCTGCAAAAATTTGAGATAATGCATCTTCTGGAACATCAGCATCGTCGATACCAGTTGTACATCCAGTTTCCATAAGTCCGCCAACTGCCAGTCTAGTTACCTTATCAATGAAATCTCTAGCTGCCTCAGCACCCTTCAATCTTGAAATTTCTTCTAAAATTTTACCTTTAAACGCAGAAATAGAATTACCGTCAACAGGCCCACTAATCATGTTTCCATTTTTAATTTCAACAATCATTCCCAATTCTTCATTTTCTTCTGCACTTCGATCTGCGAAATAAACAGAAGAGTTATATTTCAAATTCATGTCTTTTGGAAGTAAGGTTGAGAAAATTTGTCTGCCAGACCATCTTGCGCCGCCTTTGGCTTTAGGATATTCTGGTTTTGGTAAATCTCCTTTGTATTCAACACGAGATAAAATTCGGACAGTTTGATCAATATCATAACTTGCCTCTCCGTATGTTAGCAAGAACATACCTGTGATGTGATCGTGAATTGCTCCAATAACTACTCCTCCAAAACGAGGTGATCGAATATGTTCTTGAACTCTCATTAGAATTCTTGCTTCAGCTCGAGCTTCTTCAGATTGAACAACGTGAAGATTCATCTCATCACCGTCGAAATCTGCATTATAAGGTGGACAAACACATAAATTTATTCTAAATGTTTTTCCTTTCATTATCCGGACTTCATGAGCCATCATTGACATACGGTGTAAACTTGGCTGACGATTGAATAGAACAATATCTCCATCCATCAAGTGTCTTTCAACAATAAAGCCAGGTTCAAGACGGTCATGATTGAATTCCCAATTGTCTTCGGTTAACTTAACTCTTCGGCCATCTGGGCGAATCATATAATTTATTCCAGGAATATATTTATCAGGATCACTTGGCATAAAGTTCTCTTTAATTATATTTCTCATAAAAGACAAATTATGAATATTAATTCTAACAGGTACGGTCAATTCACGAGCTGCCAATTCAGGCACTCCAACTTGGTTAATACTCAAATAAGGATCAGGTGTAATCACAGTACGGGCTGAGAAGTTAACGCGTTTACCAGATAAATTAGATCTGAAACGTCCTTCTTTACCTTTTAATCGTTGTACAATTGTTTTCAGTGGCCTTCCAGATCGATGTCTTGCAGTAGGTATTCCTGCAGTCTGATTATCGAAATAAGTGGTAATATGATATTGTAGCAATTCCCAAAGATCTTCAACAATCAATTGAGGCGCTCCAGCATCTCTATTTTCTCTTAAACGTTGATTAATTCTTAGAACATCTACCAATTTGTGAGTAAGGTCATCCTCAGATCGCTCACCAGATTCTAGAGTAATAGAAGGTCTCATTGGGACTGGAGGCACAGATAGTACAGTTAGAACCATGTATTCTGGTCTTGTTATCTTAGGATTAAATCCGAGACACAATAAGTCTGAGTCTGGTATTTTTTCAAGACGGGATCGAACTTCTTTAGGAGTTAATTTACGTCCTTCTTCTCGGAAAGTCGTAGGCTTATCAAGCATAACTTTAATTTTTGGTTCACCACAGTGTGGACAAGTTTTTGCCTTTGCAGCTTCACGAATAGCTCTTCTTGTAATTCCGCCAATAGTAACAGTAGTTCCAGCATCTGAATCAATCAATGCTTGAATTTGTTTATTGTAATGATCAATCCTATCCTGTGTTAGCATAATTCTGCCAGAACTTGGATGGGTTGCGTTCATAAGATCTTTTACAGTTTTAGAATATCCAGCATGAATAACTGGCATTGCTAAATCAATATGACCAAAGTGTCCAGGATCTTCATCCATTTTACGGCCACTAGTCTTACATCTCAATCCAGGTTCAATAACACCCATATGCAAGTCCATTAATCCCATAGGAATTGGGAATCCATCATCGTCATAGGTATCTGCAGTGATAACTTTTGTAGCTGATAATTTTCTAACTTCTTTTGGCCCCATAAGAGCAAAATCAATTTTGCCAATTCTCTTTGGTATCATTTCCCTCATGATAAATCCTCCAATCTAAGTCTTGCAGCAATTCCAAGCGATTTCAATTCCTCTAATAACAACTTAAATGCATAAGACATCGAAACAGGGTAAATGGAAGTATTATCGCCCATTGGAGATGTAAGAACACCTCTACGGTCTAGATAACCAATATGTCCTGACTTACTATCCACGTATTGAACCGTTTTATCACTTTCATCTAAAAGACGATCTTTGATAACCATTGCAGCTCCGTGAGCAATCAAACAATCACGTTCCATTTCTCCGAATCTTAGACCTCCCATACGGGCTCTACCTTCTGTAGGTTGTCTGGTCAATAATTGAACAGGGCCACGAGATCGGGCATGTAGTTTTCCGGAAACCATGTGATGTAATTTCTGATAATAGATAACGCCGATGAAAATTTCAGCATCTATTCGACGGCCAGTTTGCCCGTCGTACAATACTTCTCTTCCACTGTGTCTTAGACCATATTCGGCTAAGCTAGTTCTCAAATCAACTTCTTTTTCACCAGAGAAAGCACTTCCGTCAACAGGACGTCCATCCATACTTCCAACTTTACCGCCAATCATTTCTAAAACATGCGCAACAGTCATACGAGATGGAATAGCATGAGGATTAATGATCAAATCAGGTGTAATTCCTTGTTCAGTAAACGGCATTCCTTCAGGAGGAACCATGTGTCCAATAACTCCTTTCTGTCCGTGCCTACTTGCAAATTTATCACCCATTTCAGGAACTCTCTGATCACGTACTCTAATTCTAGCAATTCTAGAACCATTTTCGGTTTCAGACAGCATAACAGAATCAACAACACCTTTCTCACCATGTCTTACAGTTAGCGAAGATTCTCTAACTTTTTGTGGACTTAAGAAATCAGTAGGCTCAGCTAAGAATCTAGGAGGACTGGTTTTTCCGATAAGTACTTCTTTACCATGTAAATCAATTTCAGGATAAATTAAACCGTCTTCCTCTAGAAAGAAATAAGCTTCTTCAGAACGAGCGCCTCGAACTTCAGGTCCAGGAATAACAAAACGATCTTCTTGGCCGCCAGGATACCTTCGTTCTTCTGACATGTATGTTCTAACGAAAGTAGATCTACCGAGGCCACGATCAATGGAACCTCTGTTAAAGATAAGAGCATCTTCCATATTGTAGCCATGGTATGACATAACTGCAACAACCATGTTTTGACCAGCTGGTCTTTTTCTCAATGTATTGTATTTCATTGCTTCAGTTTGAAGCATAGGTCTTTGAGCATAATGAAGCAAATGACCACGAGTATCAGGTCTGATACGGTAATTTGCTTGCCCCATCCCTAGAGATTGTTTTGACATACCAGCACCCATTGTACATCTTGGAGCTGAATTATGTTCAGGGAAAGGTACGTTAGAAGTAGCTACTCCAAGGATAACCATAGGATCAACTTCCATGTGACTGTATTGATGAGTTTTCTTGTTACTCTTCAAAGCTCCTTCGTTTAAAGCAATTAAACAATTTTCTTCTTCTTCAGCATCAATATATTCAATAACTCCAGCTTCAATCAAGTGTTTCCATTCGTATTTTCCTTGAACTAAATTATCAACATCTCGTTGTTTTAATGCCATTTTATTATTTCGATTGATAACAATCAATGGTCTTCTAATTCTTCCAGGATCACTGTTGATAATTACATCATTCAATGATTCATCATATCTGACATTAACAACATCACTAATCAAGTTTTTCTTTCTACGTGCTCTAATTTCAGCTACTAAATCTTCAGGAGCTTTGTGAGTACCAATTAAATCACCATTGAAGTAAACTTTTCCACCTCCAGAGTCTCCCTTATCAATAGAAGTAATGTCTAATTCTTCGAATGATTCAAGAACAATGTCGTTAGGGACATTTTCAGAGACATCAACCATAAGAGCCAAATTTTTAACTAAACCACAATTTTGCCCTTCAGGCGTTTCATTAGGACACAATCTTCCAAATTGAGTTGGATGCAAATCACGGGCTTCGAAATGCGGTTGAGATCGAGTAAGTGGCGAGATAACTCTTCTCAAATGTGATAGAGTTGCCATGTTACAGGTTCGATCCAACAATTGTGAAACACCAGCTCTTCCACCAGTCCAATTACCAGTAGCCATTGCATGCATTATTTTATTTGTTAATACATCACGACGAACTGCGTGGTGTATACGATTTTCTTTTCTTTTGGAATATGAACGTTCCATTTGGTATTTCATATCATTCAACAATGCTTGGAGTCCTGAACGGAATAATTCTTCCATTAAGTTTCCAGCAAGTTTTAATCTTTTATTTGCATAATGATCTTTGTCATCAGGCTTTCTTTCTCCTCTGTGTAATTCTAAAACTTCTCTAGCCATACGTCCAAGGAAAACGGCTTTCTTAGTTCTGGCTTCAAAATTAGTGCTTAGATGAGGAAGAAGGGTATTGTCTAAAATGTAATCGATTCTCTTTCTTCTGTATTCTTTAGATTGTCCTGCTGCAAATCTTCTTTCAAGATATTCAAGAGCTTCTTGAGTAGTGTAAATCCCTTCAGTATTGTGCACTTCTTCAATATTAGCTAAAATTAAATTCTGCATTTCACTCTTATTTTCAGGATTAATTTGAAGCATGATATCGTCTGCAGATTCCATACCAAGGGCCATCATCAAAATTGCCAGCGGAACTTGTCCAGATGCAACAGGAATAGATACGGAAAGAATTCCATCTTTCTTCTTTTCTACAACTGTCAATGCACGGAAACCTTCTCGCTGAGAGAAAACTTTGGCCAATTCTGTTTGTCTTGCGTATCTTTGTTCACTTTCAACCATTACACGGTTTGGAGCCAAATCTTCTAAACAAACTAATACTCTTTCAGTTCCATTTACAATAAAATATCCGCCTGGATCTTCAGGATCTTCGTTTTTCGATTTCAATCCTGTTTTATATTCTTCATCACTTGAATCTTCTCCAGTCAAGTAATTTCTGTGTAGATTACACAATATGGATTTTACCATGACGGGCATATTTCCAACTTCTTCTTCAACCTCTTCGATTTCAATTCCTTCTTCAACTATTGTAAAATTAAGATAAATTGGTGCTGCATAAGTCATATTACGTAATCTAGCCATCATTGGAATAGATTCTGTAGTTGAACCATTTGCTTCGTAAACCATAGGCCTTCCAATTCGTATCTTACCAAGATTTACAACAACATCCAAATCTCCCAATTCTAGTCTGATTGCCCCTCTGAGCGATTCATCAGCTCCGACTGAGATATTGTCTACAACTCTCTGCATCCAAGGAGCTGCATTCTTTTCGTGAGGTAAAAAATCGTTAAATGAACCCAATTGATGATTCACTAATGCGGCACTAGGTCCAGAGATACTTCTACTTTTGAAAAAAGCTTTGATTAATTGACGATTATTATTCATGTATTCGCCTCGATTCATCTTTTCACCCTTAATCATTCTTCCACCACAATCCTGTATGCTAAGTTTGCACCTGCGCTTTCACTAACTCTATGAATTTCAACAACATCTCCCGGTTTTGCTTCTTGATCTAAAGCCTTGAGGGCAGGATCTTTTAAGAGGATTTTTGGTAGTTGTTCTGGAATCACATTCAATGGTCCCAATTTTGTTTCAACTTCAGCATCGTCAAGTAAGACGTGCTTTGGTACGAGCTTGTTTAACCACAGTACATTGTCGTTCATTTAGATTCTCCTTCTAGGTTGGGCAAGTTTGGCAATTATTCCTCTTTTCCCTGTTTTCATAGTGCTTCCTTTCCAGTCGACATCTTGGCGGGCCTGAAGGGATTCGAACCCTTGGCCGTCCGGTTAAAAGCCGGACGCTCTACCTAGCTGAGCTACAGGCCCTTGTGTCCTCTAACCGTGAAATAGATGACTGCTGGAGCTTGTGGCCAGTCAAGTGGTTTATATAAATTCTACCCTTCGAATGGCTTAAATTGTAGTTTATTGACGGTACTTTCACTACATTTTTCACTAATTTCGGGTTATGTGTATACACTCTACTTTGGTTTATAGGGATTAGTATATAAAAGACATTTGCAAAAAAATAGGCAACAATTTTTAACTTACCGTGCCTTTCAGGCCTTATGCCAAAGATAGCTATATTGACTAGTGGTGGAATTGCGCCGTGCCTTTCATCAACAATCGGTGGATTAATTGAAAAATATAATAAATTAAGCCCAGATTCAGAAATAATAGGCTACATGCACGGCTATCGCGGATTGCTTCAGGGGAATTCAATTACTTTTTCTGAAAAAGTTAAACATAATTATAAAATTCTATACAATTTTGGAGGGAGCCCAATTGGAAATAGTCGAGTAAAATTGACAAATATTGAAGATTGTGTCAAGAAAGGATATGTTAAGCAAGGCCAAGATCCCTTGGAAGTAGCTGCAAAACAATTATTAACAGATCAAATTGATATTTTACACACGATAGGGGGCGATGACACGAATACAATGGCAGCAGCATTGGCCCAGTATCTCCAAGCATCAGGTACAAAATTAACAGTAGTCGGATTGCCAAAAACGATAGATAATGATGTTATCCCAGTTAAACAGACTTTGGGCGCTTGGACTGCGGCAGAACAAGGTGCTGTCTTTTTTCAAAATATAGTTAATGAAAATACAACTAGCAGTCGCCAATTGATAATTCATGAAGTTATGGGGCGTCACTGCGGATGGCTTACTGCAGCTACAGCTTATGAATATCGTAATTCATTGAAAGAGATGGATGCTCTTTCAGATTTATTCATTTCTAAGAATAGATGGGATATCCATGCAGTTTATATTCCTGAAAAAGACGTAGACTTTCAAAAAGAATCAATACGTTTAAGAAAATGCATGGATGAAAATGACTGTGTAAATATATTCTTGAGTGAAGGTGCAGGGATGGAGACTATAATTCGAAACTTGGAATCGCAGGGAACTAAAGTCCCAAGAGATGCATTTGGCCATGTTCGTTTAGATGACATAAATCCGGGACAGTGGTTTGCAGATCAATTTGCAGAAGCTTTAGACGCAGATAAAACTTTAATTCAAAAGAGCGGATATTTTGCACGTTCAGCTAAGCCCGGTTTTCGAGATTTAGAATTAATTAAGAAATCTGCATTTGCAGCAGCAGACTTTGCTTTACAGGGAGATAGTGGTTTAGTTGGATTAGATGAGAACAATAATGGTGAACTGGGACTAATTGATTTTCAATTAATTAGAGGTGGGAAAGCCTTCGATATTTCTTCAGAATGGTACAAAGACATGTTATCTGATATTGGACAAGAGACCCCCTAATCGTTTTATTCAGGCCGTTTTGTCATAAATATGGACAAAGAAAGTTTAGCCACTGTAGCTAGTGCGATTGTTGCACCTGGAAAAGGAATTTTAGCAGCAGATGAAAGTACGCCAACAATGGGTAAAAGACTGGCCCTAATTAATCAAGAAAATACAGAAGCAAACCGTAGAGATTTCCGTCAGGCCTTATTTGATACTGAAAGCATGGAGCATTTTATTTCAGGCGTTATATTATTCGAAGAAACATTAGAACAAAAATCAGAAGATGGAACTCGATTGTCTAATATTTTAGAATCTAAAGGAGTATACCCTGGAATTAAAGTAGACAAGGGCGCACATCCAATGGATGATTCTCCTTCAGAAAAAATAACAAAGGGTTTAGATGGACTGTACGAAAGATGTATAGATTTTTACAAATTAGGTGCCCGTTTCGCAAAATGGCGAGCGGTCATAACCATTGGTGACAAAATTCCTACAGATAATTGTATTCAAGCCAATGCGTCAGCTCTGGCAAAGTATGCCAAAGCATGTCAAGATGCAAATTTAGTTCCTATAGTTGAACCAGAAGTTTTGATGGATGGTAACCATACTATACAAACTTGTTACGAAGTTTCAGAAAAAACACTTAGGACGACATTTAATGAATTAGAAAAAGAGGAAGTTTATTTGCCTGGTATTTTATTAAAACCAAATATGGTTATTTCGGGTAAAGAATGTCCAGTTCAAGCAGATATGAACGAGGTCGCCCAGATGACGGTAAAATGTCTAATGGCTTCCGTTCCCAAAGAAGTACCGGGCATAGTTTTCCTATCTGGAGGCCAGTCTGAAACTGAAGCTACGGAACATCTGAATGCCATGAATGCGATGGGAGAATATCCTTGGAAATTAAGTTTTTCATATGGGAGAGCACTTCAGCAATCAGCTTTACATTCTTGGGCTGGAGATAATGCCAATTTAGGTACAACTTATGCTACTTTCTACCATCGTGCTGAAATGAATTCAAAAGCATGCCATGGAGAGTATTCTCCTGAATTAGAAATTTAGATAATGAAAAAAACATCGCTCCTTCTAGTCATAATGCTCCTTATTACGGGTGCAAGCGGAGCGTATGGATATTTTTTTATTTACGAGGCAGATGATTCTGAGATTACAAAGACAGAACAAGAACAAGTTCAAGAAACTAATGATACTGCAGATGAAAAACCAGAAGAGCCCGAAGATCCTCCAGTAGAAGAGAATAATACATTTTTTAGAGGAATTAAGGATGAATGTTTTGAACATGGAGGTATGGAAAGATGTTGGAAACTTTATGTACCTAACGAAACAGATGAAACCCAATCAATTCCTTTAATTCTTGATATGCATGGGCTACAACGAAATGCAGAAAACCAATATGAAATGACAGATATGGATCGAATAGCTAAAGAAAATAATGCCATTATAATTTACCCACAAGGATATGGCAATTCATGGAATTTTGGAGCTTGTTGCGATCCTGCAAAAGATGAGGGAATAGATGATATTGGCTTTCTTCGTACTTTAGTCACTTATCAATTAGATATTTTTCCTATTGATTCTAACAGAGTTTATCTTACAGGATGGTCTAATGGTTGTGCTATGTCTTGTGGATACTGTAGATTTAGTTGCCTCAATCATTTCAGTAATTCCTTTTATC
>JAAZXP010000041.1 GCA_014240055.1 Methanobacteriota archaeon | reverse complement strand
TTCTTTACAACGTGGTTCACACGAAATAATTTTTAGGGCGATAAACGACATTGGTAGCCAACAACTTCTGTATCATTCGAAGCTTCAGAAACGGCTGAACCTGTAAAATCAATACTAATATCTTCACTAATTATGCAATTTGAAAAATCAGTACAACCACTTATTGAATCAATTGTCGCCTCTGGAAAATCCCCTACACCTACATTAGCCGTAACGGGACGGCTCCATCTTCCTTCATTATCTTCAGCTTTAAAAGTAATTATGTGGTAGCCAGTTGTTAGATTAGAAATTGTAAAATTGGACAAGTTCGACAGATTGCCATCAATATTTGAATTCCAAAGATAGTCTACAATAAAACCATCAGAGTCAAATGCAGAACCATTCATGGCAATCAAAGTACCTGGTAAAGCAGTAGTTGGATTTATAGATTCAATGACAGTAATTGGTGCTTGATTATCTAATTGTTGTTCGTAGTATAATTCCAAGCCCTCGGAAGTTCCTACTAATATGTTTTCACCTCTGTAAGACATTGACACGCTAGTAATGCCTCCTGAGGCTGTAGTTCGCCAGATTTCGTCACCATTTGTAATATTAGCTAATAATAATTTCTTATTTGTTGATCCTGCAACCAAATAACTTCCTTTACCATTAAAATCAACCTCAGTTATTTCACCTCCAATATCTTTCTCCCAAATTGTAAAATCCAAACTCAAATCAAGAACAGAAACCAAACCTTGATCAGTTCCAAAGGCATAATAATTTGAATTCAAACTACCTGACACACAAGTTACCTCATCGGGTTGAGCATATTCCATTTCTATTACACCATCTAAAGATGCAAAAATGTAAACTTTACCATTTTCAGTTCCCACAATCAAATGATTACTATCTTCAGAAAAATCTAAATCTATAATCTGCCCATCTAAAGTGCCTGAATGATACCATACATAATCTGAAGATGAAGTATCATAAACGTAAACATTACCATCTTCAGTGCCTGCTGCAAGATATTGGGAATTTGAAGATATTGCTACTGAAGACATCACATCGTCAACAAAATTTGCAGACCATATTTCCTCATTTGAAGATTTACCAAAATAATAAACATTACGATAATCAATTACAGCAATATGAGAACCATCAGATGTTATATCTACGCCATTGACACTTAGGAAAAAATCTGATTTGTCCCATTCTTTAGTTCCTTGCTCATAAAGTGTGAGTGTTGCATCACTTTCTTCAGCTATAACTACGTATTTACCATTTGAAGACATATCCATAGAAGTTATACCTTGACCTAAAGTTTTACTATTGTAAGGCGTAGAAGTGTGATTTAACCACAACGAAACTGTTTTTCCATAAGTCGCAGATATATTTCCAGAATCTTCTGATATTGAAACATCAGTAATACCGTCAGTAGATACATAAGTCCAAGTAGGCTCTTTTTCAGCATTAGCACTAGAAAAACTGAATAAAATTGCAACTAATAATATCACTAGAGTTAATTTCTTCATTATTGAGATACCTGTATTCTTATTTTGTTAGTAATGGGGGGATTATTACAATGACCCTAACCTCTCATTAGATTATAACGCCCTCTTAATTCGAGTACTTTTAATGCTTCTAGTACTGGACCTGAATCACTCCATTCAGAATAATGTGACAAAAATATTTCTCTACCTGAAATTTCTGAATGATGAGAATCTAGAGATTCTAAAAATACACGTAAATCTGATGCTCTATCCTCACTATCATCCGAAACTGAAGATAATCCAAAGTCAATAGCATAAACCACATCTGTGACCATGAAATTACTAGTGGTAGGGTCTCCGTGAACTATATTTAATGAATGAAGTAATGCTAATAGTTTAGCAGTTTCATCCAAATACTGATTGAAATTATCTCCTCTTAATGCCTTCTCAAGAGTAACACCATCTATAAATTCCATAATAATGCAACTCTTAGAAATATCAACACTGTATATTGCTGGAACTTTCACACCATGTGAAAATAACCGCTCAATTATACGAGCTTCACTCCGTAACCTTTCTTTAACTAATCTTTTTTCAAGAACGGGATGTCTATAACCACGCTTATTTCTTGTTTTAAAAATAACTTTCTGGCCAAGCCACTGACGTGTTTCCACAATTGCTTCCGCCCCCCTATACTTTATCTCCATGTAACTTCCACCATATCTGTTCGGTATCTTTGATCAACCTCATTATCTTTTTCGGTTATCTTGTAATCAGCACTCATCATTTGAAGACCCAACCATGCAATCATGACGCCATTGTCAACACAGAGAGATCTATCTGGAACAAAACATTTGACTCCACGCTCTTCAGTCATAATTGCAGTCATTTCTCTGAGACGTGAATTACAGGCTACACCACCTCCCAATACTAACTCTTTTTTGCCAGTATGTGCTAAAGCTCTCTCAGATACTTCACAAGACATGGCAAAAGCAATCTCCTGAATTGAATAAGCTACTGTGCTAAGAGAGTGTCCTGAATCTAATTTTTGTTTAGCTGCAGTCATCAAACCTGAAAATGCTAAGTCCATACCTTTTACGGAATAAGGAAGATCTAAAAGTTCATCACCTTTTGCTACTTTTTCAAGTTTAGGGCCTCCGGGAAAACCCATTCCAGCCTCCCTGGCAAATTTATCCAAACCATTTCCTATACCTATGTCAATTGTTTCTCCAAATACTCTGTAACGTCCAGCAGCATAGGCAATAACTTGTGTATTAGCACCCGAAAGATAAAGTAAAACAGGATCTGTTGCACCTTCAAGAAGGCCGATCTCTAAATGAGCTACACAATGATTCACACCCAAAAGAGGTATGTCGTTAGAATATGCAAAAGCTCGTGCAGCAGTAGCTCCAGTTCGTAAACAAGGGCCAAGACCAGGCCCTCTTGCATAGGAAACAAGAGAAATGTCATCTGGAGTCAAGTTTGCTTCTTCAAGTGCTGCTTTGAATAAATAGGGTAACTTTTCAGAATGATGGTTCGCAGCTTCTCTAGGATGTATCCCACCTTCTTCAGGTACATAAAGTGCTCTTTGGTTAGAAAGTATCTCACCTTCAGAAGTAATCAAGCCAACACCGGCAGTATGAGCTGTTGATTCAATGCCTATTGCTATTTTACTCAAGATCTTTCTCGTCTTCAATTTCTTCAGATATCGCCATTTCTCTTAAATCTTCATCCTCAGAAACAGACTTTTCAGAAGTAGAAATATCTTCTGAATCTGAGGTAATAACTTCTTCTTCCATACCTGTATAGATTATGTAACTGCACAGACTCATTAGCGTAAATATAGCCAATAAAGCAGTCCAAGACCCTGAGGATTTTACATTTGCATCATCATCTGTTTCAACTTGTAAAAAACGGTAGACTGTAATTTTATGATTTGAAACATTAGGTAAATCATCAAATATGTCCGCTTGAACTCCAAAAGACATTGGACCCTCAACAGAGGCTTTCCAAGAAACATTTGCCCTCTGTGATATATTGGAATCCAAGGAAACTACAGTTGTGGAATAGCCTGAATTACCATTTATTAGGAGATTTAGATTAAAATTATAAAAATTTATATCTGTCGGATTAGTGATTATAACACTAAAATTGACATTAGACCATTTTGGAGCTTTCTCTCCCGCCCCTAGAACTTCATCATCTACAAAAATTACTGGCGAATCTAGACTAATATGTGTGTGATTTAAATTGAAATTTTGAATGATATCTGTATTATCAAATATTCTACCTTCCCAAGGCACGTCAATATATCCAAAATAAAGATTAAGATAAAACGTGAATTTTGCAGTATGTTCTATTTTTTGACCAAAAGAATCAATTTCGTACTCTTTAGCCCAGTTCCAAGTTCCAATCATACGTTCACCCTCCCATTGTCTTACTTCAAAACCTGAAATTGGGAGTCCAGTAGAATTATCAAACGGTGAAAAAGTAATCCACCATTCCTGAGTCATTTGTGTACTACAATTATAGTAAAATATAGACTCTAAGTCTGGAGTTGCCCCAATGGAACGCAAACCCTGGGTGTAATTTCTAATAGATACGCTTGAAGCTTTCAAATTAGTATCTTCAGAAAAAATACCATAATTAACCATATTAAAACCATCAAGTACTAATCCTGTAATCTCCACATCACCACCCACTAACCAAATCATTCCATAGTAAATATTTGAATTGTATATGGAAAGACTACTTTCATTTAAAACCAGAGTATAAGGTGAAATAATAGATTCGTTTTCAACCCCTGAATTACTATCAAACTCCATTGTACTGATTGTTGTATTGTATAAATTTAATTGTCCCCCGGGCTTAATTCTTATTTCTGAAGTAGTTAAGTCTAATGTTCTATTAACGTTTAAACTACAATTTTCAAATGTAACTTCACCATCAATTAGAATATCGCCTTGAAGCCATATCTGATCATCCGTGAATATTCTGACTTCTTCCTCGGCTACAGTTAAATTATCAAAATGATGGACCTCTGAAGAAGCATTTAACGTTAAAAAAACTATTGTAAAAAAGAAAAATGCCGCTACTACACCAAATATGCGCATGTAGTTCCAAGGAAAAGTCCATATAAATCCAACCTCCCAAAAATTAGAGTGATATTTGTTTTAAAGGGAGCCTTATTTGACATAATAATGAAACGCCTTTTAGGAGTAATTATTGCAGTCGTCATTCTTTCACTGCCTTTGGCTCAAAGCGAAATTGACACTTACATTAGTAACCCTGGTAATATTCCCGATTTTCATAATTTTCAGACACCCCAACTAGAACCCGGACAAAGTGGAGACTTTTCTTTAGAAATACTTAATAGATATAATGAAAGTCTGGAAGAAATCATAATTATTGCCGAAATTTATCATAGAGCAGATATCGATGAATCTGAAAGTTTAGAAGTAATACCAAGTTCTGAAAGACCATACATCCAAAATGCAGTATGGAACTCTAATCTCTTTGGAGAAAAAAACATTGTGGAAAGTATTGATACAAGAAAAGCCTCTTATGAAATAGATGAAATTCAATCCAACGAAACAATAAGCCTGAAGTTTGAGATTAAAACTAATGATGATACTAAGGAAGGCACCTATTTTGTCAGATTCGATATGAATTTTGTGCACAACGGAACCGAACGACAAATGCAATCTCGTGGCCACTGGAGTATGGATGAATGGGAAGACGCTACTAACAGAAGCAATATCCCCTCAGGTTCACCTGGAAATATTAATCTAACAATATTAGATGTAGATGGAATCATACCTGACTCTTCTTTTGGAGTGAAAAAACCTATCCCAAAATGGCCATTGTACGGATTAATTAGCTTAACTATAATTTTTGCAGGACTTTCTGTAATTTTCTATCTTGAAGAAGAAGGAAATTATCCTGGATTAAATAAATGGCTTCAAAAGCAAAGGGGCAAACTTAATGAGTTTAGGTTGCGCCTTAAGTACCGAAAAAGCCGCTAGAGATGCATAATCTAAATCTCCTGTTTTTTCTATTGCACTCTTAACCTTTGGCTCTCCGAGTATTGAAATTATTTCAGCCAATTGATCATCGTTAAGACTCAAGAAGGCTCTACGCAGGTGATAACCCTTCGATAATTCTCCACCTATACGCTCCTTAAGTAAACCTTGATACGGACTTAAAGTTTTAGAATCAAAATTTTCTTTTCTATGTGCATTTTCAATAACCTCTGATGCAGCATCCGCTGAAATTAAACCAGAATAAATTCCACCACCTGAAGTTGGCTTGGCCATGCCTGCAGCATCACCAGTTAACAGGACATTATCTGCATAGCTAGGTTCTCTAGTTCCAAAAGGAATTAGCCCACTTACACGATTGATGATCTTAGCACCACCTAACAATTTGGAAGGGGCGCCCTTGTGAAAATAGTCTCTGAAAAAGTTTTTAGGCCTGTTTGGTAAAACTGTAGCCATACCTATTCGCCCAGTATTTGGACCAGTAGGAATACCCCAACCAAAAAAACGTGGAGCCAATTCAGAACCGACAAACAAATCAACATGATTCTCTATGCCTTTATATCCTTCAACATCGGCACCAAAGGCTGCTAAAACTTCTCTTTTACTACTAAGTCCGGCATCTCTAGCAACTCTTGAAGCTGGACCATCTGAACCAATAAGCATCTTAGTTTCTAATTCAATTTTACCACTTTTACTCTGAATCGTTGCAATTATACCATTAGATGACTTTCTATGGCCTAGATACCTATGACCTGATCTCAACTCAGCTCCAGAATCTATAGCTTTGTTAGCTATGGACCTATCTAAATCGGGCCTATCAATTACCAGTGCTTTAGTATCATTAGCTTGAAAATTAAGAAACGAGTCTTTAGGGCCCCATAAACGGGCTCCATTCATTTCCTGTGAAACTGGCCTCTTGTATCCTAGATATTCAAATGTTCTTGGAGTAATGAGCCCAGCACATTGACAAGGTTCTCCTACTATTTCATGCTCTTCAACAAGTGTTGTAGAATAACCTGCTTCCGCTAGGTTCCAAGCAGTTCGAGAACCACTTGGTCCAGCACCTATTACTAATGCATCCAGCATTTACTCAAATCACTCAAGCGGTACTAAATCAATTTGACAGCTATCAGATAAGCCTGCATCTGCTAAAGATAAATTAACATCGACTGGAGCTCCGTTGAGCATAACTGCAAAATTGGAATGAGGCAGTTGGAACTTTTCTATACAATTTTGCAACAATTTGTTAACAGGCATATTCGAAGGTACCTTAACATTAGCAGTCTTACCGTCTACTGAAGACACAATAACTACACCAATCTTGGAAGGTACTGGAGCAGGAGCTGCTTCTTCTTCACTAGGTTCATCGTCATCAGAAGATTCACCGTCAATTCTTCTTGAACCTCTATTGCTGCGTCCAGCTCTTCTTCTTAGTATAGGAACTGCAACCAATGCGAGTGCACCTACAACCAATAGGGCTACTGGCCAGAGTAATGGTACTCCCTTAATTAATTCTCTTTCAGTTAAGTCCGATATAAATTCAATTTCTCCTAAAACTGCAGATAATACTAATGGTAAAGTATCCTGGAATTCATCGTTATCAGTTCCACCACCGTTAGTGGCTGAATCACAAGAATTACATTGTTTAATCTCAAAATTACCACTACCTGCATCTATTGTGTAGGTCAGATCAAGCTCGTTTTTGTTATCTTCGTTAGGAACTTTCCAAGAAAACTTAACTTCTGCACTATCTCCTTTGTTGATAGATTCACCAACTTGAGCTGTTAACTCGGTACCAGTTCCATCTTCAAAAATAACTTGCAACGGCTTAGTACTTACTAACCAGTCCGCATTACCAATATTCTCTATCGTAACTGTTATTTCTACATCTTCATCAACTTCAGGGTTTCGAGGATCCATAGATATTTTCTTGATAGTAAAATCTGGTAATATTTCAAATTTAACTTCAGACTCACTCTGTTCAAAGACACCAGAACGAGGATATTCATTATCTGCATACCTGCCTAATTCATCAAACATATGACCTGTTTCAGGTGAAAAGCCATCTCCAGCAGTTTCACATTCAAAAATTCCAAAGTCATCACAAACTGGATTTATCTCAGCCCGGAAAGTAGTCCATTCTTCTTCAACAGCTTTCCAACGGAAGCGAACATCTGTAGTTTCACCGGCATCAACATCAAAATCAACATAGTCTTTGTTTGTACGATCTCTTAGAACTTCATTATCTTCACTGCTATCTGCTGTAATGTAGAGTCTTGCTCCATTTACATCTGCTGCACCAGTATTACTAACTGTTACCGTAAAGGTCACTATATCGTCGATATTAGGAACACTACTAGCCGGATTACCTGCATACTTACTATCAATACGCATTGAATCAATTGCTAAATCCGGTTTTACTCGTAATAACTCCGAATATCTAGCATCGTTATTATTTTCATTCGGTTCCAATATTTTTCCATTATCATCGTCGTCATCATAATCTGCTCGAACCTCAACATACCATTCTCCACCTTTAATTAACCAATCATCTGAAGCTATAGATTTTTGGTTTGCTGATTTAATATTAGTTGTTTTGTCATATAATGAATAAATCCATGTATTCTCGCCTTCATCAAATTCAAATCCAAGCCAATCTTCACTAGTTGCTACTTCATTATCAGTTGGAGCTTGTTTAGGATAGAAGTATATCTCAATCCTGACATCATCTGCATCAGCTGAGCCAATATTTTGAACATCAACCAAAATTACTACAGTATCTCCATCTTGAACTTGTGAAGCATTACCAACTACACCATCTATTTCTAAAGTTATATCGGATTGCGTGATTGTCAATTCGGGTCTTTGAACTACTACTACCAAACTGATATCCTCACGTGCATTAGGATCATCCTCTTCATCTCTTACAGAAATTTGAATTGTGTAATTTCCTTCGTCAGCTTGATCTGCAACTTCGACAAATACCCAAAGGTCATCTAATTCTCCATCATCAATTGATAAACCTGAGGTAGTAGACCACGATTGAGTTTTAGAACTGTCTTGCCAAAAAGTGACCGCCCAGTTATCATCCAGAGTAGATACTATTTCAGGTATGAAAATATCAGGATTAGATCCCGTATTGTCTAATTTAACCTTGAATTTTACACTATTTTGTGTAGAGGTTCCACCATAATCTGGATAAATTTCTTGGAATTCGTCGATAGCAGTCGCAGACATATCTCTTCGTGGAGCTGCAATATTAATTATTACTGCAGTTGTACTTTGAGTTTCTTCTTCACTATTTCTTACAGTAATAGACATAGTATAATTTCCTTCATCTACTTCATCTGCATCAACTTCTGCAATAAACCATAGAGATTTACTCTGATCTTTTTCTAAAGCTTGACCAGTTGTAGACCACTTATCACTTGATGAACCCGGATTACCTGAATTCTTTGTAAAGAAATCAGAATCCCAACCAGCACCAAGGACATTATCCAATTCTGCGGTGAATTTATCATCGTGTGAACCTGTATTTTGAACTGTAATTTTGAAACGGGCTGTATTTTTTTCCTCATTACCTGCTTCTGGTGACAAAGTAACTTCCTCTTCACCGTCTGCTACACCGAGTGTAACGGATCTTACAGGTTCTCTTACATCTAATGTTGTCGATGCTTGGACGGCCGGTTCCGCACCACTACCTGCTGATGCTTCAGTTATTATAGTATAATTACTTGCATCTGAATCCGAATCTGGTGTTATACAAAGGTAGAGATACTTAGATTCTCCTGCATTGATAGAGCCAGTAAAGGAACCACTTGAACAACTAGCTGATGTGAAAATTGATACTGTCCATTCATCAGGATATGATGTGGCTACAGTTTCAACATTTACATTATCATTTCTATTAGTACTAGAAATATTGAGAATCTTTTGCACAATAATGAACAAAACACAAAACAAACTAAAAATACACTCATTACTGTGCCGACTACTAGTACCAGTATTGAAGTCGTTGCCTTT
>JAAZXP010000040.1 GCA_014240055.1 Methanobacteriota archaeon | reverse complement strand
TCCTAATGTCATCTATATTTTCAACGAGGATTGTCATTCGTTTCTCCTAAGCGTTATTGCAGTTAGTATACAAAAAGTGGTAGAAATAAAGGACATAGAAGGTGTAGATTCATTATCCGTAGTTTGTATTACTGTTAAATTATTTACAATTAAGGTCATATTTTCTTCTTCACCGTTTTGGATTAATCTGTGATATTCTATGAAATTTCCATTTCGGTTAATAGTAATCGTTTCTCCAGGTTGTATCACATCAATAATTCCATTTCCGGCAGTAGTATTGTACGCTGCACCCCATCCGATATTCATTACAGTTATTGATTTAGCACTTTCATCTGTAATTTCTAAATTTCCGCCAAACAGTTCTAAATTTTCCCATGCTAAATCGTACATTAGTAATTCATTTGTTAAAGCTCCACGAATTGTTGTAGTTTCAATTGGAGACCATTGCATATCATCGACTTCAACGATAACACTGATTGCAGTTCTAGCACCATATCCCCAAGCAATGGATTCTCCAGCTCCACTTGGATCTCTATAAGTTAACCCTGAAACATTTGTAGACTCATTCAAGAAATACTCATACAAATCCCAATCAGCTATAGGTACTGCATATTCTCCAGTAATCTTCCATGGTAATACTATATCATTTGATCCAGTGTGTGCTGAAAAATAAACATACACATTCATTCCTCGCATCATTTCCATATTGACTTGAGTCTCTATTTCACTTCCTTCACTAGGTCCTCTGTATGTTCCTGATGCAGGACAAGAACCGGGAGTGTCGCTTGTTCCATACATGCCCCACATGTAAGGATAATTTCGATTAAGATCAACTCCATTCCAATTATTTCTACAATCTTGAAAATATCCATCAGGATTAACAGAAGGAGTTACAACCAATCTTTTCCCTTCAAGATAAGTAGGATCGGCAGCACTTCTTTCCAGGATATCTTGTAAGAATAGAAAGGAAGCTTCTGCAGACATTCCTTCGTTTCCATGATGTGTACCGTCAACGTACATTGTAGGTAAGGCATTTAATTCTTCGGCAGTTAACTCAGTAATATTAAGAGCAACATCGACTGAAAATATTTCTAAATTTAATCCAGTACTTATTCCCTGTTCAGAATAAATTGCAATATCTGGGTATTGGCTGGCTAACTCCTGAGTGTCATCTTTCATTGAGTCGTAAGTATGCAGAAGTTCAACGGCCTCACTAGGTTGGGCTGTAAATGCCAAAAAAGTGATTGTTAATAATGCAAGTATGTATTTCACAGTTTTACAGATTAGTAGCCCTATCAAATAAGTTTATCTATAACTTTAATAGTGGGGATTAGTGAGTTGCAAAAAAATGGAGAATATTTAGAATATGTCAGATGATAAAAGTCGAGCAACTCGAGATTATTGGCTTCAGTTTCATCGTCAAAAGAAATTCACTTTACCTGAAGAATTAGAGCAAGTTAGTGGAAAATCACTGGAGGAGATGGGCCTTACTGAGAGTGATTTCAAGATTAAGGATAGTAGTAGAGGTTTGACAGATGGCAATGGTTTGACAAATGGTAATGGCTTAACCAACGGAAACGGATTAACTAACGGTAATGGTTTGACAAATGGTAATGGCTTAACCAACGGAAACGGATTGACCAATGGCGAAGGTATTGGAGGTTATTCCAAAATAGAATTAGAAAAGACGGACAATTCTTCTAGAGTTAATTCAGTAATTGCAATTATTATGGCATTACTATTAGGTGGAGGGGTAATCTATTTTTTAATTGATGAGATACCTAACGGCACAATATTGGATGGAAATATAGAGGATTGGGAAGGAATACCACGAATTGAATTAGAAACTGGCAATCTTTCTAATTCAAATATAGATTTGGAATTTATAGCTGCCCAAACAGATTCAGTTTATCTTTCGTTATTAACAATGACTAGTGAGCCACTTTTTTATTCTGATAATGGCGATTTATTACGTATTTTTATTGACACTGATAATACGACAGAAACAGGGTATTTTGTTCCAGGAATGGGTGCAGATTATCTGATTGAAATTTATGGTGAAAAATCATTAGATAATAATAAAACGTTTCAGAGTTCCTTATTGTATAGATTTGATGAAAGTCGTGATAGAAACGATTGGAATGCTTTTGTACCTTTAACTAATATTGATATAGCTTCAGTTGAAGATATTACAGAATGTAGAGTTCCATTATTTGATCTAGGTATTCAAAGTACAGATCCTATCAAACTGGGATGGCAAACATCAGATAGCTCAGGTTTCACCGATTTGGCTGAAGTAATAGTTGGCGTCAATACAGATAATGTGCTTATCAGTGATGTAATATTGTCTTCTCAAAGAGATAATATTATGCCTTCTTCGGATCAATTACAAATTGATGGTTATTTTGAAGATTGGTTACAGATTCAAAAATATCAAGATAGTGATTGGAATGAGTATCAAGAAGGACCTGAAGAAGTAGTAAACCAAAATGTTGACTTAAGCGAATATGCTAGCGTTATACAAGGTTCTGAAACGTTTTTTTACATGAGTGTTAACGGCGAGATGTTGTCTGGAATTACAATTCCTTATGATGAACCTAAACAGAAGAATTCAGGTTATACGCCTAATTCAAATGAAATTGATGTTATATCGCCAATTTCAGATAATAAGGCTACTGAACCTGTCCTAAAAGGTGAAGATACTGTCTATATTTTTTTAGATACTAATGGGGAGGTTCCATATGGTTTCAAAGTAAATGATTCATTTTATGCTAATCAATTAATCGAGATAACTGGCCAGCATGGATTAGTTATATCATCTCAATTGTATAATTATTCATCCGAAGAAGATTTCAGTTTATGGTCGATTTTCATCCCAAATTCCAGATACAAGAACTAAACCAAACATTACTATAGGTAATGAAATAAGAATTGAGAAATTTGGTTTTTCACCGAGTAACCACCAACTCATCAGAGTTACAATAATTACTTGGGAATTGCCAATTAATGTACCAATCCCAGTCCCTATCCAATCAACGGCACTATGATAAGATACAAAGTCAAGAGCAAAAATAATTCCTGCAGCAACTGCAATTAATCTTGTATTTACCGAACGCGTATCTAATGAACCTCGAAACCAAATTAAAAAACCAAGAAATGGAAGTGCATAGAACATTCGGAAAAATGCGCCAGTCAAAGGATTAGCCTCTGAAAGAATATATAAGATCGGAGCAAAGGAGATAGTGATACCTCCTGCAATGGCAATAGCCATTGATTTCTTCACTTCATTAGAATCCATTATTATCTCTAAAACGATAATGGATTTGATAAAACTATGGTGCTTTTAGTAAAATATAACCGATTGTCAAAGTAATCACAATTAGAATTTTTAATACCCAAGAAAAAAAAATTGGACGTGTCTCTTCTTTTAGTAAGTCTTCAAGCATTACCTGAAATTAGGTATCTCATATGATAAAACTTTGGTGCTCCCGCCGGGATTTGAACCCGGGTATTCGGCTCGAAAGGCCGAGATGATGGGCCGGACTACACCACGGGAGCTCTAGTATCCAGCTTAAAGGGCTAGGATTTAATATTATTGCAAAAAAAAATTAAACTTCAAAAGATTCTAATTTAGCTCTTAATTTTTCCACTTGCCTCTGGAAATTACGGCGTTGAATATCTAATTCACCTTGATATCTAGTTTGAGAAGCTTCTAAAGCTTGGTAGTTCTCAGTCTTCATCCTATTCAGCTTTAACTCAGAATCTTCTCTTTCTTTAATTATTTGAGATTCTAACTCATCAATTTTTTTCTTAAGAGTACCTACATCATCCATTAATTTATGAATCTGTACCTCTCTTTAAACTATTAGCCACAAAACTATCTTAACTCACCCGGTATAGAATCAAATAATGTGGAAAGGTTCAACGGATAAAAATCAAGTTTTCCGAGTCAGTCACGGAAGCTCCCAAGGATGGGGCGAACCAGTTCAGATTAATCGAAGACCGGATACAAAAATGTCTTTTTCAAAATATGAAAAAGAACAACTTAGAGAATCTATCGGAATATTAACGATTGCATTTACTCTTGCACTAAGTGATGGATTATCTGCAGTAATGAATGAGCCTAATATTCTAATTCGAACTCTTCCTTTAGCTTTTGGAGCAGTGATGACTGGATTTTTACTTCATGAATTAGCCCACAAATGGATGGCTCAGCAATATGGATGTTGGGCTGAATATAGGGGAAACCGTAATGGATTGTATTTTGCATTATTAATGTCTAGTTTTGGTTTCTTACTCGCAGCACCAGGGGCTGTAATGGTTTCTGGGAGAATAACAGAGAGACAAAATGGAATTATAGCTGCTGTTGGACCTATTACAAATATAATTATAGCTTTAGTAGCTTTTCCAATTTACCTACTAACTGCAGGATTAGAACAACCGATTGCATTAATTGGTGAATTAGCTAGATTTATTGTTGTGATCAATCTGATTCTGGGAGGATTCAATATGATACCAGTACAGCCTTTAGATGGATCAAAAGTTATTGTTTGGAGTAAACCAGCCTACGTTGGAATATTAATTGCTATATTTGCTCTCGCAATGGCATACTGGAATGTACCTTTGATATCATGAAATACACATGGGTTCTATATGATGCAACATGTCCTTTTTGTATTTCAGGGATTAATATATTCAAATCCAGTTTAGATAAATATAATTGTAAAGTTCAACCATTACAGAATAAACACATATTAAAAATATTAAATGTTGATAATGATGACTTCCCGGAAATGAAAGTTATTGGAGATGATCGGAAATTGTACGGTGGGGCTAGAGCCATTGTTTACTTATCTAAAAAAATTTGGTGGGCAAAGCCTCTTTGGGCACTCTCACATCTGCCATTAACTTTGAATATTCTGGATTATATCTATAAATTAATAGCAGACACGTGGCATTGCCACGGGACGTGTGAAATCTAATGAAATATGGACCAATCTTAGCAGTAATATTTGCGTTCTTTCTTATTGCAATATATCCTCATTATAGTGCAGATGATACTCCAATCTTTATCCTTGCAGATGATGACGGAGATGGAGTGCCTAATGATAAAGACAAATGTCCAGAGGATAATGCCAAAGACTATGATATTAACGAAGATGGATGTACTGATACTGAGATAACGAAGGGAGAAATTGATTATATAGGTAGAATCGCAAAAATGAATTTAGGGCAATATTTACTTTTTGCTATTGTATCATTATTAGGAACTGCCATTTACTGGGAAAGAGCAAAAATAAAAAGTATAATAAGTGATGAGGATGATTTCCTAAAAAATTTCAATAAATCAGATAATGATAAAGAAACTGATAACCCTGATTATGCAGATTTAGGAAAAGATAAAGAATATACCGATTCTAATACCTCATTTTTTGATAGATTCAGTTTTTCCTTAAGTGAACTCAATGCTGAAGCTGATAGAGGAATTCAAGTTATGGCTGTGATATGCTTACTCTGTTTTTTAGTAGCTCCAAACCAAGCTTGGTTTCAAGTAGAAGGAATAAAAACTTATTCGGAAAATAATGAAGAAGAAGCATTTACCGTAGAGCATTACTCTAATTTTCTAGAATACAACGGAAATACCGAAATTACTGCTAATTATGATAGTTCAAGTTGTACAAGTGAAATTGATAAATACTATAATTGTGACTATCGAAGTACTCTATTCGGAACTTTAGAAACTCTTCTTTCCTTGTCTGCTCTGTTTTGTTTTGTTCTTTTACTATTAAACTTTAGATCTGAAAAATATAGAGTACCTGTTGCAATTGCATTCACACTTTGCTTGGTAACCACAATGGCAAGCTTGTTAATTTTTACAACGTTAATTGATAATGCCTTGATAGCTGATGAACATTTATTAGATGATAATCAAAATGAAGCTGCAGGTTGTTGGATGAGTGAACCTATTATTTGGGGAGAGAGTGAATGTATATCTTTAGATGCAAATGGAAATTATATTACTGAAACTGAAATTAAATACACTCCAAGTTTTGCTTTTTTCATTATTTTAATTAGTATTTCTATTTTATTTGTTGGATTATTCACTAGCATTAGTCCATTAATTGAATATAAGAAAGTTAGTTGGAAACAAGTTGCCTCAGATAATTGGCAAGTATTTGCAATAATTTTTGTAATCTTCTTTCTATGGAGATTAAACGTTCTAATGACTAACCTTTAATGGTGCGGGGGGAGGGATTCGAACCCTCGTACCACTAAGGACCGGATCTTAAGTCCGGCGCAATTGGCCAGGCTATGCGACCCCCGCGCTTTTTCTCCATGTAGACAACCTTTAAAGAGAGCTTCATCATGAAAAAAATAGAACCTGAAGGTGAAATTAATTATGAGCACTGCAGCTACTTCAAAAATAATAAAGATGATTGGGAGCACAAATCCACCATCATTGGTTGCATTATTCGGAGGTTCGTTAGGTGAAAGAAAAACCGCAATGTCTGATCTGGCAAATGACCTCTTTGGTGCCGGTTTAAATATTATAGATTTTAATGCAAGAAGGTATCTTTCTGAAAATGACTTATTACAACCATTAATACAACAAATAATTACTGAATTAAAATCTCAATCTGACACTAGTGGAGCGAGCTCTGATTTAGTTAATAGAATAAATGAAAGTGCACCTGCCTTAAACAGTACGCATTTAACTAGTGAAAATAGAATTGAGCTAATACACCAATTCGATTCTGCTCTAAAACAATTAGCTGCAATAACACTTCAAAAGAAACCGTTGGTTGTTATTGTCCAGGGTCTCGAAAGAGCCCCAGTTGGTTCATTTATGTCTATTTCTGAATTCATATCTGATTATTTGAATATTAGTAAATTTGTATTCGTTGTTTCAGCTGGAGAAGATTTACTTGAAAATGAACTTAGTGGCACTAATTCAACAATGTCTAAAGAGGATTTCCTAGAAGACATATTTAGTAATGTTGTGAATTTAGATGATATGGTTATTGAAACGCCTAAAGTACAACCCGTAATTGAAGAAAAAAATGACGATTTATTTTCACCTCCCGTTGGATTAGAAGTTCAAAGTGGAAGTGACCTTTTAGCTAAGAGAAAAGGTAGAAAAGTGGCTCCTAAAAACGCAGGAAAGCCAAATAGCAGAATTTTTAAAGTTAGAGAATTATCAGGTAAAAAGGCATCTATTCGCAAAAATACCACGCCTAGAAAAAGAATTGTAAAGAAAAGTGTTAAAGGTATCAAGAAATTTAAGCCAGTGAGTAAAGGAACTGATCTAAATCAATTTATTACGCCAATTAAGAAAGGAGATATTTTTGCAGTTAAAAAATTCTGGAATAAAGTCAACCAACTGAAATATGAGGAATTCACTAAACTCATTGAAAGTATCCTTAAGGAAATTATCTCCGGTGACTCTAGAATAAGAGCAACTGCAATAACTGCTTTAGCTTCCATTTCAAAAGGCGTTTCCTGGGAAATGCCGCCTGATGTAATGGATCGAGCACTTATCATGACTGGAGATGGTTCAAAAGTCGTACGTGACGCTGCTGCAGAAGCAATAAAAGAAATGACTGAGGCCGGTGTTGAAAAAACGGCTCAAGAACCACAACAATCTCAATCTAAAATGAGTAAGAATACCAGCTCCATGGAGCTGACCGAACTAGATACGGATAGTATGTTAGGCACTTCTTCAAGTATTGGATCTATGGCCTTAGGCAGTGGATCTGGTGGTGTCAAAGTTATGGGAGGGCAAAGTACTGGAATTAGTGGTAGTGCCCCAACATTTGAACTTTCTAAAGATGTACCTTCTTTTAAAGAAGAAAAAAAACCTCCACAGTTTACTCCAGTCAAGGATAAACCTCCTAAATTTACTGCAGTTAGTAATAAGAAACCAAAGTTTAAAGTTGCTAAAGATTAATCATTTAATTTAAGGTTAAAAGATATTTTCTTTCCTTCTACCTCAAAAGTATCAGATGCATCACTTTGTTCTGAATAGAATAATTCCGCATTGCTAGCACGTGTTTCAAACTTAACATATTCCCAATCTTTAGAAGCTAACTTAGGTGAATCTTCGGATAGCCATACATTCAATGAAATTGTAGCTTCTAATTCTAGATCTAAATCTTTACGCTTTGATTGGATTCTACGAGTTATCTCTCTTGCTAAGCCTTTAGAAATTAAGGAATCATTAAGACTCATGTCCAAAACCAAAGAAATATCGCCTACATCATCAACTGTGAATGTTGAGGCTGCATAACCTTCTTTCTCAACACGCCTAATAGAAACGTCTTCCATCGTTATTTCGTAACCTCCTAAATTTGCATTTCCAGTTTCAATTTGGGATAATAAGGTGTCTGAACTGATTTTATTTAATTCAGCCAAAACCTTAGGCAATTCAGCTCGATATTTCTTACCGAGGACTTTATGCTCAGGAGATAATTCAATTTGCTGAAAGCGATCCAAGTCATCTTCAGTTTTTAGATTTTCTACATTTAATTCTTCAGCAATTATAGCATGGAAAGCTGATAGATCTGGACCTCCAACAATCCAACCAGACTGGCAGGGAAGCCTTTGTCTACGTTTAGAATCCACTCGTATTCGGCGTCCAGTTTCAGTTAAATTACGAACAATCATCATTTGTTTTTCTAATTCTAAATTTTGAGGTGGTAAATCTTTGTCAACTATATCTGAACCTAAAGGCCAGTCAGTCATATGAACTGAAATTCCTGTAAGATCATAATGTATTCTATCAGACATAAAAGGAGACACTGGAGCCATGAGTTTACTTACAACGCACAAAACTTCGTGCAAAGTATGCTGACAAGCTCTCTTATCATTGCTGTCTGCTTCATCCCACAGTCTACGTCTTGAACGACGTACATACCAATTTGAAAGGTCATTAATTACAAAATTTTCTAAATCTCTACCGGCTTTATGAAATTCCCAAGAAACAAACTGGTTATGATAATCTTGAGCGACTGTTGCAATTCTAGAAAGAACCCATTGATCCAAAGGACTACGTTGTTCTACTGGAATAAAACTGGATTTATCTGAGGGATTGAAACCATCAAGTGAGGCGTAATCTGCATGGAAACGATGGACATTCCATAATGTAAGAAACATTTTTGCATAAGTTTCACGTACACCGTTGGGATCAAAATTCATAGGATTCCAAGGGGCACTCTGAGTTGTCATGTACCAACGTATGGCATCAGTACCTTCTTTGTTGAAATGATCCCACGGATTAACTACATTTCCCTTGGATTTGCTCATTTTCTTACCTTCATTATCCAATATATGACCTAATGAAAGACAACGATTGTAACAGATGCTATCAAAAACAGTTGTAGAAACTGCAAGAAGTGAATAGAACCAGCCTCTTGTTTGATCAACAGCTTCACAAATATAATCTACCGGAAAACTACCCTTGAATTTGTCTTCATTTTCAAAAGGATAATGCCATTGTGCAAAAGAAGCACAACCTGAATCAAACCAGCAATCCATTACATAGGGTTCTCGAACCATTTCTCCGCTACACTCTTTTTTTGTACAGTGAAGCTTAACATCATCTACGTAAGGTCTGTGTAATTCTTTAGGTGTCGGAGACTCTTCCGTCTTTAATGTATTCATTTCCTCAATACTACCTATACAGTGCTCATGTCCACAATCTTCACATATCCAAACAGGTATTGGAGTTCCCCAGTAACGTTCACGACTTATTGCCCAATCTTTGATATTTCTGAGCCATTCACCAACTCTACCAGTTCCAGTCCATTCAGGAGCCCATTCAACTTGTGAATTAAATTCTATTATCTTTTCTTTAACAGCAGTCAT
>JAAZXP010000003.1:10599-58095 GCA_014240055.1 Methanobacteriota archaeon | reverse complement strand
AGTTCCTGCAGGATATAACACAACCATACTAGACCAAAAACCTCCACTAATTGTCATTGCCATTATTGAACGTGCCCTTCCAGTTAGCAGTAATCCTGAGACTAGGGCAGCAATAGAGAGAGGAAGTTGATTAAGCCCCCATGCTTTTTCATAGAAAACATCATTGGCCGTGTAATCATCACCCCATCCTATTTCAGCAGAATCTTCAGCTGTAGCATAATTTCCTACGCCTGTAATAAATCCGAGAACTCCTATTACAATCAACCACCATTTTGGTTGCATATATTGTTTGATTGCGTCCATTCTATTCCTCCTCTAAATGTAGAAATCCTGACACTAACATACAAGTCGCACATATCATAGGTAGCCCCCAATTAGCAGCACTATCTGTGTAACCATACCCCAAATCACCAGCTGCAAGAACCGTTAGTAAGAAAATGAAGATATTGCCACCTCCAATCGTAATTGCAAGAATTGCCTGAGCTCTCCCTTCAATAAATTGGCCAGAAACAATTGTAATAAGTGCGACGAGGAAGAAGGTAGCTGCCCACGCTTTCTCGTAGAAAACGTCTCTCTCATCGTAATTATCAGCACCCCATCCCGTTTCCGCTGCGTTCATAATCTCAGCGTAAGTCAACAACGTAAAGATTGTGAATAGGATACCAACACCTGTCAACACCCATTTTGGTTTCATGTATTGTTTGATTGCGTCCATTTTACACCTGCGTCACATAATTTGCTATTAACAGAAGAACTAGAAACACTCCTGTTACTGCCGGATACATTTTGTAAAAGAAATCATCATTATTTTCAGGAGCTTCACCTGCGAAAGTCATGCCTTCTTCAACACCTTCTTCCCTCATTTTATAATATGCAAAGATATTCAAAAACATAACAAAACCACTAACTGCAATATTGGATCCACTTGTGCTTGTGTCAGCTTCCCAGGTTCCAGCATTATCTCCCTCTGGTATTATCTGATCGTTAACTGCTATATTTCCAATAATAACTGATAACGCAAAGAAGGTAATTCCAAATAACAATACATGTGCGGCAGGCCAATTTCCTTTAGCTCCATTGGTCAGTAAGATTAATCCCATTGAAACATAGATAACAAAGAATGATGCTAAAACTCGATAACCGATTGGTGTTGCAGCAATTGGATCATCCCAATAAGATCCTTCTTCAAAACCAGGAATAAGAGTTGAACCTCCAGCACCCGCATATCCGTCTGCGAAAAAGAAATGATTTATTGAGTATAGTGTGCCAATAACAGAGGAAATTATTATTGCATATTTAGCTTCATTGTTTACTTTTATGCCCATATTGAAAGCTAAGCCTTCATCGACACCTTCATCTTTCAACATTACATATGCGGCTACGTATAATCCTAAAGCTGCGATTGTAGCAAAAAGTGGAGTATTATTTACGGCCTCATATCCACCTTGGAATGGTGGTGCTAATACGATTGCCAATGAAGTAAAACCAGCAATAGTTGGAATCATAATAGTCCATTTGCCACGAGCGCCTTCATTCAGAATTAATAAGTTTCCAGTAATTGCTCCAAGCATAAGAGCTCCAGCGACATACAAAGTTCCCGCACCTCTTCCGTAGGATTCATGAGAGGGATCTGCACCATTAGGAATTAGTGAAAAACAATCTCCATCACCGTTTACAACTGAACACGATGAAAAGAATATGAAGTTTATTGAGTATGCTATTCCAATGAGGAAAGAAAGACTCAAACAAACTTTAGCAGGCATAGACTTTATGGCGTCAAACATACAGTGCACTGCAAATATGCTTACTTAACTATTCGGTATCTATTCGATTTGCCTAACAAACCACTAAGCTAACTACTATTTACTAGCACTCTAAGTAATGAATGTGAAGAAAACTACACTTCTAATTTTTATCAGCCTAATCTTCGTCGGTGGAGCGGGAGCTTATGCCTTCAGCGATGGGGTGTTTGATGAATACTTAGATGAATTACAAAATGATGATGAAGAAATTATTGAGGATATTAAAGAACCTGAAATTATTTTAGAAGATGTAATGGCAAAAATAAATGTTGATACTCGATTCGGCACTAATTATTACTCAATGGAAGAAGTAGATGATGGAGATAATGATGAAGTTCAAGAAGCTGAATGGGACAATTATACTTTCCAATTTGATGCTTATTCTTCAATTGGAGATATTGAAACATACCTTTGGAATTTTGGAGATAATAATGAATTCGAGGGTGTCGAAGGAAGTCACAGTTATGAACAACCTGGAAAATATATTGTCACTTTAAAAATAACTTCAAAGGATGGAGTTAGTTCTACCAATCAAACAATGATCACAGTTAATTTTGATGGGTTTGTCATATCAGACAATATGGAATGTACATGCGCCCCAACGGCTAAAGAAACTACTATTGATTTGAAAATCGAAAATGGAGCAAAAACAATTGTTGGAGAGACAACTGTTACTCACGATGGAAGTACTGAAGATTGTACTCAGAGGCTCATAATACAGCAATGTCATTTACGAGTTATTCTCAAATCATATAATGGAGGAAGTGTGGTTTCAGAAGAAGTAGTATTTGATGAAACATTCAATACAAATAGTAAAACCGTTAACTTTACGCATGTGCTTACAGATGATGAGAATGGATATAATTTTGAACTTGTCCTAGAAACAGACCAAATAAGAGATTGGCATAAACCAGAAACTGAATGGTTTGTCGACTATATTGAATAAAGTACATTACATAACTAGGAACTGGCTATAGTCGGTAACTATTTTTTTCTTAAGCTAGAATTTTGCGTTTCTTAAAAGACTTTTTGATGATGGACTCTAGGCGGGCAACCCTAGCTTCCAATTCTTCAAGTCTAATATCATATGGGTGCCTCATGTAAATACACTAATGCCTTTCAAACTAATAAACCTTCGTACGTAATTATTCTAATTTATGCATTAAAATTAAAGCTTTCTCGATCACCTTTAAGTCATCTGGTACATTATGTCCTGAAATAGGCGCTGCCAAAGAAATTCCATCATCCTTCTTAGCTTTCCAAACTGTAGAATTGAAATCAACTAACGAATCAGTCATCTTTACCCATTGTTCAGTTTCAGATATTGGTAATTCTGGGAAAATATCTATATCTACTGCTGATTTCTCATATAATGTTGTTGATAAATGATGAGTGAAGAAAGGACATACTGGAGATAATATCGACAATAAATCTCTGAAAATGCGGTGTAGTGTCCAAGTAGCTGAAGCATCTTCATTGTACAATCTAGTTTTAGCCATTTCAAGCCAATGTGAAGCAAACACGCCTGTGCTAAAAGTCTTGATTCCTTGAGCTGCAGTATAGATGTCTAAATCTGAATATCCTGTTTTAGCCTTTCCAAGTAAATCCGAAAATTCTGCTAAAATCCATTTATCTTCATTTTCAAGATTATCTGGCATTATATCTAAATCTCCCTTGAAATCAAATTGAGATGCAAATCTACCTACGTTGAAAATCTTCGTCAAAACACCAAAATATCTTAATTCAATCTGTTCCGGATTTATCTGAAAATCATCACCTACTTGCGCATCGGCCGCTTTCCAAAATCTAAAACATTCCGAACCTATTTTCTTAGCCTGTAATGCAACTTGTTTGCCTTCTGGTCCTTTGATTTTCCAAGAACCTGTTCGGCCACCAGCTCCACATTCTAAAACTGAACCAGCATCAATACCATTACCAAGTGACTTAGACATCTTTCGACCCCAAGGATCCATGCCCAGACCATCAATCCAAACATTTGCGAATCCTGGTTTATCTAGAAGTAAAGTAGATTTAAGAAGTGTATAATACAACCAAGTTCGAACTATTTCCTTACCTTGCGGTCTAATACCAGTTGGAAATGCCTTTTCAAATAGTTCCGGATTTGATAAATATCCAGAAACATATAAATTAGAATTTGATGAATCCATCCAAGTATCAAATACCTTTTCTTCACCTTCTAGATTACCTAATTCATCCTTTATATCTGAATAATTGCCTAATTCTTTACGAGTTTCCCTATCTAGTACTATCGAATCTGCAGGAGGTTCATCTTGCCATGGCTGAACGTAAGTTCCGTGTGGTGGAGTTACTACTTTGGTTCTATCTTGTGAATACCAAATTGGAATTTCGGTATGATACCATCTGCGTCTGCTAACTGGCCAATCAATTGTAATATTATCCATCCAGTCTAACAAAAATTGTTTATTTCGTTTAGGTACGAAATTAATTTCATCAGACAATTCTTTGATTCTGTCTTGGATATGAGTTTGTCTAACATACCATTCTTTCAGTAGAATAATTTCAATTGGGTTTTTACCACGTTCAGAAACTGGAATTTCTTGATCTCTTTCTACTATGTTTTCAATTCTATCTGTTTCTTCTAACATTTCAATAGCTTGTTTTCGTGCATCTAAAACTGATAAACCAGCTAACGGACCTCCAATTTCTGTTATATTTCCATCCAGATCTATTGCTTGGAAAGGAGTGAGACCTAATTCTCTAAATACAGAAACATCATTCTGGTCACCAAACGAACATACCATCAATACACCTGAACCAAATTCCATGCTCACACTAGGATGGGCTCGGATTTCAACAGTTTTAGAACGGCCTGATGTTTTCATAGGCAGGTCTAAAGTTTTCCCAATAAGTTTTTCATATCTAGAATCTTCAGGGTTAACGAGAACTATTCCACAGGCACAAATTAATTCGGGCCTTGTTGTAGATATAATCACTGGAGAATGATTGGAATCATCAGTTACTGACCATCTTACATCTACTAATTTAGTTTTGCGAGATAAGCGCTCTACCTCGGCTTCTGCAATAGTAGTTCCTTCGACAGGATCATACAAATTTGGTCTTAATTCTTCGACAATATCTCCACGTTTGAATAAATCAATGAATATCGACTGAGTGACAGCCCTATAATCGGGAGCATCTGTCAAATATTCATTGTCATAAGCACAAGAAAGTCCAACTCTTTTTGCAATATTTCGCATTTCTTGAGTATATTTCTCTATTTCATTTCTGCAGATTTCTAGAAATTCAGCACGATCATAAGTTTTCATTTTACGGCCAGTTTTCTTCTCGACCGTGAATTCTATGTTAATTCCATTGCGGTCTACACCCCATGGAAAGTAAACTTCCTTACCTAGTAATCTTTGACTACGAGCAATAACATCTATCATTGAATATTGAGCTACAGCCCCAATGTGCCAAGTTCCTGAAGGATAGGGAGGTGGTGTATCAATTACAAAAACTTCTTTGCCTGAATTAGAATCAAAGGCATATCTCGGCCCTTTGGAAAAATGTTCCTCCTGTATCTTTTTCTCTAAATCTACAGTCCAGCGTTTTTCCTTAATTTTGAATTCGGCCATGTTTTCTGCTATCTGTCCCTAGTATAGGTTTTCTTAATACTTGCGAAGCTATTTTAGTCAGCCGCTATCTGAGTAAAAATCAATGGAATATGCTAGAGATGTTGTGATTGTTGGAGGCGTTAGAACGGCTCAAGGGAAATTCAAGGGCGCACTCTTCGATACTCCTGCGGTAGATTTAGGAGCTCTAGCAATTAAAGCAACTTTAGAGCAAACTAAAGTTGATCCTGAAATAATTGATGAAGTCATAATGGGTAACGTCCTTTCTGCTGGCCTAGGTCAACACCCTGCACGTCAGGCAGCATTGAAAGCAGGCATTCCTGAAAGAATTCCAGCTCTAACAATAAACAAAATGTGTGGCTCTAGTATGAAAGCAATAATGTTGGCAGCTTCCTCTATCCGTTCCGGAGAATCCGATGTTATGATGGTAGGAGGGATGGAATCTATGTCTCAAGCTCCTTTTACAGTATCTAGAGCTAAAGATGGAAGAGTAAGCATGGAAAAACCAATGGATAGTATGATGGTTGATGGTTTAATTGATCCGATTAACGGAATGGTGATGGCTCAAACTGGAAATCGAATTGCTGAAAAATTTAATATTACTAGAGATGAAGCTGATTTATTTGCAATTGAATCTCATATTCGCGCGCACAGTGCTTACAAAAAAGGCGCATTTGAAAGTTATCACATCCCTGTTGAATACGATGGCGGCATATTGAGTAAAGACGAAGGGATTAGACCAAACTCAAGTTTGGAAACTTTAGGAAAATTAAAGCCAGTGTTTGATGAAAACGGAGTTGTAACTGCAGGAAATGCAAGCCAAATCTCAGACGGGGCTGCAGCTTGCTTAGTAATGTCACGCGAGAAAGCCAAAGAATTAGATTTAGAATGTTTAGCTACAATTACCAACTATTGTGCGGTGGGTGTGCCTTCAGAAGATGTTATGTCTGCACCAATACCGGCAGTTCAAAAGTTATGGAAAATGCAAGGTCGAAATGGTCAACAAGATTATGATCTTTACGAACATAATGAAGCTTTTGCATCTGCTTGCTTAGGAGTAATGCAAGGATTGGGATTGAAACATGAAAAATTAAATGTTCACGGTGGAGCAGTTGCAATGGGCCATCCACTTGGCGCTTCTGGTTGTAGAATTGTATTAGCTTTAATTCATGCTTTGAGAGCTCGTCGAGGAAAGCGTGGATTTGCTACTGCCTGTTTAGGCGGAGGAATGGCTACTGCAATTGAAATTGAAACATGAATACTAACCTAAATGGTAAAATCGTCCTGGTAACGGGAGGTGCTGGAAATATTGGGGCAGTGATTTCGAAATCTTTTGCCAAGCAAGGTGCAAAAGTTATTATTCATTACAATAAGTCAAAAGAGAATGCTGAAAAAATTGCAACTGAAATTAAAGGAACTGCAATTGGTGCAGACTTAACGAATTCTGCTGAAGCTAAGAAACTTTTCAGTAAAGTAATTGAAAGAGAAGGAAGAATTGATGTTTGCATATCAAATGCAGGAAATTATCCAAAAGAATTTGCTCCAATATGGGAAATTGAAGAAGAACGATGGAATCATACAATCTCTACAAATTTGTCTCTAACTTACAATACTGCGCGTGAATTTCTAAAGCATGCTTCTGAAACAAAGAAAGGTGCCCTAATTCTTATTGGATCTACTGCAGGAATATATGGTGAAGCTGGGCATGCAGATTATGCTGCTGCAAAAGGTGCAATCACCTCAGGATTATTAAAAACGCTAAAGAATGATGCTGCACAAATTGGAGATGGAGTGAGAGTTAATGCTGTAGCGCCAGGGTGGACTGTCAGTGAAAAAAGGTTAGAAAAGGGATTGGATCAAAAACGTGTAGACCGAATTATTTCAACCATGTCACTAAAAAAATTAGCAAGTCCAGAAGATGTTGCGAACTCTATCATAATATTAGCCTCTGATTCACTCTCAGGACATACTACTGGACAAGTGGTAGAAATCGCAGGAGGGATGGAAGGACGTCTGATAACTGGGACCAAGTAGGATTTAGAAATCTACTAATTGGAAGTATTGCTCTATCATTGATCCTTTCTTGGATTATAACTCTTATTTATGATATTAACTTTAATTTTGTTGTATTTGTTGTAGTTCAACTCTTTGTTATTATTGCTACCACAATGATATGGCCTGCTCTTAATTCAAAATAAATTTTTGAAGTAAGTATAAATATAACATTAACAACGCAGATTTGTGGAAGAATCTTGAGGAATACATTTGGCTGAAGACGAAGACATAGAACAAGATAGTGATGAATACCGCAAATGGAGAAGCGGTAATGATAATGACAAATATGCTTCATCAAAAAAAGTCAGGAGATACGATATTGATTGGCTTAGAGTTATCTTATTTGGATTATTAATTCCGTTTCATGTAGCCATTGGCGTTTACTGGAATCTTTACGGAGAAAATGTTAATCCTGATTTAGATAGTTTAAATGAGGATGAAAGATGGGAAATTGCTGAAGACGGGAATGACTATACTACTGATTCTGTAAGTTTACCTAGTATGTTTCTACACTGGATGCACCAATGGAGGCTTGCTGGATTGTTTATGATTTCAGGCATGGGAACCGCATTCGCATTTCGCAAAAGACCGTGGAAAACATTTCTGATGGAAAGGGTGAAACGACTTCTTGTTCCTATGTTTTTTGGAGCTTGGACAATGGGGTTTATCGGATCCGTTCTTACTGAAAATGAAAATTTGACTATATGGGACTTTGTAATTGGAATAATATGGAGAAGCTTAATTTTTTGGGTGCCCTTTATTGGAAAACTTATAGCTCTTGGCCATCTGTGGTTTCTATGGAATCTATTCCAATACTCTCTCTTTCTAATTCCTATTTTTAGTATTGTAAGAAATAATCCTGATGGGAAAATGATTAGATTTATCAGGTCATTTTTTACTATGCCTAAAGGGATTGGAATATTCTTCTTACTTCCGCTTGTTTTAGTCCTTATTGAAATTATATTCAAACCATGGGTTCAGGGATATATTGGAGTGGGGTATGAGTGGTTCTGGTTTTTTGGTTTCTTTGCCTTTGGATATATGTGTATCGTTGCGAAAGACGATTATTACAAATTTATAGAATCTCAACGGATTCTAATTACTGTACTTACTGTAATGTGGACACTCGCTTTCGTCTGGATGAGATTAGAACAACATAATGCAGGAATCCCATACATAGATGGAGGTTGGCTAGAAAATAAGATAATTCATAATAAAATGACTATTTTAGCCTGTATAATTCACAGTTTCCATGCTTGGTTTTGGTGTCTAACTATCTTTTCTTGGAGTGCATATTTATTGAATCGACCTAGTGAAAATTTAACATATATGAATCAAGGTGTTTATCCATTTTATATTGTTCATATGCCTCTTACTTTTGCAGGGCTAATATTTGCCGGTAATTTAGGCCTTAATGGTATTTCAGCAGTTGTTTTAGCCACTATATTTGTAGGATTAACTTGTTGGATCTTCTTTGAATGCGTAAAACGAACTAAGATTACACGTTTCCTATTTGGAATAAAAGAACTTGAAACTAAGCCTCTTATCGAGGAAAGATAATGCCAGTCCTTATATAGAGTCTGTTTGTGCGAGCGACCCTACATTCACGCAACCAGACGCTTTGGGCAATTATCCCAACACCTCTCGAGACACTTGTTCTCGTCGAGAAACAGCGTCACGGTACGATGTGAAACATGTGGGAAATTACGCCTGATTTCGTTTCCGTTAGCAACGGTTAGCGCAATATGGAGAGTAAACAAAAATGCCAAAACACAACAAACCAAACCGCGGATCTATGGCCTTCAGCCCTCGCAAGAGAGCACGCTCTGAAACGCCACATATCTCTAGTTGGGCTGCTGTCGATGGTGATGACCCTAAGATTCTTGGATTTGCTGGATATAAAGTAGGCATGAGTCACATTATGGCTATAGACTACAGAAAGAAATCTGTTACAGCTGGACAAGAAATTAGAATGCCTGTAACTGTTGTAGAATTACCTGCAATGAAAGTCATTGGAGCTAGAGGGTACATTCGAGACACATATGGTTTAAGAACACTTACTGAAGCATGGGATCCAAAACTAGATGCAGATCTAGAACGGAAGTTACCATTACCTAAAGATCAGAATAACAAAGCTTCTTGGAAAAGTATGAAAGAAAATGATTTGGAAGAAATTCGTCTATTAGTTCGAACTCAACCAAAATTAGTTACTGGAATACCAAAGAAAAGACCGGAAATCATGGAAATGGCTATCGGCGGAGGATCTAATGAAGCTCAAATTGATTATGCAAAAGATATGTTAGGAAAAGAATTCACAATGAATGATTTTGCTGCAGATGGTGAAATGTTAGATGCTATAGCCGTCACTACAGGATATGGATTTCAAGGGCATGTGAAGAGATGGGGAGTAAAATTACTAACTCATAAGAACTCTAAACACCGCAGAATGATTGGAAACTTAGGTCCTTTCAGTCCAGGATATGTAGTTTCTACAGTTCCACAAGCTGGACAAACTGGCTATCATCAAAGAACTGAATACAATAAAAGATTATTAAAAATTGGAGACAACCCGGATGAAATTAATCCTAAAGGTGGTTTCCTAAATTATGGACTTATTCGCGGAACTTATGCATTACTGCACGGTTCATTACCCGGTCCAACCAAACGTCTAATTAGATTTAGAAAAGCAGTCCGATTTCATGGTTCTGCCGCTAATGCAGTCGTTGCACCTAAAATAACAATGGTCTCACAAGAGAGCCAGCAGGGTGTCTAGAATGAAAGTTCCAATTTATTCAATGAAAGGTAAAGCTTCGAAGAGCTCGGCAACTTTGCCTGCTGCGTTTGAAGAACCTGTAAGATTAGATTTAATACGTAGAGCTGTTCGATCTGCTAGAGCAAATCGCAGACAAGCATATGGTGCTGCAAATAGAGCTGGTTACCGTCATTCTGTATCATGGCCTGGTAAAGGTCGAGGTATGGCACGTACTCCTCGTAAAAACGGAGGCGGCGGAAGGGCTGCTGAAGCCCCAAATACTATTGGTGGAAGAAGAGCGCACCCTCCTAAAGCTGAAAAAGAATGGGACATTAAGATAAATTCCAAAGAAAGGAAGAAAGCTTTCCGTTCTGCTTTGGCTGCAACGACCCAACAATCTTATGTAAGTGCAAGAGGGCACGTTATACCTGAAAAAGTGACATTACCTTATGTCGTAGATAATAAAATTGAAAGTATTTCTAGTGAACACGAAGGTGAATCAATTACTAAGAGAGCTTTGTCTCTGTTAGATGGACTTGGATTAGGTGAAGATATTGATAGATCAACAGATGGAAAAGGTATCAGGCCTGGAAAAGGAAAGAGAAGAGGTCGAAAATATAGGACTCCAAGATCAATACTTATTGTACTTTCTAAAAGCAATGGATCTGGAAATGCTTTCCGTAACTTATCTGGAGTAGATGTTACTACTTCTAAAGATCTTAATACTGAATTATTAGCACCTGGAGGAGACCCAGGAAGATTAGTTGTATTCAGTAAAGCAGCAGTTTCTGAATTGGAGAAAAGATTATGAGTGAACACAAAATAATCCTAAGTCCCCGTTCTAAAGAAAGAGCTCTTTACATGCTTGAACAAAACAAATTAGAATTCTATGTTGCTCGAACAGCTTCAAAACACGACATCAAAGGAGCTGTGAAAGCTCTTTTCCAAGTAGAAGTGAGCAAAGTTAATACGAGAATTACCAAAGAAGGTAAACTAGCAATAGTCAAATTGGCAGAAGGAAGTTCTGCTGAAGACTTGAGTAATAGATTAGGAATACTGTGATAATATGGGCAAGCGAATAATACCTAGAAGACGTGGCCGAGGACATCGTTTCAAAGCTCCGGATAACCGTTTCAAGGGTGAGGCAAGACATCCAAGATCTAAATCATCGAGTGGTAAAGTACTCGAACTTATGCATGATCCTGGCAGAACTGCCCCTATTGCTAAGGTAGAAGGTCAAGATGGAACCTACACTATGATTGCACATAATGGAATGCACGTTGGGCAAGATGTTGCCACAGGTCATGGTGCTGAAATTGATGTTGGAAATACATCTTATGTCGGTTCAATACCAGAAGGAACTAAAGTTTACAATATAGAAATGAAACCAGGAGATGGCGGGAAATTAGCCCGAGCTGCTGGCGGTGCTGCAACTGTTATTTCACATGGCAAACAAACTACGATTCGATTGCCATCTAAAGCCCAAAAGAAGCTAGACAATATGTGTAGAGCTACTGTAGGCGAAGTCGCAGGTTCTGGAAGAGGTGAAAAACCTATTGCAAAGGCTGGGAAAAATTTCTATCGTAACCGATCTAGGCCAAAGATTTGGCCAAAGGTAAGAGGAGTTGCAATGAATGCAGTTGATCACCCTCACGGAAGTGGACGAAAGCAAACTGTTGGTGTTCAATCTACTGTTTCAAGAAATGCTCCACCAGGCCGTAAAGTGGGACACATTGCTGCTAAGAGAACTGGAGGCAAACGCTAATGGCACGAAGAACTAAGGGGCTTGCAACGCCTAAGGCTGCAAGAAGGAGAGAAAGAAAAAGGAAAGCAGGTATTCAAGTACGCAGTAAGAAAGAATTTACTTACCGCGGATTGACTATTGAAAAGCTCAAAGAACTCACTTTTGAAGATTTTATGACTATGGTTCCATCTAGACAAAGAAGAACTTTTAGACGTGGCCTAAGTCAACAACAAGCCAAATTAATTACTGATTCTAATAATAAACCGGAGAAAGTTCTCCGAACTCACCGTCGTGAAATGATAATTGTTCCCCAATTTGTTGGAAGAACTTTTGCCGTACATAATGGAAGAGAATTTGTGAGCATAGAAATTATGCCCGAAATGATTGGATTGTACTTTGGAGAATTAGCTCCTACAAGAACATCCCCTACACATACTGGACCTGGAGTCGGTGCTACCAAGTCGTCTAAATTTATGCCGTTGAAGTGATGTTATGAAAGGTTTCTCGTTCCCGTATAATCCCGAAATTCATGCTGCGGCTCGCGGTGTTGGAGTGAATATCTCACCAAAAGCAGCTAGAGAAGTATGTCATGCCTTGAAAGGTATGGAACTTGAAAAAGCTAAAAGTTATTTAGAAAGAGTAATTGATTTAGATCAAGCAGTTCCATTCAAGAGACATGATGGTAAAGTAGGTCACAGAAAAGGTAAAGGAATTTCCTCAGGAAGATATCCTGTAAAAACTGCAGCAGCTATACTCAAAATAATTGAATCTGCAGGAAATAATGGAGAAGCAATCCATATTGACATTGAAAATTGGAGAATTGTTCATATTGCAACATCTCGTGGAGTCTCCTTCGAAGGTAGATTTCCAAGAGCTAGAGGTAGAGCAACTCCAAAAATGCGTGAAAGCGCTAACATTGAAGTAGTATTGGAGGAAATTAAATGACCATAGTCAAAGAAATGCTCAAAGAACGTGTACGCCGAGTACAAGTTCATGATCATGTACAAAAGAGAACAACTAGAGCTGGTTTCGGTGGGCTTTCAATACAACGAACACCATTAGGTACGCATGTTAGAATTGCTGCTGAAAGACCTGGTTTAGTAATTGGAAGAAAAGGCAGTGATATTCAAAGATTAACTGAAGAATTGGAAAGAAAATTCGGATACGAAAATTTGCAAGTTGAAGCTGGTGAAGTAACTCGTTTCGCTTTAAATCCACTAATTATGGCTGCAAAAGTAGCAAATGCATTGGAAAGAGGTTGGAATTACAGAAGAGCTGGAAATTCTATGTTACAAAGAATAATGGATGCCGGAGCTCGAGGGTGTCAAATTACTATTGCTGGGAAATTGACAGGTCTTAGACACAGAACTGAAAAGTTCTTATCTGGACACATCAAATTCTGCGGAGAACCTGCACTGGAATTAATGGATGTAGGTATTGCTCAGGCTAAACTCAAACCTGGAACTATTGGAGTGAAAGTAGCAATAATGAAACCTGATGCAGTTTTACCTGCAGAAATTACTATCGCTAAACCAGTAGAGGAAGTTATTGAAACTCCAGAAGCTGAAGCTAAAGAAGAAAGTGCTGAGGAAAGCAAAACAGAAAAACCTGTTGAAACTCCAGAAGCTAAAAAAGAAGAATCTGAAAGTAAAGAAGTACCTGAGAAAAAGGAGAAAAGTAAGAAATGAGTCTTAAGAAACCTGACGAACTCAGACAAATGCAACCAGAAGAACGTGATATAAGGTTGAAAGAACTTCGCTCAGAATTAATGAATGAAAGAGGTGTTGCCTCTATGGGTGGACAGCCTACTTCTCCAGGTAGAATGAGAGCTTTGAAAAAACAAATTGCAAGATTAACAACCATTATGAGAGAAATAGAATTGGAGAGTGAAAATTAATGGTAGATATTGATCCTTTGACTGGCCTTCCAAAAGAATTACTTGCTATGGAAGAGATTGTTAGAGAACAACAATCCATTAAAGTCCATATCGAAAAACGTCGTTATGGAAAATTAGTTACATTAATTAATGGCGTAGGAAAAGGTGTAGACATTAGTGATCTTGCTAAACAATTGAAAACAAAATGTGCAACTGGTGGAACTGCAAAAGGTGGAGTGATTGAGCTTCAAGGTAACCACACAAAAAAAGTTGGTGAAGTTTTGTCAGACATGGGTTTCCCAGTGGAGGTTCAATAATGGATGGAAGAGTAGAATTTATTGGTGAAAATGTAACCGTTTCAGAACACACTGATCCTAGCTTACGTGGAGTCTCTGGAATAATTGTCGGAGAAAGTCGTGAAACTATTACTATTGAAAATAGCGGAATACAAAAAATGATTAGCAAACGTCCTGGAAAATTTATGTTTGAAAATGGTGAACTTGTGGGCAATAAAATTGCATACAGGTCCCAAGACCGAATTAAGAAGGTGAAAGCATGAGCGAAAATAAACCAAGAGATATAGGTATTGATGTTGAAACGCCTGCAAACCCATGGGATGGAGATCCTAATGATCCCTTCTTTGGAAGTTTATCTGTTCGTGGACAAATACTCCGTGGTAAAGTTGTAAAAGCAAAAGCGCAGAAGACTGTTGTTGTTCAAATTAATAAAATGAAATATGATTCTAAATATGAGAGATATGCACGTAGTTCTTCTAAGATAAGTGCTCATAGTCCAGCCAGTGTTGGAGCCTCTGAAGGTGATAATGTGACACTTATGGAATGTAGACCATTATCTAAAACAAAATCTTTTGTAGTTATTGAAAGGAGAGATGGATGAGAGCTATTGCAGGACGTCAAATGAGAGGTCTACCTCAAGGAGCTAGACTAAACTGTGTTGACAATAGTGGTGCAAAGCTAATTGAAATTGTTACTGTTTTAAATTATAAAGGAGTTCACCGTAGATCTCCTTCCGCAGGAGTAGGTGATATGATTGTAGCTTCTGTAAAGAAGGGCAATCCAGAAATGCGAAGACAATTGGTCCGGGCTGTTGTTGTGAGGTGCCGTAGAGCATTCCGCAGAGCAGATGGAACCATGGTCCAGTTCGAAGATAATGCAGCTGTATTAACTAACGAACAAGGAGAAACAAAAGGATCTTCGATTAAAGGTCCTGTGTCTAGAGAGGCTGCTGAAAGATGGCCGCGTATCGCCGCTGCAGCGACTACAATAGTATGAGTATAATATGAGTTCAATTCAACCACGAAAACAGAGACTTGCCCGATATACGGCACCATACCACCGTAGACATCGTGAAATGTCTGCTCCGGTAGACAAAAGTCTCCGTGAAAAACAATTAGCTCGCGGATTTAGGTATCCAAGATCTATGCCAGTCCGAAAAGGCGATCGTGTTCTAATCGTTAGAGGTGAAGGAAAGTCTAAATCTGCAACTAAGGTTGCCAAGGTAGACCGAAAGGCTCGTAAAATATATGTGGAAGGATTTACTTATTTTAAATCCGATGGAACTGAACTTCAACGACCTATTGACCCTTCTAACTTAGTAATAATTAATCCTGACTGGTCTGATATTTATAGAAGAAAATTATTAACTCGTGTTAACGAATCAATTGAATGGACTGATTCTGCTATCTCTGACTTAGAGGCTGCTGAAGATGAGCATGAAGAAGAAACTGTTGGACCAATTGTAGAAGAAACAACCGAAGAAGCTAATGAAGAAGTCAAAGAAGCTGAAGAAGAAGAACCCGTTGAAGAAATTAATTATGATAATATGAAAGTTTCTGATTTGAAAGAGGCCCTTAAAGAAAAAGGTCTTCCGGTTGGCGGAAAGAAATCTGAACTTATTGATAGACTAAAAGGAGAATCAAAATGAGTAGTGACCATCTAAAGAGGCTTGTCGCACCCCGTTCTTGGAGTATTGCCAGAAAGCAAAATGTTTGGACTACCAGACCAATGCCAGGTAAGCACTCACTAGAAGGTGCAATCCCTATTTCAACAATTTTAAGAGATTACTTGAATGTTTGTGATACAAATCGAGAAGCTAAATATATTCTAAACAGCGGAGCTGTTTTAGTCGACCAAAGAGCAGTTCGTAAACCAAAATATCCAGTTGGGTTAATGGATGTTATATCTTTACCAGCTATGAAAAGACACTATCGAACCATGATAGACGATCACGGTAGACTACAATTTGTAGAGATTAAAGCCGCTGAATCGCAATGGAAATTATTGCGTGTCGAAAATAAAACGGTTGTAAAGGGTGGAAAGGTTCAACTTAATTTACACGATGGAACAAATATGATATCTGATAAGAAAGTAAAAACTGGAGATGTCCTTCAAGTTTCATTGCCAGATTTGAAAATAAAAAAGGTCTTAGAATTTAAAGAAGGTTCTCAAGCCTTTATCATGGGTGGAGCTCATGTTGGATCTCTATCTGAAATTAAAGGTATCGAAATAACACGTAGTACAAAACCAAACTTGGTGATGTATGATGGGTTCCAAACTATCAAATCTTATTCTTTTGTTGTTGGCGATAAAAAATCACTGGTTAACCTTCCGGAGGCTAAACTGTGAATCCAATGAAAGAGTTGAGAATTGCAAAAGTGGTTCTAAACATTGGAGTTGGTGAAGCTGGACAACGGCTTGCAAAAGCAGAAAGCGTTCTTGAGAAATTAAGTGGATGTAAACCTACCCGTACCCTTTCTAAATCTACAAATCGAGATCTTGGAATTCGATTAGGAATGCCTATTGGATGTAAAGTAACTTTGAGAGGTGAACATGCCTTGAAATTTATTAAAAAATCCTTATGGGTTCGTGAAAATAAATTACCAAACTATTGCTTTTCTAAAACGGGTGGCTTAAGTTTTGGAATACCAGACTATACTGGATATGAGAATGAAAGTTATGACCCTGATATTGGGATTTTTGGACTTGACATTGCAATTGCTTTTGAAAGACCTGGATTTAGGGTGTCTCGAAGAAAAATTAGGAGTAAAAGAGTTGGCAAAAACCACAGAATTAACGCGGAAGAATGCCAAGAATACATGCAAAAGAAATTCGCTTTGGAGGTTTTTAAAGTATGAACATAGAAAAAGTTAAAATCAAAGAACGCGAAGTTTACCGTGGCAGAATAGTTGGCTGCGTATTGTGTGATAGAAAACGCGGACTAGTACGCCGTTACGGACTGAACTTGTGTAGACAATGTTTCAGGGACAAAGCTCCAGAGCTAGGGTTCAAAAAATACGATTGAGGTAAAAAAATATGAAACACGATCCACTATCAGATGCCCTTGTTCTTATCAAGAACGCAGACCACGTTGGAAAAGAGTCTGCAATAGTTCCAGCATCACGCTTAATCGGCGATGTACTGAAATTGTTAACTGAAAAAGGTTATTTGAATAATTATGAATTTAGAGATGACGGAAAGGGAGGAGAATTCGATATTTCTCTCAATGGCCGGATTAACGGCTGTGGAGCTATCAAGCCTCGCTTTTCTATTAAATTGAAAGATATGGACAGGCATGAAGCTCGCTATCTGCCTGCAAAAGATTTTGGACTTTTAATTCTAACAACACCTTATGGTGTAATGAACAATGATCAAGCCAAAGAGGCTTCAACTGGAGGAAAGCTGTTAGCTTACGTTTATTAAATGCTCATTAAAGAAATGGTACACGTTTTAGCATTGCCTGAAGGCGTTTCAGTAGATAGTAGTAGTTCAGACATAAAAATCACAGGCCCTAGAGGAGATTTGACTCGGAAGTTTAAGCACGCATCTATGAAATTTGAACAAGGCGAAAATCAATTGAAAATTATTGGAAATAAACTCAGAAAGAAAGAAAAAGCCCTGATAGGTACATGGAAGGCACATCTTTCCAATATGATTAAAGGAGTAAATCAAGGGTTTAAGTATGAGATGAAAATTGTTTTTGCTCACTTTCCTATGAAAGTTGTTGTGAAAGGAAATGTTGTAGCTATAGACAATTTCTTGGGAGAAAAAGATACTCGAAATTCAGCAATTGTTGGAGCTGCTAAGGTTAAAGTAAAAGGCGATATTGTTACAATTGAAGGTAACAATGTGGAAGAAGTTGGTCAAACTGCAGGTAATTTGGAAAAAGCTACCGTTGTAAAGGGAAGAGATATTCGTGTTTTCCAAGATGGAATCTATACTATTTCTAAAGGAGTTGCTCAATGAGTGATGAAGAATATAAACCAAGACAAAAGCCCGTTTTAGATCCTGAAACAAAAGTTGCATTATCAAAGCGTAACCGGATGTCCAATCGACGTCCTGCCTTTAAACGTCAGAATTGGTTTAGATACAAGCGACTTGGAGACAAATGGAGACGTCCGCGAGGGATACACTCCAAAATGCGTCGCCATTTCAAATATAGAATTACTGTTGTTCAACCTGGGTTTAGAGGTCCTGCAAGTGTTAGAGGATTACATCCTTCTGGATTTGAAGAAGTTATGATTCATAATCCGAAAGAAGTTGATAATGTAGATCCTAAGACTCAAGCAATCCGTATTTCAAGTAAGGTTGGAGATAAGAAAAGAGAAATTATTGTTAAGAAAGCTGATGATTTAAAAATACGCATTTTCAATAGGAGAGATCTATGAATTTATCCTACCAAAAACGTGTCGGTGCAGCTTTGTTGAAGTGTGGAGTACATAGAGTGTGGGTTGACGATCGGCCTGAAGTTCAAGAACGAATTTCTGAGGCTGTCACTCGCGATGATGTAAGACTTCTTATTGTCCAAAAATTCATCCGTAAACACCAGAAAAAGGGTATTTCTAGAGGGCGCGCAAAGGTTATGGCTATTCAACGATCCAAAGGAAGGCGTAGAGGTCATGGTTCGAGAAAAGGTGCAAGTGGAGCTCGTACTCCAAAGAAAGAAGCCTGGATGAACCGTGTACGTGCATTAAGGAAAGAATTGACTACATTGAGAGCTGGTGGAACTATTGATCCTACACAATACAGACTCTACTACCGTCGTGTAAAGGGTGGAGTTTACAATTCGAGAAATCACTTAAGATACAATATGGAAATTGATGGAATAAAATTAGGAGGAACGAAATAATGCCAAGAGGAATGCATTTTTCTAGAAGAAATAAAGGTATTACTAATTATCGAAAGAGATTGGCTTTACTGAAATCTGGAATTCCTAGAGCTGTTGTTCGATTTAGTAATGCTAAAGTTTCTGTTCAAATTATTGAATTTACCGATAAAGGCGATAAGGTTCTAGCATCTGCAAACTCGGCCGATGTTACTGGCATGGGTTGGAAAGGATCTAAAACTAATGTTCCGGCTTCCTACTTGTCTGGTATGTTAGCTGCTAAGCGAGCACTGAAAGCAGGAATTGATTCTGCAGTTCTAGACATTGGTAGAATTACGCCAACGCCTGGAGGAAGAGCATTTGCAACTCTGAAAGGACTGGTAGATGGGGGCATGAAAATACCTCATTCAGATAACTTATTCCCTAGTGATGATCGGATTAGCGGAAAACATATCTCTGATAAAGCAACTACTGATTTTGAAAAAGTATCCAAGAAAATTGGAGGCAGTAAATAATGGCTGAAGAAGCATCTAAACCTAAACAATCAAATTATAAAGGTAATAAACCTTACCAAGGTGGAAAACCTCCTCAAAAGGGCGGAAAACCTCAACAAGGTGGAAGACCGCCACGAGGACCTCCACTCTCTCCTGCTCAACAACGCAGACGAGCTGCTGAAGAAAGAATATCCAAATGGACTGCTAAAACTGAATTAGGAAGAATGGTTGTCTCAGGAGAAATCACTACTATTCAAGACGCATTGGCTACTGGATTGCCTTTACGTGAACCTCCAATTATTGACTTGTTAGTTCCTGATTTGTTAGAAGAAGTTATTGATATTCATATGGTTCAGAGGATGTCTGATTCAGGAAGAAGAGTCCGGTTTGCAGTCACCACTATCGTTGGTAATGGGAATGGTATTGTTGGATTAGGACGTGTTTCAGGTAAACTGGTAAGGCCTACAATTACAAAAGCTTTGGATCGGGCAAAAATGAATATTATTGAAATTAGAAGAGGCAGTGGCTCTTGGGAATGTTCTACGGCAGTTCCAAATTCATTACCCTTTGAAGTATCTGGACGAACTGGATCAACTCGTATAACAATTAAGCCTGCGCCACCGGGTGTCGGTCTTGTTACAAACCAAGTTGGGAAAATTATGTTGAAATTAGCAGGTGTTGAAGATGCTTGGTCATTTACCAAAGGGCAAACACAAACTATCTATAATTTTGCAAATGCAATGTTTAATGCACTTCAAAAGACAACAACAACAAAATTGTTACCAGGTCAAGACGATTTTCACAATATGGTAAAAGGAGTCAAACAAGAATGAGCTGGGCAATTGTTAGAGTCAGAGGTTCTGTAAATGTTATGCCTAAGATTAAGAAAACTATGAGTATTATGCGTTTGAATAATGTAAATCATTGTGTTATTGTTCCTGAAAACGACGTTTACAAAGGTATGTTAAATATTATCAAAGATTATGTCACTTGGGGAGAAGTTGATGTCGATACTACACAATTAATGCTTGAAAGTTCGGGTAAAACCAGCGGTAATAAGAGTTATACTAAAACTGAATTGAAAGAATCTTCTTTCAAGACAATTAAGGCATTAGCAAAATCTATTACAGAAGGAAAAACTGTAATGAGAGATGTTCCTGCATTAAAGCCTCTTTTTAGATTACATCCACCACGTAAAGGATATGAAGGAATAAAACGTAGTTTTAAGGAAGGTGGAGCTCTTGGTTATCGTGGTGACAAAATTAATACATTAATTAGGAGAATGCAATATGCCAAGGCGTAAAGCACTAAAGCCTAGTCGTACGCGCGGTAGAGGGCACAAGAAAGGTCGTGGTGCAGGACTAAGAGGCGGTCGTGGTAATGCAGGATGTCATAAAACCAAGCGCATTATGTATGAACGCGTTGGACGTGTATGGGGCGCTCATGGTTTCAAAAGACCTCAATCTGTAGTTCATGCGAATACTTCAATTAATCTTAACACTATTGAGGAAATGTGTGATAAATGGATTGCTGATGGCGTGGCAACAAAAAAAGGAAAGGTTATATCTCTTAATTTACAAAGTATGGGGTATGACAAATTACTCAGTACTGGTTCTACCAAACAATCATATAAACTTACGATTAATGCAGCATCTGCAAAAGCCGTAGAAAAAATTGAAGCAGCTGGTGGAGAAATTCTGAATGGCTGAAAACGATATCCCTAGAAACCCAAGACAAGCACTCGGTCCTTGTCTTTTTATGATTCTTCTTTATGTACTTTGGTATAATTGGAAAAGTCCTGAAACTGTAGCTGGCACATTAATGGGTGCTGGTTTTATAGTTCTAACATGGCTGGTTTACATGGGTTCTTCTTACTCTGGAGAAGGATCGAAATTACATGGACTTAAACCTATAATCGGTAGAATGCCGACTATAAAGAAACCAGATGGGCACGTACATTTTAGAACCAAAATGACATGGACTTTAACTATTCTAATCGTTTATTTTGCAATGACAAATGTAGCAATATACGGTCTAGGTGGAGAAACTATTGATCTTTTCAGTCAATATCGAGCAATTCTAGCTGGAGCTAGTGGTAGTTTGATGCATTTAGGTATTGGTCCTATTGTTACTGGTAGTATTATCATGCAACTTTTTACAGGTGCAAAAATTATAAACTTAAATTTACAGAATCCAAAAGATAAAGAAATATACCAAGGAACACAGAAAGTTCTAGTTATCGTAATGATTATTGTAGAATCCGTTCCTCAAGTGTTCGGTTTTCTTGAACCTAGTGCTGCAATCGTTAGTGATGTTGGACTAACTTGGGCTCGAATGACTATTATTACTCAATTAGCAATTGGATCCTATCTAGTTTTCCTAATGGATGAAAGTGTATCCAAATGGGGAATTGGTTCTGGTATTTCACTATTCATTGCAGCTGGTGTTTCACAAGCTATTTTCACTGGAACTCTAAATTGGGAACCTGCGCCAGGAAGTCAAACTGAGACGCCGTCTGGGACTTTCCCAATGATTCTATGGTATCTTAAAAATTCATCAACTTCTGATTTGAGCAATGGAGGATATGAAGCAATGTTACTGGCACCACCAAATCCCCTTGTTGCATTACTTGGTACTTTAGTTGTTTTCTTTATTGTTGTTTATGTTGAATCATCACGAATTGAATTGCCTTTAGCTCACGGGAAAGTGAGAGGCGCTAGAGGAAGATATCCAATCCGTTTGATTTATGCTAGTAATATTCCCGTTATTCTAATGGCTGCTCTATTAGCAAATGTTAACATGTTTGCACTTCTGTTTTGGTCACATCCATCAATGTCTAAATGGCCTATATTTGGCCATAATTGGAGACTTGGAGCCTTTGATACTACTGATGGAAGTAATCCAGTGCCTACTATGGGTCTAGCGTATTATGTTAATCGTCTCGCTGGTTTACAAGACTGGTTTCTTCCCCTTGTAAGTCCAGAAAAATATGGACAGTATCTAGGAGGTCACGAACCTTGGCAACTTGTAGCTCATATCATAGTTTATATGGGAATTATGGTTTTAGGATCTATTGTATTTGCTAAATTCTGGATTGAGACGACAAATATGGGGCCTGCTGACGTAGCTAAACAAATACAAGGCTCAGGAATGCAAATACCTGGATTCCGTAGAGATCCTCGTATTGTAGAGAAGGTTTTGGAACGTTATATTCCTACTGTAACTGTTTTCAGTGGGGCAATGGTAGGGTTCTTGGCTGCAGGTGCTGATATGATTGGAACTGTGGGGCAATCTTCAGGTACTGGAGTGCTACTTACTGTCGGAATTATGATTAGAATGTATGAACAGATTGGGAAAGAACAGATGATGGAAATGCATCCTGTTCTTCGAAGTTTCTTTGGCGAGGAGTAATGCCAATTTTCGGCAATTCTAAAATAGGAAATTCTTGTTTTATTGACTCTGAGGCATTAATTGGTTATCCACATAATGCTGAACTGAATTTACTGAAAAGTAATCCGGAGAGTATCGCCGGATGTCAAATTGGAGATAATTCCAAAATAAGGCCCGGCGCGATTTACTCCACTGCAATAATAGGGAAAAATACTAGAACTGGTCATAATTTTCTAATTAGAGAAAATACAATTATTGGAAATAATTGCCTGATAGGTACTAATGTAGTTATTGATAATGGCTGTACAATTGGAGATAATTGTAGTTTCCAAACTGGAGTATACATCCCAACTGGAAGCAAAATTGGCAATCGCGTCTTTTTGGGACCTAACGCAACTCTAACAAATGATAAAACTCCACTTAGAACTGAATATTTACTTGATAAAATAACAATTGAAGATGATGTTTCTGTAGGTGCAAATGCGACTTTGATGCCAGGAATAACTCTTGGTCAAGGCTCATTCGTAGCTGGAGGGGCTGTTGTAACAAAAGATATTCCTGCTTGGCATTTAGCTAAAGGATGTCCTGCAATATTTACTAAGTTGCCAGAAAGCCTAAAAAAACCCAACCGATTAGGCAAATAGAGATGGGTGTTGTAATTGTAACTGGAGTTCCTGGAGTAGGGAAAAGTACTGTTATGAATGCTGCAAAAGACTACGGGTACAAAATTGTGAATTTTGGTAGTACTATGTTTGAAGAAGCTCAAAAAGAAGGTGTCGACAACCGTGATGAGATGAGGAAATTACCTGTCGAGAAACAACAAGATTTGCAAAAACAAGCAGGAGATAGGATCTCCAAAATGGGAGATGTTGTAGTAGATACGCATGCATCTATCTTAACTCCTTCGGGATTCATGCCTGGATTGCCAGAATGGACAATACGTGCACTGAATCCAAATATTATTGTTTTAGTAGAAGCAACAGCCCAGGAAATTGCAGGAAGAAGATCTAAGGATCCGTCTAGACTGAGAGATGCTGATGACATTGATATGCACCAAAAAGTAAATCGTGATTATGCTGCAACTGCAGCCTCTATCGTAGGTGCAACTGTTTCTATCGTAGAGAACCATGATGATGAAGTTGATATTGCCGTTGAACAATTCAGGAAGGTTTTGAATAAATGAGCGAAGAAAATACTTCTGAAGAGGAAGTGCAACCTCCTGCTATGGGTGGTATGTTACTAACAATGCTTTTCATGGTTTACATCTTGTTAAATCCGGAAATGAGAGTTGGAATGGGGAATCTTGCTGAAAATATTCTAGAACCTCAAATTGGTTTTGAACATGAATATCCCGTACTAACATTCCTCTTTGCTGGCGTTCTAATGATTTCTTTGACGACTATTATTCGCCACATATTAATAGACTGGGAAAAAGTAGCTGAAATTCAAACCAAAATGGCAGCCTACAACAAAGAAATGAGCGAAGCTCGACGTAGCGGAAATAATGCTCGTTTGAATAAGTTAATGACTATGCAACCTCAGGTAATGGTTCTTCAAAGTGAAATGATGTCCAACCAAATGAGGCCTATGATGTTTACTATGTTGATTGCTATGCCTATTATATTTTGGCTCTGCTTTGGGGAAAATAATTTTGTCGATCGAATGGACTTACAAGTTATGTCTTTACCATGGGAACCAAACTATAGTTTAACAGATAGATTGTGGATTTTACCACATTCTATCTTAATTTACTCTGCATTATCACTGCCTTTTGGTCAGATTTTAATGCGATTTCTAAAATTACTTTCGCTTAGTAAATCAGAAAAAGTGGACCAGATTTAATCTTTCAAAGAAAAATTTTTCTTGTTTGATAACCTTCCTTTTCCAATCAACTTTAAACTCTTTCATTCTGCTTGAAAGTATTAGATATATTGATCCATTTGAATTAAGATAATCTTTTGCTTGAGTAAGAAGATTTATTGTAAACTCAGACCCACTAGGACCGCCTTCAACGGCTAAAGCTAATTCAGGATCATCATAATCTTCAGTTGGAGGAAGATAAGGCGGATTGCAAACAATTGTATCGAATCTACGATTTTGAACTGAACTGAATAAATTGCCTTCTAAAACTTCAATATTAACCTTATTATTTTTAGCATTGAATTTAGTGGCTTGAACTGCCTTTGGGTTCAAATCTACAGCTGTAACTTGATGCCCTCTTCGAGCCAAATGGATTGAAATAATGCCTGTGCCGCTACCAACTTCTAATACATTTCCTTCAAAATTAGGAATATGTCTTGACATTAACCAAGAGTCTTCTGCTGGTTCATAAACGCCTTCAAAATTAGTAATATTTATATCTTCCACAAAAGACCAAAGGAAAGGTTATATAACCCTATATCTAAACATATATAATCTATGGTTTGGAAGAAGGGGCAGAAACCTGAGCAATATCTGTTTACTATTACTGAAGATTTTGCTAATGATTGGAAAATTTTAAAAGAAAGGGCTAAAAATAATAACCAAAATATTAGTGAAGATTTGAGAAGTTCCGTTAATTTGAAGAATGAAATGTCTCGAAATAAAAAAGCTCTTGTATTAAGTCCGCATACTGATGATGCTGAGCTAGGGTGCGGAGGTACTATTGCTAAAATGATTGAAGAAGGATGGGATGTGCATATTATTTACTTCAGTGCAGTTGCTGAAAGATATCCAAATCTTGTTGAAGAAGCTGCAGAATCTAGTAAAATAATGGGAGTTACTCATGAGATACTAAACTTTTACACGCGCTTTTTCCCTAGAGACCGTCAAGAGATTTTACAGGCCCTCTATGACCACTCTAGATCTATTCAATATGACGTCGTTTTTACACCAACAACTACAGACATACATCAAGATCATGGTGTTGTAACCGAAGAAGCTAAACGAGCATTTAGAAACTGTACTCTACTTGGCTATGAACTGCCATGGAATAATTTATCAGTGTCATTGAATTGCTTCATACCTCTTAAAGAACGACATATCAAAAAGAAGATTTTAGCATTGGATTGTTACGATAGTCAAAAGCACAATCCCTATTTTAATGAGAAGTTCTTTAGGTCTGTTGTGAAGATGAGAGGAATACAGTTAGCAAGTGACTTTGCAGAGGGGTTTGAAACGATTAAAGTGAGGTTAGATCAAATAATATGACGCGTATAGCTATGATTCTTGGCCATGACCTTCTCATACCTAATGAGGACACTCGAGTCTATCGTGAGGCAACGAGTCTTGTAAATTTTGGATTTGAAGTTACAGTCTTTTGCTGGGCCCGTCGTATGGATAAATATGAAACAAAATGGGAAGATGAAAGAAATGGAATTAAGGTTGTTAGAATATTCGAAGATTTAGAAGGTGGATTTTTATCAAAAGTAAGAAGCTTTAAAAGAGCCATGAAACAACTCGAAGTCAAAATCGAAGAATATAAACCAGATATTATCCACGCTCATGACTTAGAAGTATTAGATGTGGCAGTAAACGTTAAAAGAATTACAAATGCAAAAGTTATCTTTGATTCTCATGAAGACTGGCCAAATATGGAGATAGTGCAAAATTGGTTTATTGGTAAATATTATGAAAGAAAGCAAAGAAAGCTAATTGATAGCATAGACGCAGTTTTAACAGTCTCAGATGAATTAGCTATAAGATTGGGTGGAGGTACTGTTCTATACAATTCAGAGCCGTTAGAAGTGGTTCAACAGCCTGTAGAAAATCATAGGTTTGGTTTAGATGGGATTGTAGCTGGATATATTGGAGCTCTAAGAAAACCAATATTGGAAGAAATTATAGATTCTGCATCTAAAGTTAATGCCCTTAGCTTACTAATTGTTGGAGGACCTCCTAAAGGAAGAGGCGGATACAGTGAAATGATTGAAGAATTAGAAAAAATAGCTGAAGATAAGGGCGCAAATGCAAAATTCACAGGGCCTCTTCCATACAGTATGATGAATGAGTGTTATGCAGCTTGCGATATTCTGATCGTTGGGCATTATGTTCATAGAAAATTAAGAGATTATGCACTTCCTAAAAAATTATTAGACGCAATGGGATACAAGGTGCCTGCTATTGTTGGACCTTACGATGCTAGAAGAAAAATTGTTGAAAGATACAATTGCGGGTTGGTATCTGAAGAATGGACTGATACACTTACAATGCTATCAAATGATAAAGAGCTCAGAAAGAAAATGGGTGAAAATGGATTCAAAGCTTTCAAAATGAATTATGCATGGGAATTACAAGAAAAAAAATTGCTAAAAGTCTACAAAAACTTGTTAGAAGGCGAGGCTGGTGACGAAAAGTGAGAATTCTACTAACTGGAGTTGGATGCCCGGGTGCGCATGCGCTGATTACGAATCTTAAAAAACAAGAACCAGACATCTTTATTTTAGGCACAAATGCCACTGAACAGGCCATCGGAAAATGGATTTGTGACGATTTTTCGATAGTTCCCTGGGCTTATGAAAAAGGATATGTGGATTCTATTATAGAACTTGTTAAACAACACAATATCGATATTGTGTTTCCCCAAACTTCATGGGAAATGTTTCATCTATCAAAAGCATCTGAAACCATAGAAAAATATTGTAAACTTCTAGCATCTAAGCATGAACTTGTCAATATTTGTGAAAATAAATTTTTAATGTATGAACATTTTAAAGGAAAAATAGAAGTCCCAAAATATTATTTAGTTCGGACATTTGAAGAATTGGAAAATGCTGCTTTAAAACTTGGATATCCTGACAAAGATATTGTATTCAAACCACCTGAAGGAAAAGGTGCAAGAGGAGTAAGAGTAATGACTGAAAAATCAGATAGATATGATTTATTATTCAATGGCCGCCCTTTTGCTAAATTTATATCCATGGATGAATTAAAAAACACAGTCTCTGGAAAAGAAATCCCCGAATTAATGATAATGGAATATTTAGATGGTGAAGAACTCAAAATCGACCCAGTGGTCCAAGAAGGTGAAATGTTAGTTTGCTCAGTTAAACTTAGAATGAATTTTGCATCAGGACTCGGAATGAATTACGAATTTATTGATGATAAAAAAGCGGTTAAATATGCTGAAAAAGTAATGGAACACCTACCTATGGATTATTGTGTTGACATCAGTACTCGAGGAGGAGTACTAATGGAAATAAATCCTAGAGTTTCGACCTATATTTATTCAGATAATTATTGTCCACCTTATCTTTCATTAAAACTAGCAATGGGTGAAATGGGAAAAAAAGAAATTCAAAAATATCAAAATAACATTCCTATTGGTAAAAGATTATTTCGTTATTACGGACAAGTTGATTACTAAAATTATCTAGCCCAAAAAGGTTGATCTTTTCTCTTAATTTTCTGCATTTCTGTAATTATATCTTCTTCAATAGGACTCAATTTTACACCAGCTTCCCGAATTTTCAAAATTGCGCGTTCGTCCATTTCAATATACAATACATCACCTTCTGATATTTGGCGACCTACTGTTACATTATTAATTGCGACTGCAACTTCATCACCCTGAATTGCTTCTTTGAGAACCTGCTCACCTGAACGTAATGATTTGATATGCCCTACCACTGCATTATCATTTCGTAAAACTCCCTGATTTAAGGCAATACGTCCGCCCAATACCCTTACGCCAACAACTGCCGGATCTCGGGTTCTAAATGTATGGCCTTCCAATATTTCAAATTTACCTGGATGTGCGAAATCATCTCTCAAATGTTGAGCCTGCTTATCTTTTATTTTTTCTTTCCATTCTTGGTAATCTTCTAAGAGCCTGTAAACAATATCTGATTCAAAAAGTGTGACGCCTGTTTCATGTAATTCATTCTTTGCATCTGGATGTATCTTAACGTTGAAAGCTAAAATTGATCTATATTCTTCTTCAGAAGGATCTGCCGTTACCACATCTCTTCTTGAGACGTCCCCTACTGAAGCCTTCACAATAGGAACTCCAGCTGCAGACAATTCGTAAGCTAAAGCTTCTAACGATCCAATTGCATCTGCTCTAATTACTACACCTTCATCTGTGCATTTTACATTCGATTTCATTGAATCTGTAAGCTTGTCTAAGGCTTCATCTACCTCTTCATCTGTTTCTGCACTGTAAAATGGAGCTCCTGCAACTACACCCTCTATATTGGGAGCTACAACCTTCAAGCCAGCTGCCGCTCCAACAATTTTTACATTATCAAATTGTTGTCTTGGATCTCTTATTTCATCCAAAGGTTTAGGTTGAAGTAAACTTCGCACCCTCGTTACTATTGGCTCTGGTTGTGCACCTATTATCAATGTATCTGATGACTTTAGAATTCCATTATAGATTATAACTCCCAATGTTTTTCCTAATCCTTTCTCTTCTTTAATTTCAATAACGGTACCCTCTGAAGAACCGTAATCTAGTAGTAATTTACCTCTTAGATATCTCTGAGCGAGCCCCATTAAAATCATAAATAATTCTGGAACTCCTTCTCCGGTCTCTTTGACGGATGTTGGAACTAAGGCAATTGTTTTTTGAAAATCTTCTATTTCTGAGAAAAGAGCTGAATCAAAACCATGGGAACCAAGAGCGCCTATGATTTCATACATTCGATTTTGAAAAGTCTGTTTTGCTGTTGAACTTTGATTCGCATTATTGGCTAAAAATGAACCAGTCTTTGTACGCCATCCAGGTAATTTGTCTACTTTATTTAGCGCTAAAATGAAAGGTGTTTGTTGTTGTTTTAGTATATTTATGGATTCTATAGTCTGGGGCTTGAAACCTTCAGTTATATCTACTACTAATATTGCCAAGTCTGCCAAAGCTCCACCTCTTGATCTTAATGTTGTAAACGAATGGTGGCCTGGTGTATCTATGAAAAGCAAACCAGGTAGTGTTGTTGTTCCGTCCTTCAACAACGGGCCACATATCTTAGAAACGGTATCATAGGGAACTTCTGTAGCTCCTATGTGTTGCGTTATGGCTCCTGCTTCTCTCTTAACAACTGTAGTTCCTCTTACATAGTCAAGAAGTGACGTTTTTCCATGGTCTACATGGCCCAATACTGCAACAATAGGTTGACGTAAAGGTGCATCGGGATCAATCTCATCTTCCACTTCAGATTCTTCTATTTCTTCAGATTCCTCGTCGTCAGAATCCTCATCAGGCAAATCGTCAAATTCGTTGTCATCTGAGCGCATAGAGATTCTGTGCAAATTAGCTAGTTTTAAAAGTGTCCGGTCAAATTTCTTTCTTCAATATTTCAGCTAAATAATGATATTCTTCTAATGAATTGTAAAGATAAGACGCTGTTCGAAGATATCTTCTATTATGGTGCGGCCATCCAAAAACTGGAACTTGGATATTATATTTCTCAAATAATAAAGTATGTAGAGGGTCTGGAGCTAGTACTGATTTCGCAATACTTCCATCTCCAGGTAATGCTACTGCAGATAAACCAACAATCATTGAATCTGGACACAATTTCGGAGTTTCTATAACTTCATGAATGATATTTCGTGCCTCGATTGCCAACTTTTGATTATAGGCCATTATTGATGGCCAACCTCCTTCTAGTAAATTTCCAATATATTCTATACTTTTAGGAATACAGAGCCATGGTGTGGGGTCCTGGGTGCCTGGCCAATCAAATTCTAATCGTATTTTTTCATCTATACTTCCTTCAACTGAAGCTCCGTGACTAATGGAAAGAGGGCGGATTTTTTCTCTTTTATCTTCTCGAATATAGAGAAATGCTGAACCTTTTGGTGCGCATAACCATTTGTGTGCATTGCCAGTAGCATAAGCTGGCTGTAAATTTTTAAAATTAAGATTTACTATACCTGGCCCGTGTGCTGCATCGAGTAAAACATCAATATTTCTATCTTGTAATTCTTTTACTATGATCTCAAAAGGTAGCCTCAGACCTGTGGGGCTTGTTACTGTATCTATTAGTGCTAACTTTGTATTTTTTGTAGTATAATTCAGAATTGTCTGTGTTACTTGCTCTGAATTTTCTATTGGAAAGTGAATAGGAGCTACGACCGTTTTTGCTCCTGCCCTTTTAGTAACAAAATCTACTGTATTCCAACATGCTTGATATGCATGATCTGAAACAAGTATCTCATCTCCTGGTTGTAGCTCTAATGACCTTAATACTGTGTTAACACCAGAAGTTGCATTGGAAACAAATGTCATTCCTTCTTTATCTGCATTAACAAAATTGGAAAGTGTTTCTATTGCTATAGCCCATAACTCTTTAGAAGTAACATCTAAGAAGTGAACCGGATCTCTTTCTAATTGGTTTCTTAACTCCTGTTGGTAGTCAAGGACTGCTCTTGGACATGCACCAAAAGAACCATGATTGAGAAAAACTGTTTTAGGATTTAAATCCCAATATTTTGAAAATGTACTTCTATTAGGAAGTTTCATTTCAACGAATTTTTGTAAATCTTTTCATTACTTTTCTAATTGGATCTCTAGTGTCTTCTGAAATAAACCCTTCTTCAATTTTAGAATCTAAAAACTCCATTGCATTACTTACTGATTCTCTAGCTCCTTTTGCAGCTAAAGAAGCCATAAAAGGCTCAGCTAATTTTTCAGAAACGCCTGCCTGTAAAACTATTTCTCGCATAAAGTACAATAATTCAGTTCGACGGCCTTCATTCAGCATTGCCTTTGGTTTATTTCTCTTTTGAACTTTTTTATCTTTTCTTTGAGGGGGCTGGGCTTTGGTGGGTCCTCGGCGCCTGTGTCTCCCTCTTCTTGCCAGAGTTACTCGCCTCCCATTTCCTTAATGGCGGCTTCGATTTGTTCTTCAGACATATCGTCTCTATTGAAGAACTTTTTATTTCCTGTATCTCTCTTTAATTTCATTAGAATACCCCAGCGACTTGGCGGTCCGCGCGATCCTCCACGAGGGCCTCCGCGTCCTCCTCCATCTCTTCCAAATCTAGGCATTTCATATTCTAAATCAGAAAGATTAATACTTTCTTTTATTGATTCAAGTGAAGTTTCAGACACTGACATACTTCCCTTTTTACCTAAACTAATTCGCATATATCCTCTTACTAAATTGGCTCTAGCATCTTTGAGGTTTATCGTCATTCCGTTTTCGACCGTTTCACATTCATCGTTCCAAAAACTCATTATTACTGTTCCTGTTTCATCTCCAACTAAACCTTCACAAATTACAGTTCCGTTATCCATTGAACGAGGTTCTTCTAAACTCAATACTTTAACCGGCATATTAACGCGACCAGTTCTTGGCGTTAGCTCATCTATTTTCAAATTATCACCTACTTTTACGACGAGAGGGTCCATTATAATGCTTCGCCGCCCCCTAAAAACCCATAATAGGCGGTTACCCTTTTAGGGGAAAAGGGATAAAACCCAAAAGTATATATACCCTTAGTAGTAGTAATGGATAGATTCGAATTTGTCAACGAATCGAAACAAGGAGGACAACAAAAATGCAAACGAACGAAGCGGATTTTGAAACACATGTCGACGATATTGTTAAGGCAATCGGCGATAAGCTAGAAAGAAACGTAATCATAACTGAATTAAAAAGATACGTAGAAGAATATGGAATTGATTTGGCAACAGCCAAAGAATCAATTGTAAGAAAACACTATGGAAACCCTAATGTTTTACAAGTAGATGCCCAGAGATTACTGGCACAAATTAAACCTGGTGAAAGTAATATCCAGTTTAAAGCTAAAATTGTATCTGTATTTAGAAAAGAAATTACTACTAAAGAAGGCGCTCAGAAAGTTCTTTTCGAAGGTGAAATCGGAGATTCAACTATGCGAATGCGATATTCATACTGGAGTGAAAACTTTGATTTCGAAAGTGGAGACACTATAGAAGTTCTAAATGCATATTCAAAAAGTTGGAATGATATTATCACTTTAAACATAAATGAAGGCAGTATCAAAAAAATAGAAGATAAAGACTTAGAAAATTTAGATTTAGGAGTCATTAAAAGTAAAGCCGCTCAACCGGGACAAGAATTTCAATTAGTAGATCTAAAGCCAGGAATGAGTAACGTTTCTGTTAAACTACGCATTATTGATGTGGAAACACGGAAAATAACTGTAAAAAATGAACCTAAGACTATTTTTGGAGGTACTGTAGGAGACAGTACTGGAACTTGTCGATTTACCTCTTGGGAAGACCATAATATTATTGCTGGAAAAACATATAAAATTGAAAATGCATATGTAAAAGAATTCAATGGACCTGATTTACAATTTGGAGAATATACTAAATTTACAGATATTGAAGATAGTTCATTGCCGTCTCTACAAGAATATGAAAATGGAGTAATGTATTCATTATCACAACTAGATGAGCGTAACGGAGCTTCTGATGCTGTCGTAGAAGGCCATGTATTCAACATACGTGAAGGAAGTGGACTAATATTCAGAGATAAAGAAACTAATCGCTTAATCAAGAACGGAGATGATCGTAAAAATGCAACTCCTGATCTTAGAATAAAAATGATTTTTGATGATGGTTCAGGATCTTGTACTGCATATCTCAATCGTGAAATAACTGAAAAATTATTAGGAAGAGATATTGATTCTTGTCTCGAATTTGTTAAAGAAAATTTTGGGCCTGAAGCCTTATTTGAGGAAATTGAAGATGCATTATTGCTGAAGCCTTTAAAATTGAGAGGATTTGCAAGGTCTGATGAATATGGATTATCCTTTTTTGCAAAGAGTTGTGAACCTGCAACTGAAATTGATGTTCCTAGCGCCGCACGCCAGTTTTTAGCTGCATTGGAGGGCTAAATGGCTCAAAGAAGAGAACCGGGAATTCTTGTACTAGCTCAAGAACTAGCTTCTTCAATTGAAAAACATGTAGAAGATCGAGAATACTCTCCAACGTATCTGATATCTGAAATAGGGGGAAAACTTTCACGAGTTCTAATTGCTGGAGTTTTAGATCAAATAGAAAATCGAGGAAGTGAAGAAGATCCCTTCTATACTGCAAGAGTAATTGATCCAAATGGCGATTATTACTATCTCCAAGCTGGACAATATAACCCAGAAGGAGCTGCTGCTCTGTCTAAGTTAGAAGTTGGAGTTCCAGTCCTTTGTGTAGGTAAAGTTCGTGCACGTACCCCTGAAGATAGTGAAAGAACATATGTGAGCGTTCAACCTGAAAGTATCCGTGCAGTTACAATGAAGGAAGTTAATCATTGGGCTGTGAGGGCGTGTGATGGACTCATGCTTCGAATAAAAGCAACTAAAGCCTTTGATAATGAAGAAGATTTTGGGAAACTTAAACTTAATGATCGGGAAATGGACGGAATAAAACTTTCAAGAGAATTTTATCAAAGTGTTGCTCTTGAAAATTATCAAGCACTATTATACAACTGTTTAACACGTTTAGCTGGTGGAGAATTAGAATCACCTGAAAGCGAATTTACCGGAGAATTTGAATCTGCTGGAGATAATATTGACGCAGCAGTTCAATCTGAAAAAGAAAACCCGGAAACGAAAGTTGAAACTGAAATATCTAAAGAAGAAAAACCAGAAACGGAAGTTGAAACTGAAAAGGTAACTGAAGATAAAAAAACAGACGATAATGAATCAAAAGTTATGAATTTGATTCGAAAAATGGATGAAGGAGATGGGATTTACTATGATGATCTAGGCATTGCAATCTCAATGGAAGGTGTAGACGGACCCATGCTAGATGAAGTTCTTGATTCTTTAACTGATCAAGGCTTGATCTATCAACCTAGATTTAACCACTATAAGGAGGCATAAATGAGCGAAGTAAAAATAAAAGTTGTAGAAGATCTTCCAGGTGTTGGCCCAGCTATCGCAGATAAACTTAGAGAAGCAGGATACGATACCTTAGAAGCAATAGGAACGCAAGCACCGGGGACACTTTCTGATGCTACAGGCATTGGAAAGGAATCTTGTGCTAAATTTGTATTGGAGGCTAGGAAAGCTGCCGATATCGGTTCTTTCCTTACAGGAACTGAATTAATGGAGAAGCGAGCTACTGTAGGTAAGCTCACGACATCCTCTAGTACATTTGATGAATTATTAGGAGGAGGTGTTGAAACTCAATCAATAACTGAATTCTATGGGCAATACGGTTCTGGAAAAACACAATTTATTCTACAGCTTGCTGTAAATGCTACATTGCCGGTGGAACAAGGAGGTTTAGGAGGAGAAGTTGCAATAATAGATACCGAAAACACTTTCAGACCTGAAAGAATAATTTCTATGTCAAAAGCTTTTGATTTAGATCCAGATGAAGTTCTAAGTAAAATACATGTTGGGCGTGCGTATAACTCTCATCAGCAAATGTTAATGGTAGAAAAAGTAAATGAAATGGCTAAGACAAATCCAATCAAAATGTTAGCTGTAGATTCTCTAACTGGAGCCTTCCGTGCAGAATATATTGGAAGAGGGACATTGTCAGATAGGCAAGGTAAAATTAGTGCCCATATGAAAGAATTAGCTCGATTTGGAGATTTGCATAATGCTGCAGTTGTAGTAACTAATCAAGTTTCATCGAATCCAGCCGCATTCTTTGGAGATCCTACAAAGCCAATTGGTGGAAATATAGTAGGGCACACGTCTAAGTTTAGAATATATTTAAGAAGAGGAAAAGCCGGTAAACGTGTTTGTCGACTTGTAGATTCTCCGCACTTGCCTGAAAATGAAGCTTTGGTAAGTATTACTGAAGACGGTATTCGAAATGGCTAAAGAATTAAAAGATTTTCTTTCTACTCTAGAGCCTATATGGGAAGATACATCTGAATTTGAATGGTTGAAAGAAAAAATGTATTCTACGCCTTTTATCAAGCGTCAAAAATATTGAAGAAATATTATTTCTTTGGAAAATAAGACATAATATAATCTTTCATACCAAACCAGTTGTTGATTGCAAGGGAGAAAATGCTATCATTTTCTCTATCGACCCAAGCTTGCTCTTTGGCACTATCTTCTTTCATGAACTGATTCATTGTAGCATACCCACTACTGCCGCCATCATCCACTTTATGTTGGACCTCTTCAGGGACATTATTAGTCATTGCATTACCTACTTTGAAAGGCCAATGCTTGAAATCTTTCGTTTCTGCATATCTGCCAATTGTTGAAGCTTCAATATCTTCATCATCTATCTTTTGATAATGGGTGCCGCGCGGAGTTTCCTCTTCATCTTTGTACTCATAAAAAGTTTCATCGGCTGGCTTGTACCCTCGTATATCCATTTTAGAATTCATCGTCTTCCTCCCAATCAAAGTCAGTAGCTACTTTATTACGATTCAGAAATAAAACAGCCAATATGATAGATGCTACTGATACCAATAATATCATCGAAGTTGTACCGCCGCCAGTCAGATTATCTATTATTGACTGTAACATATCTTCTTTTTCCGGCTCATCGACCGTCAATAAATATTCGGCAATATTGTTATTTTCATTCGATTCAGCTATTAGATTGCCTCTGTCAATTATCACTTTAATTAAATATTCTCCATTTTCTTCGAATGTGTGCCTATAAGATATAGTGACTGATGCGCCAGGTTTTGCAAATACTGCAGTTTCATACAAAACAATTTCATTTGTTCCTGAAACCCAAACAACTGAGACTGGAATTGGATTATACGAAATCAAAGGATCTCCTTGTGCAGATATTCTAATATCGACTGTGAATGAACTGCCTGCCTTTACCGTAGGAACTCCAGTTTGATTATTAATCTGAATATCTCCTGAACCTATGTAATTATCAATTTCATATCCATGGATGACTAAGTATAAATCTTCATCAGATTCAACTTCCCATGTATTTTGCTGAATGTCAGTTATTTGAATAAAGAAATGATAAGTGTCACTTATGGCTAAATCTTGATTATAATACCAATAAAAGGAAACTTCATGAGTGTCATTATTTATGGATTTCATACTAAAATCAGCAGTTAAACCCTGGTTACCTGATGAAAGGCCGTATACGCCTAAAGTCCAATCGTTTGAATTGATATCTGAGACTCCAAACGCACTTTGAACTTGTGTTTTAACAAATACGCGCTCTGAAAAATCTTCTACAACTATTTCTGGAAACCAAGCCTTGTAATGGTTTATCGTAAGATTGCCTACTCCTGCAGGATGCTCAGCACTAGAAGTTAAAACTACTATTTGCTCTGTTGGTGAACCGCCTGTGAGTGGATTTTCACCAGGATCTCCTCCAGAGTACTCTAAATCAATTATAAAATCATCATCATTGGTCACATCGGGATCGCTAAAACTAGCGTTAGATATGTCAAAATTAATGTCAAAACGGGTCGCTACTTCACTCGAATCGGTAATCGTCTTGGATTGCGATGTTTCCGTAATACCTCCAGAATCACCAATAAAGATTGTTATTCTAAACTGAACGTCTTCAACTGTTCCTTGTGTTGAATTTGCCCATATTGTAAAAGTATAATCTCCACTAGCTACAGATCCGGGTGTTTGCATTAGAGTTTCCCAAGAGCCTACATTTTGCCATTGTCTATCTTGTCCCGGCCAAGAAAGTCTATTCCCGTCCTGAGGGCAATCGCTCTGAGTGTCTGTATCTGATGTTGGCATCCTTGTAGATATGTTGCCATCACCATTATCTAAGTCTCCATAGAAGTATAAATCTAAAGTATTAAAGTCGTCAGATTCCTCAGCTTGGGCCGATTGGGATAACATAATTATCGCAAAAAAAGCGACGGCAAGTATGCTCCTCGAGAGTATCTGCATCTAATTTTGAACTTGTGACCATTCTTTAAAGGTTCCTACTGTAAATTTATACACAATATGTATTATACCCTACGGTCTTTGTTTGCTTATCTCAAATGAGTAAAGTTCGCACTTCAGCATATCGCCAAACTCCTACTCCTGAAGGTTTGAAAGCCATCGAAAAAGGTACTTTGGATTACTTCGATACTGAGATGTATGCCAATTTTAATACGGAAGTTTTGGAAGAATATTTAGAAGAAAAAAACAAACGCGATGGATTTGGGACTACTAAGTGGAAATGGAACCAAATGCTTCTGGGATTAGTAATTGGTATTCTATTTGCAATAATTAATCAATATGTCGGTTTAAAAGTTGGAATGATTGTCTCTGGTTCTTGGTATGTAGCTTATCTTTCTGCAATGGCTCTAAGATGGTCTCCTGGAGAAGTTAATCTGTCTGCATCAGCTTCAACTGGAGCTTCTATGGTCTGTACTGGATTTGTTTTCACTTATCCTGCAATTTATCTATTAGCATACTCGCCTAAATATGAAATGAATGGTAGTTATCTTGTTGATTCTTCGTTACTTTTACCTGATTCTTGGGCTTTAGCTGGAGTGGCTATGATTGCCTCTATACTTGGCGGATTTCTAGGTTGTCTCTATTTTATTATTTTTAGAAGAGTTTGGTTAGTAGAAGATCCATTGCCTCTTCCTGGTTTTGAAGCAAATATTAAACTAATGGACATTGCAGGAGAAACTTCCAAAGAAGGAGGTATGGAAGGTGCCATGCACTCTATCCGACTTGTAGGGATTTCAACCGCCGTAGTTATGCTATTTACTTTCTTGAGAGATTGGCCTATATTCGGAACAGGAACATATGATGCTGCTGGTGAGGAAGTTAAAGAATCTTTCTTGACTTCTGCTTCTAAAAATATCGAATGGTATGATGGTGCTGATTTGATGGTACCTATGAGTAATCCAATTACTAACTATACTTGGTTAGGGTTTGAATTAACTCCTATGATGGGAGCAATTGGTTGGTTCATGAGATTCCGCGTCGCTTTATTGGTAAGCTTAGGAACTTTTTTTACTTGGTTCATTGTGACTCCATTGGCATATCAGTATGACTATCCTTTCTATTATCCTCTAGATGGGAATTATCATTCAGTTAGTCAATTTGCACCAATTGGGTCTATCTACTCTTACAGCTATGTCGCAAGACCTATGGCAATAGGTGCAATCCTAGGTGGAGGAATTACAGGATTGTTGAAAATGGCTCCTGTTTTCAAAACTACGGCTTCTGATGTTATAGATATTTTCAAAGGAGAAAGTGATGATGCTGCAAGAAAAGATTACATTGAAGGAAGGGGATGGTATGAATGGCCTATCAGTCATATTCCCATTCTCTTACTCGTCTCCTTAATTGGAATTACTCTTACTTTTTCAACTCAATTTGGTTTCTTTGCTTCATTTATTTTTTCACTTGTTTTATGTTTAACGACTTTTGCGTTAGGTGCAATCGCAGTAAAAGTCATGGGTGAAACCAGTATTGAACCTGTTTCTGGAACTAGTTTTATTGTTCTTTTAATGCTAGTCTTAATTTTCAAAGCAATTGGTTTGAATGAAAGTGATACTGCAGTTTTAGCTTTAGTTGGCACCACTGTTTTCGGAGGTGCGATCTCTATGTCTGGAACTGTAATTGGAGATTACAAGCCAGGACTGTATGTTGGAAATCGCCCAATGCACATTATGAAAACTGAATTAGTTGGAATTATTCCCGGCACTATTGTTGCTGCATTATTTGCAGGATTATTATCATTAGCTTTAGCTCGCGGTGATTTGATATTATATGCTCCTCAAGCTAATGCATTCGCAGCTTTTGCGCAAATTATGCTTGGCGGCCAAACTCCTTGGAGTCTATTAACTGTCGGAGTAATAATTGGTGTTTTTATGGAATTGTTAACTGGCATGGGAACTGCATTTGGATTAGGGATGTACCTCCCTATGGTCGTAACATTACCGATGGTCGTCGGTGGAGGATTGAGAGACTATTGGGAAAGCCGTTTCCTTGATGTTGAAGTCGAGAAAAAAGGATTAAGTGAAAAGGAACGGACCATGAAATTATTGAACACCTATATGATTGCTACAGGTTGTATAGTGGGTGAAGCTTTACTCGGAACTTTCTTAGCAATTTACTATGTTCTACCGCTTATTACTGGTTAAAAAATGGATGCTGTTGTTGTAATCTCATTTATCTTTTTCATGTCTATTTTTGCAGGCGTTGGTCTTGCCTCAATGCGAGTAAAAAAAGATACGACTGATGATTATCTTGTAGCTGGAAGAGGTATGAGCCCTTCACTTGCTGCCTTATCTGCAGTTAGTACTTGGAACTCGGGATATATGTTCATTGGATTTATTGGATTTACATACACGATGGGGTATAGTGTAGCTTTTCTGTCTTTTATGTCAACTATAGGGCAAGTTGTTGCTTGGGCTTGGCTGTATAAATTTATTCAAGAAGAAGGTCGAGAAAGAGGCATTCGTTCACTATCTTCATTAGTTGCCGAAAAGGCAGGTGCGCCTGAAGCAAAACTAGCTGGAATCTTGTCTGTTTTGTTTCTAAGTATTTACGCTGCAGCTCAGCTTACCTCTGGTGGAAAGGCATTATTCGTGATGATGGGGTGGCCTGAAATTGTTGGAATTCTTATTGGTTTTGTTCTAGTGGTGGCATACTGTTATGCTGGAGGAATCAGGGCTTCGATTTGGACCGATGCTGCTCAGTCTTGCGTCATGATTGTGGGGTCAACAATTCTTTGTTGGATAAGTCTTCAAAAAGTTGGAGGATTTAGTGGACTCGAAATGAAATTAAATGAACAAGATCCACTTTTGACTAATCTTCTGCCACCTGACCTAATATTTGGTTTCACCCTTTGGACAATGGCTTTCTTTCTAGGTGGGCTAAGTGTTGCAGGTCAGCCGCAAGTCGTTTCGAGAGTTATGACTCTTGGTACCGATGAAGATCGTAAGAAAGCAATGATTTGGTTTTTTGTTTGGCAGACTCCTTTCATTATACTTATGCTAATTATCGGCTTGGCAAGCCGCGTGTTGTTTACAGAAAGTAGCTTTGATGCCGAATTGGGATTGCCAATGATGGCCATGGAGACGATGCCAGGTATTGGCGTGGGAATGATTTTAGCCTCTATTTTTGCAGCAACAATGTCTACCGCAGATAGTCAGGTTCTAGCATGCACAGCTGCAATTACAGACGACATTAAACCTGAATGGAGACAAGACCATAAAACTGCGAAAAAGGTAACTATTGCAGTTGCTGCATTTGCTACTTTAATATCTATAGGAGGATTATATCTTCCTGGTGGAGATTCTGTCTTCCTTCTTGTTGTTTTTGCCGTCTACGGCCTCGGCGGTGTTTTTGTACCTTTACTGATTATTAGGTGGTTAGGGTACAAACCAGATACTACTCATTCAATTGCGATGATGGTGGCTGCATTCGGTGGTGTCCTAATTTGGACAGTATTAGGTTTCGGAGGTGCAGACGGCGTTTTCCCATCAGTCCCAGGTATGGGGGCTGCATTCATTACTCACTTTTTGATGAATTACTTCAGAACACCAAACCTATCTTCGTTGGGCAGGTTTAATTGGCCTAAGAAGAGTCAATATGGAGTGGTCGCTGCAGCTATTATTATTCCATTTGGCGCCTCCGAAGCTGCATATCTTGCTTTTGCTCCAGATTCTTCTGATTCAACAGGCGGCATAGGAAATTATTCTATTTCTGGAGAAATTTCTTATGAAATTTTAGGGAATAATACAGAATATGTTAGTGACGGTGAGACTATTCTCATAGATTTCAATACTAATAATATTGAATGGACAGAAGATAGTCGAAATATTGTTGGTGTTAGAGTTTTACTTACGTACAGTGAAGATGAAACAAGTAATGGAATCGGTTGTGCTGCACCTGGGGCTTCTCAGCCAGATCCAGACACAATTACAGGAACTATAACACACGATAATTTTAATGGAACTGAAAGTGGTGAAAATCAAGGCCAGGGTAGTTCTTCTCATGAAATTGTTGTTGAATGGTATAATTCTTCTCTATATTTTTCAGGGAATGCTAGCGAGATGTCTGAAGCTGAAATTAAAGATGAGCTTGATGCCATGGGAGCTGGATTAGGATCCTATTTTTTGGAAATTAATGTCGAAGCTGAAAGTGGAAATGCTGTCGGATGTAACCATACAGATAATGGTGAAGAAGTCGAATATTTGGTTGAAGTTATACTTCTTGACTATGAAATTAAGCCTGCTTGATTTCTAGGCTAAGTATCTTATAAGGCCTCATTTTGAAAGTTTAGGGACAATTAATGGCAAAAGAAGAATATGAAACTCCGCTTATTGACGTTTACAACCGTACGCACATGGATGCACTCCATGAAGATGGTAGTTGGTACCACCGATTTTTACCTGAAGGTGTTTTCCTAGAAGACCTAGGGCAAATTGTCGAAGAAGAATTAATTAAAGCTTACAGCGAAGTCGAAAGAGAAGCTGATAAATTCTTTGAAGATAAAGTCAAAGAACGGTTTGCAGAAATTTTCGCTCAAGCCAATCCAAAATACCTCAGAGGGCTATTACCAAAGAAACCACCTGTGGCATGGGCTGAACTGCCTGTTGAAATTCAAAGAGAGATACAAGTGATGCACGATTCTGCTCAGGGTGAAAAGATTACAGAGAGAACATTGAAAAAGAGGGTTCGGCAATACCTTGTAGATCAGTTTATAATTGACGAGTGATGAAAATGGCAAAAAAGGAAGTAACAAAACCAATTAGCCTGGACCCGCGTGGCGGACGTCCTAGAGACAAATGTGTAACTTACATCGAGGGTATTGACCGTATTTTAAACGGTGGAATTCCTATTGGAAACATAACACTTCTAGCTGGAACTGTGGGTTCTGGAAAAACTACTTTAGCAATGGAATTTCTCATTAACGGTGCTAAGGCTGGAGAAACTTGCTGTTATATCTCTGTAACTGAACCTTCATCTAAAATGTTATCAAATTTACAGACTTATGGTTTCTTTGATGATGCTCTTGTTAAAGAAGGAAAATTAAATATTTTTGATTTAACCGTAATTAACGATAGGTTGGGCGTTGAAAGACTAGATGGAACTTATACTTCTAAAGATATGGAAGCTCTATTAGGGGCTTTTGAAGATATTGTAGATGAATTAGGAGTTACAAGATTAGTCATTGACTCTATCACTGCCGTTTGTTATCAACTTCCAGATAAAGGAAGTATCCGTAACTTCATCTTTAGATTAAGTCAATTCTTGAGTACTTTTGGATGTACTACTATGCTAATTTCAGAAACTGTTGTAGACTCTAACGTTCAGACTTATTCGATTTTTGGTGTTGAAGAGGCCGTTGCTGATGGTGTAGTTCTTATGGGTAACATAATTAGACAAGGAGACTTGTTGAGAAGTTTACAAGTTGTAAAAATGCGAGGAACTAAACATTCTCGTGCAAGACACTTGATTGAATTAACGCCAATCGGGTTGGCAGTTGTTCCTCTCCTCAAATGGGGACAAGATGGAGGACAATCTTTCACATGAGCAATGTTAAAGAAATTGCAGGAGCAGTCATCAAGAGTATTAATGACGGAGATACGTTAACAACTGTTAGCATTGGCGCAGAATCATTTCATACTGATACTGTCAAAATTGCATCTGTTTTACTTAGTAAAAAATTAGGTGGGATTTATATCACAACTTCGAGACCTTCTTCACATATTTTAGCAGAATTAGAAGAAACCAAGACAGATTTATCAGATCTTTATTTCGTAGATTTAGTGTCGATGACGGTTGGTGGAAAAACTGATGATCCTCGAACACTTTATGTTGAATCTCCAACTATGCTTGAATCTATTTTACTTAATATTTCTCTTCTAGAAAGGCGACTAAAATCGAAGAAGAGCTTTGTGATGTTCGATTCAGTTAATGGGTTAAGTATCTATTCTGAAGCTAGGGTGTTAAAAGAATTTATTAATGTACTTGGGAATTCTATGCGTATTAAGGAAATTTATAGTATGTTAATGACTGTTAAAGAGCAAACTGGCGACGAATTGGCATCTGCATTACAGTTATTATCAGATCGTGTAATAGGTGAATAAAAATGGCAGAAATAATCTCAACTGGAATTGAAAGACTAGATGAAGCATTAATTGATGGTAAAGGAATTGTATTGGGTAGCTCTATGCTAATTGAAGGCAGTTCTGGTTCAGGAAAAGAATTACTCTCTAAACAATATGCATCAGCTGGCGTTGGATCTGAAAATGTAGTTTATTTTTCAACAGACGAGACTTCAGATGAACTAATCGATACTTTTGAGCAATATAATTGGCCTACTGATTTGAGAATTGTTAATGTAGGAACTCAATATTTTGAAAAAGTTTTATCTCGTGAATTACAAGCATCTCGTTTTAAACAGGAAGGACTCTCAGTTGCTGAACTGAGAAATTTGGGTTCATATGGTTCTACTTCTGATCAAATTAATTTTGTTGCAGATATGACCTATGAAATTTCTAAACTTAAAGCGCCTTTTAGAGTCGTTATTGATTCGCTAGACTTCTTTATGCAATATTATAATCCAATTGAAGTTTTATCAGCTATGAGGACAATAAAAGAATACGCTCAGGCAAATGGTGGAACTATAATGTATACTATGTCTGCAGGTACTTGTGAACCAAGAATTCATAGTCAAATTGAAGCTATTTGTGACGTTGTAATAGAACTTGAAGTTGGACGTATGGCTGCTGAGTTCGAAAATAGATTAATTATTAAGAAAATCCGCAATCATCCAGAAAAAGCTGCTGTAATGATTTATGCTGTAACTGAGCATGGAATTACACCAGAGATGATTACCCGTGTCGCCTAAAGGCGTTGCGAGTTTCGGCTTAAAAGATTTAGATTGGGTATTCGGAGTTTGGTTACTTCTAGTAATTGTCTGGAATTTTGGATATCCTGGTGCCTCTCCTACTTTAGACGTTTTAGTAGCGCTAATTCTTTTCTTTGTAAGCAGCTATTTTAGAACATAAAAGACTGTTCGCCCTTAGACTCTTTAGTATCTTTGACTGCTGCAATCCAAATTGCAACTCCAAAAGCAGTTTTGTTGATCAAATCAGCTAAATTATAAATTATGTTTATCAGCTCAGGACTGTATGCTGTATTGCTTATGTTAACTCCCAATATTGTAGTTTCATCAAGACCATATAGATAGCCGATAGGATAGATAGCCCATCCAACCGTTACAATCCATTTTAAGGCTTGGAATGCAAATTGTCCTGCTTCATTCCCACTATTTTCATTAAGAATTGCAGCTTCACCTCTAAAAATTTCATAGATGATATAGAACCAGCAAGCCATACATAAAATCCACCAAATTATCGAACTGCCTCCAAGCATTTGAGTTTCTCCAAGAAACCCAAAAACAAGCATTAGAACAGAAGCCCCTAGAAGTCTCCAAAATAACATTGCAGTAACTGCAGTAACTGCAGCTAAAATAAAATAAAATTCAACAATCTGTAATGGAACGGTAATAAACCAATCCACGTAACGATAAACTATTGGACTTTCTCCGGTAAGAATCCAATGCTCTCTCATATACATATAATGCCAAAAAGCAATTCCTGTGATTAAGGTAGCAATGGTCATTGATGTTTTCCACTGAGGAGCAACGTTGCTACGTTCTATTAAGAAAAAAATACTGGAACCCAGCATAGCTGCAGTCGCTATCCAAAAAGTGATTCCCACTAGATCATCTTGGCCAAGTATCAGAAATCCATCCTCTGAATAGCTATCCTTTGTGGCCGCAGAATTTGGTAGAATCATAATAGACAAAATACAGAGTGCGAATGCTGCTAACCTTATTTTTGTCATTATATCTTTAATTTTAATCGCCAGGTAGCCGATATTTTCCTAACTTTACAGTTACCATCTCATCCATTTCTTCGACTGTTATCAAAGGAGTTAAATTTCCTGTGAATGTTCCAGAAGCTGCAATATTAAGGGCTAAACCAGTTACCGTTGTGTGATCTGGAAAATCCATTATGGATACGAAATCCTGTTCGCCATAGCACCAATAATAAGCTTCAACTGTGCCTCCGAGAGATTCCACCATTCGTATAGTTTCATCACGGCGGGCCGTTCCGCCCTCTTTTAACAATCCCTTAACGCCTTTCTTGGTATAACTACCAGAATACATGAACTTAGACATAATACAATGTATTATCGACGTCATTTAATATTTTGCTTCCAAATAAGACAAAATACAAATAAAATTTTAATACTACCGTGTAATAAATACAAATAATGATACATGCGATAACAAAGAAATTTTCGATTCCTTTGATCATCTTTATAATGATTTCAGGGTGCTTAGATGATGCTGTTACTAATGAGTCTGATGAAATAGAAGCTAAGGAAGATTTTTGGAAATCATATTCTGTGGTTGCTCCAGTCGATACTGGAATTAATCCATATCATGATCATTTTCAAAGAAATGAAAGTTTGCCCCAACCTTTTTTGGAGGATTTTGGAGTAACTTTAGTCTGTGAATTAACCCAAATAGGAACGTGGGAAGAAAGAGTTCAAGCAGATAGAGAAACTTGTTGGGATCTAATTACTTACAATGATACTGTTTATTTCTCAGGCACACGGATTATTGGGGCAATGGGAGAAGAAGGCTGGAGTGAAACGCCTATCTTAGATGATCCTGACGATGGTCACGGTACTGCTGTTACTGGAGCTGTAATAGATGCCAATCCAGATGCTGTTATTTTTTTCCTTGAGGGATTCGATGGCGTGAGAAGGGCTGCTGAACACCCGATGGTTGATATTATCACAACAAGTTTTGGACCAATTGGGTCGGTTCCGGTTCCTGGTATTGAAGATGATACGGAATATGCAGTTAATGAAATGGGTAAACTGCATACTGGAGCCTGCGATAATACTGGGTCTACATGTGTTCAAGACGCAACTGGTGGCCCTCCTTGGTCTATTGGAATTGCTGGTTTTCAAGAGGATGGAGATAGAGGTAAAGTCATGCACTGCTCAGGTACTGCTCCAGATATTGTAGCTGATTGGACTCAAAATTTACCTGACCACGATTCTATTGATGGATATCATGATACTTCTGGAACTAGTTTTGCAACGCCTAGAACTGCAGGAGTTCTCTCTCTAGTTATACAAGAACTAAGAGAACAAGCCGGAGATATGGGATCTGGCGGTAGGAATGGTAGCTTAATTTACAGTGAAAATACTTCCATCACTAACTATGATATCCGAAGAAGTATGGAAAAAGCCTCTTATTTCCCTGATGCTTCAGAATATGATCCTGGTGCAAACGAAGGTGCTTGTCAAACAGGAGTGCCTGTTTCGCCAATAGCTCCTTACACACAAACTGGATGGGGAGTTGTTGATCCAACTCTTACAAAAACTATCATCCAAGACTTGAACGGTTCTTCACCCTTATCAGACAAAGATTTTGACTGCGAAACATACATGGATTCTATAATGGCCGCAAGAGTCGCATATTGGTCTTGAATTATTAGTAAACTACATAAATTGGGTTCAATTAGTTTATTATGAAAGAGATCGTGGTGAGCTCGATGGCTCCGAAACCGATCGGTCCTTACTCACAAGGTGTCGTGTCTGGAAACTATGTTTTCCTAAGTGGTCAAGTTGGCCGTAAACACGATGCTACTGAATTAGAAAATGGTGTAGCTGATCAAACTAAGCAAGCCATTCTAAACATAAAGGCCGTTTTAGCTGAAAAAAATCTAACTTTAGATAACGTAGTAAAAACAACTGTTTTTCTTGCAGACATGAATGACT
>JAAZXP010000003.1:0-10592 GCA_014240055.1 Methanobacteriota archaeon | reverse complement strand
AATCTAACTTTAGATAACGTAGTAAAAACAACTGTTTTTCTTGCAGACATGAATGACTTTTCAAAAATGAATTCAGTATATGCTGAATTTTTTGATGAAGACACTGCACCTGCTAGATCGACTGTGCAAGTTGCTGGCCTTCCATTAAATGCTGAAATGGAAATTGAAGTCATGGCTTCTTTGGACTGAAAATGTACGTTATAAGTGGATCAACACACCAAAGACTCGGTGCATCTTTAGCTGAAGAAATGAATGCCGAATTTTGTGGTGTCGTAAATCGTCATTTCCCAGACGGAGAAAGATATATACGAATATTAATGGATGTGGAAAATCAAGATGTTGTAGTTGTACAAAATACATTTCCTGATAAGAAAATAGTTGAATTATTGTTAATACTTCAAGCTGTTAAAGATGCAGGGGCTAAGACAGTAACTTGCGTTATACCTTATATGGGATATTCAAGACAAGAACGAGTTTTCCAAAGTGGAGAAGCCGTCTCTGCAAAAGCTATTGCTGGAGCAATTGGAACTATGTGTGATCGTGTCTTTACTATCAACGTTCATACGCCTTCAATTCTCAACTTCTTTGGGTGTGAAGCTAATGATATTAATGGATCCAGAGAAGTTGTACGCTATCTAAAGGGATTCAAACCACAAATGGTTGTTGCTCCTGATGAGGGTTCAAGAGAGCGATGTACTCTTGCTGCCAATATGCTGAAAGTACCAATCCATGTTATGAAAAAAGTGAGAATAGATGGACGGACCGTTGAAACGACTTCTGGGCAAATCGATGTTAAAGGTACGACTGCAGTTATTTTGGACGATATAATTTCAACAGGAGGGACTATTGCTACTGCCGCTAATATTTTGAGAGACGGTGGAGCTGAACGTGTATTTGCAGCCTGTACTCATGGATTATTTATTGAAGATGCCGCAAATCGTCTAAGAGTTTGCGATGATATTCTTAGCTCGGACACCTTAGAAGGCGTTTACACAAGATTCTCTGTAGCTCCTGCTATTGCTGATGCATTGTAATGTTTTGGAAAGGACCTGTATTCACTAGTGAAGGATTCGTAGGAAAAGGAATAAATTTAGAAAATTGTTCTATAAGTAATGATGTTGAAGGTGAGGAAAACGGAATAATTATTCCTCTTTTTCGTAATTGCCACACACATCTAGGAGATACTTTAGCACGGAACGAAATGCCACATAATTTGAGTTTGAGTGAACTGGTAGGTCCAAATGGTTGGAAACACAAATGGTTAGAGAATAATGATCAAAACACTTCAGCTATCGCTGGCTTGAAAGAAATTATCAACTCAGGTACTGGATTAGTAATGGATTTTAGAGAAGGCGGGAAGGCTGGCCTAGACGTATTTGATGGTATTGAATATCCGGGTAAATTAATTCTCTTAGGAAGGCCTTTAAACAATGAGAATTTACCCGGAACTAATGCTGGAATCAGTAGCCTAATAGATGTCAAGAATGCTACTGAAATTGCTGCATCTGCCCGCAGTAATAATGGACTTGTTGGAATACATCATTCTGAAAATGAAAGAGAAGAAATTCAACCACTTCTTGATCTAAGACCTGATTTTGTAGTTCATATGTGTCATGCCACTGAATCTGATTTAAGGGAAATTAAGGCTAACAAGATTTCGATAGTAGTTTGTCCAAGAAGTAACCATTATTTTGGAAATAAGCCGCCTTTAGAAAAAATGATTGAATTGGGAATAGATATTGGGTTTGGTACTGATAATGGGATGTTATGTACTGTAAATATGATGGATGAAATTCGCTTTATTAGGGCTGAATATGATTCATTAAATTTGAAAACAATACTCTCTATTGCTTGTTTTGGGCTTGATGATATATTTAATAAGGACGGAACTTCAACTTATTCTAATATGGCACAAAGTGGTTGGGTTTTACTCTCGAGAGTTGAAGAAGACAATTATGAATCTATCTTTAATCCAAATACCGAAATTCTAGGTATTCGCTGGAGAAACTAAATGGATTTCCAAAAAGTTATTGCCGTCGCAACCCGTCGTGGGATTTTTCAGCCTGCTTTCGAGGCTTATGGAGGATTGGCAGGATTTATGGATTATGGGCCTGTCGGTGTAAGAATGCGCCGACGCATCCTTGAAGTTTGGAGAAAGCATTACGTTATTGATGCAGGGTGTTTAGAGCTAGATGGGGCTTTAATTGGACCTGAGAGTTTGTTTCAAGCCTCCGGCCATTTAGGAGAATTCGATGATGCTCTCGTTGATTGTAAAAGTTGTGGAAAACAATTCAGGGCAGATCACTTAGTAAAAAGTGGTGAAGAAATGTCTAGAGAGGAATTATCTAATGCAATTACAGGTACTGCCTGCCCTGGATGTGGAGAAGAGCTATCAGAAATGAGTTCGTTCAATCTCATGTTTTCAACAGGAGTGGGCGCTGGAAACGGATCTCCTGGATACCTTAGACCTGAAACTGCTCAAAGTATTTTCTTAGCATTTCCATGGCTTCTTAGACAAAATAGAGGAAAATTACCTATGGCTGGAGCTCAAATCGGACGTTCTTTTAGAAACGAGATCTCACCGCGCCAAGGGCCTTTACGGATGAGAGAATTTACTCAAATGGAAGTTGAACATTTCTTTTTACCGTCTGATGAACCTAAGCTCTCAGATGAATTAAGAAACATCACAATTAATCTTCTCACGGCAAATGGGAATGAAACCAATTCGACTGTTGGTGAAGCTTTTGATTCTGGAATAATTGGTTCATCATTAGTCGCTTGCCATTTAGCAAGAGCCCAACATTTCTTAGTTACTATTGGAGTGCCTTCCGGTAAATTAAGATTCAGACAACATGGTTCTAACGAAATGGCCCATTACTCTAGTGATTGTTGGGATGGGGAGATCAATACTTCATTGGGTTGGATAGAGACTATTGGCGTTGCCCATAGGGGAGATTATGACCTCTCAGCCCATGGCAAAGCGTCATCTAAAGAATTTAGAGTTGCAATACCAGGTACTGAAAAAGAAATGGAAACTTGGGTGCCAGATATCGGCAAATTGGGAAAGAAATTCAAAGGCGATGCGAAAATAATCTTAGAAGCTATCAAAGACCTTGAACTCAAACCAAATATTTCCGTTGATGTAAATGGAAAATCAATAGATTTAACTACTGAATATATGTCGCTAAAAACTGAAAGAAGAAGTGAAATGGTTTATCCTAATGTAGTGGAACCTTCTTTTGGCTTAGATCGCATTCTTTACTGCTTGTTAGAAAGTTCTTGGAAAGTAGATTCAGATAGGGAATGGATTTCTTTACCGCAATCAACTTCTCCATACGATTTGCTTGTTGCTCCTTTAATGACAAAAGATGGATTAGATGAAAAAGCTCATGAAATATTGAAAGCTGCTGTGAATGTTGGAGTTGACGCTTACTATGATGAAGCTGGATCTATCGGCCGGAGATATGCAAGAGCTGATGAAATCGGCATATTTTTCTCAATGACAATTGACCATCAAACTCTAGAGGATGGAACCGTTACCTTACGAGAAAGAGACTCCAAGAACCAAAGTAGGGTTTCTATTGAAGGCGCTATAAACAAAGTAAGGAGATAGATTGAATCCTATACTCGTACATCTCTTAGCTTTAGGGTATGGAATTCCATTTATTCTAGTTGGGATTGAACATTTTCGTTCCCCCCAGAAATTTGTAGATATCGTTCCTAACTACTTACCTTTTGCTTTATTCTTAGTTTATTTGACTGGAATCATTGAAATAGTAGGTGGTTTGGGAATAATTTACCCTGAAACTAGAGAAATTACAGGTAGATTAATGGTCCTTTTCTTAATTGCAGTATATCCTGCAAACTTCAATATGTGGATTAATGATATTCCATATAATGGAACTAGATTAACAACTCAGGGCCATCTCGTCCGCTTGTCCGTACAATTTCTACTAATAATTGGCGCCCTAGGATTTTCTGGAGATTTACAGAAATTGAGAAAAAACTAATGAAATGTGAAATATGTGGTAGTCGACAGTCCAAACAAGAAGGCAGCGTCTACGATGATTCTAAGAAAAATGTAATGATTCTGGTCTGTCCAACATGTGGAAGAAAGTGTCCCGATTGTGGAGAAATACAAAAATGGGAAGATGTTGGGGAGATGATTAAGGGTCAAGGTTCAGTAGGCTTCACATGGATGTGTTCCGGTTGCGGATTGGCAGAATACAACAAAAAGATGATAGATGCAAAAGATTTTTTAAATTATAAACCTGAACCATGGGTTGCTTTTCTTGGATATTCAGTTATTATGATTATCTATGGTTTATCTGTTTCAATTATATGTTTATTCCGTCTTTTTGGATTAGTAGCTTTAATTGTTCCTTTTTTACTTGGATATCATCTATTCTACGGAGATTGGAAAAATGAAGATGCCTGGAACGTTCTAGCTGGAATGAGTGTATTTTTTAGCATAATGTTTGCTTTGCTCGGAATGGCCATTACTAAATCATGGGTTTCTAAGAACTAGATTAACAACTCAGGGCCACCTCGTCCGCTTGTCCGTACAATTTCTACTAATTATTGGCGCCCTAGGCTTTTCTGGAGATTTACAGAAATTGAGGAAAAATTAGGGAAGTTTAAAAAGTAGAGGACTTTGGAGTATTGATGTTTCTATCTACGGGCTATACTTTGGAAGCTTTTTTCTGGATTATGCTTCTTTCCCTTATTTTAGTCTCAATTACTGTTTTTTTTGCAACGCCGCGCCCCGAACCAAAAATTCTTACTGATTTTAAAGTTAAACATCACATTAAAGAAAAAAGTCCCGAAATAGAAAATGAAAAAGAAAATGATGAGGATATAGATGAAGATAGGAAACTTGTAAGGAGAACTCGTAAAGCCTACCTTTTTGCAATAATGACTGTTTTGGTAGTTCTTGGTTCAGTCTTTATGCAATCTACTTTTAATTTGTTTAATGACTTAGATGAGGACGGCCTAAGTGATGGTGAAGAGTATGAACTGGGAACGGATCCCTTGAAACCAGATTCAGATGATGATGGGCTTACTGATGCTGAAGAGGTAAATCTATTCCCTTATACAAATCCATTAGACAATGATACTGATGATGATGGAATCATCGATGGTGCTGAAATAGAAAATGGAACTGATCCCTTAGTTGCTTGTAAATTAGTGCCGTACGGATTTTGTTCTTATGGGAATTTTACTAACTACAATATGTCTGGATTAAATCTTACTGGGATCGATTTTAGCTATGCCAACCTTCAAGAGACTAACCTAACGAATACAATACTTGCATATGCAAATTTAACTGAAGCTGACCTATGGAATACTGAAGCAAGGAATGTAAATTTAAATTATGCAAATTTAACAGGTACTAATCTACGCTTTTCCAACCTAAATAAGGCTCAATTGGTCGGTTTAGATTTGACCTATTCTGATTTAAGTGATTCGAAATTAAATGGAAGTCTTCTTCAAAATTCTAATTTGAATAGTGCTAAATTGAATTATGCTGATTTGGGATATGCCAATTTAGAAAAGGCTAATTTGAAAAATGCGAATCTACAAGGCGCTAACCTTCAAAATACAAATCTCTCTTCTACTAATTTAACTAATGTAATTCTAAAAGGAGTGAGATCTGGAGAGATATTAGGAGAACCTGTGGGCCTTCTCTCTCCTTGGATTTTTACATCTGGACACTTAGTTGGACCTTATGCTTCCCTTTCATTTGCAAATTTAACAAATTCGAACCTAAACGGGGCTGATTTGACAAATGCTAATCTAAAATATGCAAACCTAACAAATTCTGAAATGTGGTATGCTAAACTAACAAATTCTGACCTTTCCTATGCAAATCTCAAGGGCATAAATATCAATCATGCCATATTTACTGATGCTGAATTGACTCAAGTAAAATCGGGCGGAATCAAAGGAATGGCTGAAGAATTGCCATCAACTTGGACCCTTAGCTCAGGATTTCTACTTGGACCTAAGGCCGATTTAAGATATGCAAATCTAACAAATTCAAACCTTAATTATGCTGATTTAACTGAAGCTTCTCTAAATTATGCTCGATTAAATGATGCTTCTATAGTCGGAACTACTCTAGTTAATACTAATTTGACGCACACTAATTTGACCGATGCTGATCTAAGATATTCAGATGCAACTGAAGCAAACTTCCAATATTCTGACTTAACTGATGCAATGTTGTATACTACTGATTTAACGGACGCTGATTTCCGATATACGAATCTAAAAGAAGTTGATTTCCATTATGCAATATTAACTGGTGCTGATTTGTCTAATGCAACACTAATCGGCGCAAACTTGTTTGAAGCTAATATGGAAAATACAAAATTAGTAAATGCAGATGTTACAAATGCGTATCTTACAGGAATTAAACTTACTAATGCAGATTTGACTAATGTAAATCTAACTAATTCATATCTATACGGGGCAGTCCTAAATGAAGTAAAATTAAACGGTGCCATTTTAGATGGAGCTTATATGAAAAATGCAGAATTTATAGGTGCGGATTTAACGGGTGCATCCTTGTATGAAGTCAATTTTAATGGAGCTGATTTATCTAGAGCAATATTGAAAGGTGTCGATATTCAAGATTCTATTATCAATTTTTATGAGGCCAATTTAACTGAAGCAAATTTATTTGGTGTTAACTTCTCTAATGCTAATTTCTTCAATTCATCTCTTGTTCGTATTAATCTAACTGATGCGACCCTAACTGGTGTTGACCTTGAATTAGCAAACCTAACTGGTGCAAACCTAACTGGTGCAAACCTAACTGGTGCAAATCTCCACTATTCTGATTTTACTGGCGCCATTATAATCAATACTGATTTCACAGATACTTATTGGTACCAGACCATCTGGACTGATCTCATAGCATATGACGAGAATCAGAGCTAAAAGTATGTTTCTAGATTCAAATTATACTTTCGAAGCTTTTTTTTGGATTATTTTGATAGCTATTGCCCTTGTTACATTAACTATCTTTTTTGCTACTCCTAAGCCAGCCTCCAAGAAACCTCAGGATTGGAATGTTAGTCATCTCAAAGGTACAATTAGTGGTGTAAGTAGTGCAAAACCCCGAGGCATTCAAAAAGAAATACAAGAGACCTCATCAGAGAATATTGAAAACGAAATTTATGAAGAAATTGTAGAAAATAACATGGGCCCTTTCGATAAAATAAAAGCTTACGCCATTATTTTCGCCTATACTCTGTTTTTTCTGATCGTGCTTTTTCTTGCTGGTCTAGGAATCTTATTTTCTGGTTCAGATATTTATGAATTTCTATTTTATTGCCTTTTACTCACAATAAATATAGTATCCTTCTATTTCTTTTTGATGGATGATGGAAGAGTTCTAGCTAGATGGTATTATAGGATGTTATCATTACTATTATTGTTCTCGGCAGTAATTGGCACTGGTTCTGCACTTCCATTTGGGATGGTAAGTTTAGCAATCTTTCCTTTAATCTTTTCGAAGGATATAAGGTTGTATAGGAAAAGCTTATTGTATCTATTTGCTTTTCTATTAATATATCTATTATTAACACTTATTCTGTTCTTATTTTAGTGAATACTTCTATGGCTGCCTCTAAATCCTTATCTGTAATATGAAGATGGAATACTGCGCGAATTGTTGAATCATCTATGTCTAATATGTCAATACCATATTTTGACAGTTTTTCAATCATCATTTTAGCGTTTCCCTCTCCAACTCCAATGAAAACGATATTAGACTGAACTGTTTCTAAATTAACTGAAAAATTAGGCATGCTGTCCAATGCTTCGCCAAATTGCCTTGCTCTCCTGTGATCCTCATGTAATCTATCTACATTGTTCTCGAGAGCATAGAGGCCTGCTGCAGCGATGATTCCAGCTTGTCTCATGCCCCCTCCAAACATCTTTCTCCAGCGATGTGCTTGCTCTAATGTTTTCTTAGATCCAACTAATACAGAACCAACTGGCGAACCCAATCCTTTAGACAAGCAAATTGAAACTGTATCAAAATCGCGAACCATCCGAGATAATGACGTTCCACTTGCAGTAGATGCATGAAATAAACGAGCGCCGTCCAAATGTAATTTACAATCTTTCTGTTTAGCAATTTTGCAAATCTCATCTAAAGATTCTTGTGAATAAACGGTTCCGCCTCCTCCTTGAGCCGTATTTTCAACACAAACGAGACTACCATTTGGGTAATGAGACAAACTTCCTTCTGATTTCCTTATGGCATTAGAAACATCTTCAGGATTCATTAATCCATCTTTTCCATGAACTAAAGCTACTGAACAACCTGATAGGGCTGCAAATGCTCCACCTTCATATTTGTAAATGTGGCTTTTGTATTCTGTAATTATTTCATCGCCAGGAGAAGTGTGTGTTCTAGTTGCAATAATATTGGACATTGTACCGGATGGGACGAAAAGTCCATTCTCTTTACCAAGCATGGAAGCTACTTTATTTTGTAATTCTATTACTGTTGGATCATCTCCCAAAACATCATCTCCAACAACAGCCTCAGACATTGCTTTCCTCATGCCTTCTGTTGGCTTTGTAACTGTATCACTACGAAGGTCTATCACAACTTACCTTCTATGTAGATATTATAAATACTTTTTAGCTTCTAAAACACTTCTTTCTTTATCTTTAATTTCGAATATGATATCTGCGTCTTTACCCTTCATAATCTTCATAAATTCTTTGAAATGTTGAATATCTATATGATCTGCATGTTTGCCAATTCTTGCAGATGGTTGTTGGCTGCTATAATCCAACATAGGAACGCCGTGATCTTTGCCCCAGGTATTTTCTATTAAATTATAAGCTTCCAACAGAGATTCTCCATTATTGAGGCACTCTAAATGGAAATTATCTAGTATTATTGGTATTTCCGTTTTATTAAAGATAATCATACAATCATCTACTGAATAATGTTTATCATCATTTTCTATAGCTAATCTATCTTTGATTTCTTTAGGTGTTGAATTGTATACTTTGATAAAGCGTTCGATTGCGGCATCCTTGTTTCCATAGACTCCTCCGACATGGATTTGTATTTTTGCAGTATTATCAACTTGAAGTAAGTTCAAGAAATCGGAATGGTATTGCAATTCCGAAATACTTTTTCTTACGACTTCTTCGTTAGGTGAATTAATTACCGTAAATTGGCCAGGATGCATAGAAACTCTGAAATTATTTTGTTTTAATTTTTTACCAATCTGTTCTAACTCTTTTTTGAAATTATTTTGCCAATCTATTTTACAAATGTCATGAGAAGCAAAGGGGATTGTTTCAGACGAGATTCTCAAGAAAAGAAGATTATGTTCGATATTATAGTCTACTATTTTATCCAAGCATTCGAGATTGTTTTTTACCGTGCTGTTAAATTTTTCCTCACTAAAGCTCTTAATTCTAAACTTTTTATTGCTAGTACAACCTATACTCCAATTTACACAAGGATAACCTATTTTCATTATATTATTGACTTTTGTATAGAGTTATAATAGTTACTTTACATATTTTCTTGTCTTAATGTCATTCCGATAATGCCTCCCTAGATTTTCTCCATTATCTTTTGCCCATTCTTCAAATGATGTTGTTCCCAAGGGTTCTTCAGAAGACGCCATTAATCCTTGTTTAAGGCCCCTTATTTCAGCTTCTGTTATCACGATGTCTTGTAGAAGAAGGCCCATGAATTGGCCCACCATTAATGTAAGCCAATCTGGAATTGGAATATATATGTTTTTTCGACCCATCCCTTTACTTAAGATATCAAGAAATTCTTTGTATTCAAAGATATCAGGTCCTGTAGCGTCTACTAATGCATTTTCAGTTAATTGGCCTTGATCTATAGCTATTTTAGCAACATCGTCAACATATATTGGTTGAACTGGATATTTGCCATCTCCAAACATTCCGAACAAAGGAAACCTGCGTAACATCCAAGTGATGTTGTTTACCAAAACATCTTGCCGGCGGCCGTAGAGAAGTGTTGGTCTGATTATTGAATAGGGTACTCCTGTTTTTTTTAGGAAATCTTCAACTATTATCTTTCCTCTAAAATATGCCCAACCAGGGGCTTTGTCTGGATTGGCTACACTAATATGGACTATTTTTCCAACGCCAGCTTCTTTGGCAGCCAGAAATAATTTTTTACTATTTTTTACTGCTAAGGCATGCGCAAAACCTTGTCCTTCTACTGTGTATCTTACCCAATAGGTATTGTAAAGTACAGAAACGCCCTTTAGAGATTCAACTAATTTCTTTCTATTGTCAAAATCATATCTATGAACTTCTACTTTTCCATTAAAAGGATCATCTCGGCCAATTGAATTTGTAAGTGTTCGAACCTGCGCTCCTTGTTTTAGAAGATGATGAGCGATCCAACGTCCAGTGTAACCAAATGCTCCAGTTACTACGTGTAAACCTTCTAATTTTACCATAAGAACGGGCTTGCAACCATATAGATCCCTAAGGCCGTTCCAATAACTGTATTGCCTACTGTATCAGATCCATATCTTTCACTAACTACTGATGAAACTAAATGT
>JAAZXP010000039.1 GCA_014240055.1 Methanobacteriota archaeon | reverse complement strand
CCATCAGCTCCACCTAAAAAGAGATAGCCGCCTCCACTGGCCAAAACTCCTTTAGTCGAGTTCCTAGACTTGAAACCCCAAACTTTCCTCCCTTTTTTATTAAACAATGTAACTTTAGAAGAAGTTTCGCCAATGGAAACAAAATCCGCAGTCTGAGTCATATCTATCCAAACTGGTGATACTGAAAAATTCTCTTCCCACAAAATACGGGAGCTCTTAACTCCAAATGTAAATGTATTATCACTTGTTAGATAACCTACGTAATCTCCATTAGAACTTATACATGTTTGTATAACTTCCCCCGAAGTTTCTTTACTCCATAATATCTCGCCTTCAATATTATACAAATATACTCTTGAATAATTAGTGCCTACCACTATAAATTGTCCGTCTGATGAAATATCTACACTATTTACCGAGAAGTCTGAATTACTCAAGTGCTTTTCCCATCTGACCTTACCTTTACCATCATAAATAATTAGACGGCCTTCATCAGTACCAACTGCAATTGTATCACCTCTTGAACTAATGCTTGTAGAAACTGCTTTACTCTGTAATTCTCTATGCCATCTAACTCTACCGTCACGATTAACCAAATATAGTACTTTCTGGCCACTAGCTATAGACATAAGACCTGTGCGTGTTGATACTGAAATATCCCTAACACGCCGTATCTTGCTATTATTCCACATTGGACGGCCACCCTCATTCAGAAAAGTTAATCCGTTTTTGTGACCTACGCCTGCAAATTTGCCATCAAGACTAATTGATAAAGAAGAAGGAGAGGCACCTCCCTGAAATGTCCAGACCGGAGTAATTTCACGCATTGGTAGAATAATACCAAACCCTCGCTACATTATAAGCAATTTGGTCAAATAGGTTACAATATTAGTACTGCAGCCGCAACTGTAGTCGTCCACATCCCATCTTTAACTGTGGCAGTTTGGATTACCGAACGTGTATTGACAATTCTATCATCTATTTTCCAGATTTCTCTTTTTTCATCCCATGATGCGTCAGGATCAAACTTTAGTCCGTAAGTAGTTGCTAGCATTTCAGCAGCTAAATCTTCTACATATTCTTCCATTTGTTCATCATTCATATTCACATCATGATGCTCAGAAAGATAACCATAATCTTCTCTGTCACGAGGTACTGCTACACCCACACCTGAACTTACTAAATCAGAAGAATTATTACTTTCAGAACGAGCTAAGACAATAGGAACAACCTGTCCATGTGAAAGAAGTTTAACTCCCGATTCGCGATCAATAAATTCACATTTAGGAGGTAGAATACTGGAAACTGTAATTAAATTTAAGGAAGCAATACCAGCTTCTCTTAAAGCTAATTCAAACGATGCCAACTTTTCTCTGTGCTGTCCAGAGCCTTTTGTCAAAAAAATCTTTTTAGGAACCCAACTGCTTATACTCACTTTTTTCAACAAAATTACACCTATATAATACTACCATACCATCTAAAATAAGTCAATTGACGAACTGAGATACATATATAATTATATAGCAGCTTCTAAATGAAATAGTGTGCAAAAACAACTGACGCGTCGAATGGCTGGCGAAATAGTAGTTTCTGAAAAACCTGGAGATACTTTAAGAAAATGGAGAGAAATCTTCAATCTTTCTCAAAAGGGATTAGCTAATCTTTTAGAAGTTAAACCTTCAGTTGTTTGCGACTTCGAAAAAGGAAGACGTGCATCACCAGGTATAGGAACTGTAAGAAAATTTGTTGAAGCTATGGTTGACTATGATTTCTCACATGGAAGTAAAGTAGCCAATAGCATGGTAGGCAGAAGAACTAATGAAGCAATTGTAGATATCAAAGAATTTACAAGTGGAATAACTATAAACAAAATGTTAGAGACAATAGAAGGTGAAGTTTTGGCAGGAAGTAAAGAACTCACTGAAAGGCCAATATATGGATACACAATGGTTGATTCATTAAAGGCAATTACCACATTTAATGCATTTGGTGAAATGTACGGTTGGTCAAATGAGAGAGCTGTATTTTTTTCAGGAGTACAATATGGTAGATCTCCAATGATTGCTGTAAGGGCACACCCAGTTAAACCAAGAATGGTTGTTTATATTAAACCAAAAACAGTCGATCTATTAGCCCCTAAACTGGCAAATATGGAAAGAGTTGTTCTTGTTAAAACCGAACTTTCGGAAAAAGAAATTATTGAAAAATTGAGGTCTTTAAAATAGGTGAAAAAATGAATGGAATAGTCAGCTATGGAGCATATGTACCGGGATACAAAATCGAAACCGGAGAAATTGCTTCAGTATGGGGTGCAGATGGAAGTGCTTGGGCTAAAAACCTAAATGTATATTCTAAATCAGTACCTGGCCCAGATGAAGATGTAATAACCATCGCAGTAGAAGCTACACGTCAAGCAATGAAACGTGGTAAACTTAGTGGAGATGATATTGAAGCTGTGTACACAGGTTCAGAATCACATCCTTATGCAGTAAAACCAACTTCTACAATTGTTGCTGAAGCGATTCGTGCAACGCCCAATTTGACTGCTGCAGATTTCGAATTTGCTTGTAAGGCAGGTACTGCTGCAATTCAAACTTGCTTAGGAATGGTAGGACATAAGCAAATAAAAAACGGAATTGCTATCGGTGTAGACACATCGCAAGGTGCACCTGGAGATGCTCTAGAATATAGCGCTTCAGCAGGAGGAGGTGCATTGGTAATTGGAAGAAATAATGTGATCGCAAATATAAATCATACTACTTCATACACTACAGATACGCCCGATTTCTGGAGAAGAGAGGGACAAAAATATCCAAGACACGGGGGGCGTTTTACTGGCAAGCCCGCTTTTTTCAAACACGTTATGAACTGTGGAATGCTAATAATGGAAAAAGCAAATACAAAACCTGAAGATTATGATTATATTGTAACTCACCAGCCTAATGGGAAATTCCCAATAAGGGCAGCTAAATCTCTCGGATTTACAAAAGAACAATTTGAAACTGGATTACTAACACCAAAAATAGGAAATACTTATTCTGGAGCTGTATTTTTGGGACTTGCCGCAATATTAGACATAGCAAAGCCTGGGGACCGAATACTTGCTGTGGCATATGGCTCTGGAGCTGGAAGTGACGGTTTTGACATAACAGTAACTGATAAAATTATGGATATGGATCGAACTGAAACTGTAGAAGATATGATTTCAAGAATGGAGATTGTAAATTATGCAACATATGCTAAATTCCGAGGTAAATTGAACATGGGGTCAACCAAATGAGAGATGTAAGTATAATTGGTACGGGAATAACCAAATTTGGTGAATTATGGGATAAATCTCTTCGTCAGTTAGGTCTGGAGACTGGTTTAGCTGCAATTAGTGATGCCGGAATTACGAGTAAAGATATTGATGCTTTGTATATCGGAAACATGGCAGCAGGTTCGACTTTGCAACAAGAACATGTAAGTGCATTAATGGCTGACTATTGTGGTTTAACTAACAATCATGTACCTGCAACTAGAGTTGAAGCTGCATCAGCATCAGGAGGTTTAGCACTAAGACAAGCATACATGGCAATTGCAGGAGGATTCATCGATATTGCAGTTGTTGGTGGAGCTGAAAAAATGACTGATGTGAGCGATTCTGAATCATCTTATACGGTGAGTATGGGTTCTGATGAACAGTGGGAATCTAAAGCTGGTGCAACCTTTGCGTCATTACATGCAATGATTGCTCAAAGTCATATTGATGAATACGGAACTACAAGAGAACAAATGTCTGCAGTTTCTGAAAAGAATCATTATCATGCTTCAATGAATCCAATGGCTCAATTTCCTTTCAAAGTAAGTTCTGAAGCTGTTTCAAACTCAGGAATTGTTTCAAGCCCATTAAGGATGCTTGACTGTGCACCAAATAGTGATGGGGCTGCAGCAGTAATTCTTTGTGCTTCTGAAAAAGCATCGAAATTTACTAAAAAATCAATAAAAATAATAGGATCAGGACAAGCCTCAGATACTTTAAGCTTACACCATCGAAAATATTTGAATCGAATGCCTGCAATCGGAGTAGCAGCTAAAAGAGCCTTTGAAAGCTGTGGCAAAAGTCCAAGTGATTTAGATGTAATTGAAATTCATGATAATTTCACTATTTCTGAAATTATTGCATTAGAAGAAATAGGTATATTCAAAAGGGGAGAAGCTGGAACAAAAATTATGGAAGGTGAAACCAAAATTGGAGGGAAAATACCAGTCAATACTAGTGGAGGCCTAAAAGCTAGAGGACACGCGCCAGGAGCTACAGGTATTGCCCAAGTAGTCGAAATTGTCCAGCAACTTAGAGGAGATGCTGGAGATAGACAAGTGAAAAATGCTAAAATTGGAATGGTCGAGAACCATGGTGGTACTGCAGCTACTGCAGTTGTACACATATTGGAGGCTGAATAATGTCTGTACCGCGATTTTGGAGAGAATTAGGTACAAGATATAACCTCATTGGATCTTACTGTAAGTTAACTAAAACATATCATTTTCCAAGAAGATCATTCGACCCTGAAGCTGGACGTGAATCTATGGGAACAATGGAAGATTACCAATTCAAAGGTGATGGAGAAGTAGTTAATGCAACTGTGGTACACCAATCTCAAACTGGATACGAAATGTTCGGACCCTACTGTATGGCCATTATCAAACTAGATGAAGGACCAAGAATCACATCACAAATTGTCGATTGTGACCCTAAGACAGTGAAACCAGGTATGAAGGTAAAAGCGGTATTTAGAAAATTAGGAGAGGACAGTGAGAGTGGAATACTGCACTATGGAACTAAATTTGCTCTGAAGGAAATACCTGAGATTGAAGAAGAAGATGAAAGCTTATCTAATATCGAACTATAATTCTTAGAAACTTATATATCTATAGACATTGATTCTATATATCAAATGTCTAAAAAAGATGAAATTTTGCAAGACCCACGTGAATGGGTTAAAGACTTAGAAATGGACTCCACTGAGGACATTGCAGTACCTAAAATGTTAATCGACCAAGTAATTGGTCAAAAACATGGTGTTGAAATTATAAGAAAAGCTGCCGAACAAAGAAGACATGTGATGCTTATCGGAGATCCTGGAACTGGAAAGTCCATGCTGGCACGTTCAATTTCAGAACTTTTACCTAAAGAAGAACTGCAAGATGTTTTAGTTTATAATAATCATGAAGATAACAATGAACCTAGAGTTCGTGTTGTACCTGCTGGAAAAGGTAAAGAAATAGTTCAAGTACAAAAAGCTCAAGCAATGATTGAAAAAGAAAAGAAGGCCAAGTCACAAATGATGATCGTCGGACTAATTGTCATGTTCGGTATTCTTTGGTTTATTGCTACAGGTTTTAGTAATCCTATGATTGTATTCTACAGTCTAATTGCTGCAGCTTTTGTTTTCATGGCTCTAAGATATACTAACCAACGTAGTGATAACGCAAATGTTCCTAAGGGATTAGTACTTCATGACAAAGACATGACTGCACCTTTTGTTGATGCAACGGGAACTCATGCAGGCGCTCTTTTAGGTGATGTAAGACACGACCCTTTCCAATCTGGTGGACTTGAAACTCCAGCTCACGACCGTGTAGAGGCAGGGGCAATTCACAAATCACACATGGGAGTATTGTACATTGATGAAATTAATTTACTAAGAATCGAATCCCAGCAATCATTACTGACTGCCATACAAGAGGGAGAATTCTCAATATCGGGACAGTCTGAACGTTCAGCTGGCGCCATGACTAAAACTGAACCAGTACCGTGTAATTTTGTTTTGGTCGCTGCTGGAAATTTAGATGCAATTCAAGGTATGCATCCTGCGCTTAGAAGTAGAATCAGAGGTTATGGATATGAAATATTTATGAATTCTACAATACCGGATTCACAGGAAAACAGAGAAAAATTAGTTAGATTTATTGCTCAAGAAGTAGCGAAGGATGAAAAAATAGGACACTTTTCAAAAGAAGCTGTCGGTGAAATAATACATGAAGCTCAACGTAGAGCTGGAAGACAAAATCATCTGAGTTTGAGATTAAGAGAGCTAGGTGGCTTGGTTAGAGTTGCTGGAGATATTGCAAATGAACTAGGAGATAAAACTGTAACTGCAGCACACGTTCTCAAAGCTAAAACCATAGCAAAACCACTTGAACAACAAATCGCGGATCGTTACGTAGAGCGTCGAAAAGACTACAAAATGTATTCTATTGAAGGTTCCGAAATTGGAATGGTTAACGGTTTGGCAGTAATGGGTGCTAACTCAGGCATGTCTGAGATGGCCGGAATTATGATGCCAATAGTGGCTGAAGTAACACCAGCTCAATCAAGAAATGCGGGTAAAATTGTAGCAACAGGTAAATTAGGAGAAATTGCAAAGGAAGCTGTTGAAAATGTATCTGCATTAATTAAAAAATACACTGGAGAAGACATATCAAAATATGATATTCATGTTCAATTTGTAGGTGCATATGAAGGCGTTGAAGGTGATTCAGCTTCTGTATCTATTGCCACTGCAGTAATTTCAGCTTTAGAAAACGCTGAAGTCGACCAAACTGTAGCATTAACAGGATCATTAAGTGTTAGAGGACAAGTTTTACCAGTTGGAGGAGTTACTGCCAAGATTGAAGCTGCAGCTGAGTCTGGAGTGACAAAAGTTCTAATACCTTCTATGAATATGCAAGATGTACTTATAGAATCAAAATATAAGGATATGATAACTATTATTCCAGTTTCATCATTAAAGGATGTTTTAGACAATATACTAGTAGCTGGTCCTGGAAAAGATGGACTACTAAATAATCTGGCAAAATTTTTACCTAAAACTAATATCTCGGGAAAGGCTGCAAAACCTATTGCTTAATAATTTCGAATTTCTCCAAACTTTTCCAAGGATTCACTAAGCTTTGGTAAATCATCAGATATAGCAATTATTGAAGTTCCAAGATGAGCAACTGTAGATACAGCTCCAATTGGAGTGTCGTCAAAAATCACAGAAATATTTTTATTGATTAAACCTGATTTTTCAGTAAAAGAACGGCCTATTTTTATGGCTGAACGTATTGTAACTTCATTAAATTCAATTCCCAAAGCCGCCGAATTTATAATTTCAATCCATTTTTTATCAGATATTATCTCAGAAGTCTCTCTACCTAAACCTGAAATACAAACTAAAAATTTTTCTTTAATAGGGAAAAAATCAACTTTACCTCCATACCCTGGCTCATGACGAATTACGATACATGGAAAAATATGATTTTTAAGAGAGGTTGCAATCGCGATAACATCACCTAAACCAGTCTTAAATTCTATTTCAGCCTGATGTGCCGCTTTAATGCACAAATCTAAATCTTTCTCTAGTTCTAAACATGCAGCTAAAGCTGAAGCTCCAGAGATTCCAAAACCTGAGCCTATAGGAAGGTCATGTCTTAGATATATTGTTAATCCTTTATTATGAAAACCAAGTAATTCTATTGCCCTTAAAGTGACTGGATCTTCAACAGTCTCTCCCTTCCTAATTACTATATTTTCATCACTATTTTTTTCTTCTTTAACAACTGCACAGTGAACTCCCTGAGGAAGGACGACTCCCATACCTATCGAGCCCATTGCTAAAGGATCTGCATTGGGCCATACAGAAAATGTTAAGCTAATATGACCTGGGACAAAACTCATAAAATACCCTCATAAAGAGAAATTGTTTTATCGATTGTTTGAGACCAAGTTCGCTGTTGAGTTGCAAAATTATAAGCTGAGTTTGCCATGCTTTCTAACAGCTTTGTATTAGGTAATATTTTAGAGATTGCATCTGCCATTTGACCTGGACGTACTAACAATGCATGCCCCTGTGTAGCTTCTTTAACTGAAGGTAATAATGTGGCAATAACAGGTAATTTACAACCCATGTACTCGTAAATTTTCAAAGGGGAAAAGCCATAATCTATGTTAGGATAAGGTGCTAATCCTATATCTGCTTCAATCAGTAAACCAGGAACTTCATCTCTTTCCAATCTACCTATGTGATGTAAATTATCCATTTGAGGTAAATTATGTCCATAACCTCCACCTGCTACAACTACATCTATGGAAGAATTAGATTGAGCAATATCTACCAACTCATCAGTACCATGCCACGGACCCAAAGCTCCAACAAAAACAGCCATTTTACTCTTAATTCCTAATTTTTTCTTAATCCCTAAAGGCTTGATATCAAGATTAAACAAATCATCTTCATACCCATTTTGTATAACTGAAAAATCTTTGGCCTTCGGATTCCATTTAGATATCTGATCTCTAAGTATAGAACTCACTGTAAAACCACCATTTGCTAATTCTATCTGCTGTTTACATGAGTGAATTGCGGATTTATTATAAGGCCAAAATTTAGCAACTTTAGTAGCAGATAATTCCGAACGCATCCAATTATCATCTACTTGAAGAATAGATTTTACACCCATTTCGGAAGCTGCCTGAACTCCTGATCCTGCAAAAATATAACCCCTATCATGGACTATATCAAAATCATTCCTACTTATCTCAGATTTAACTTTCTGATAAGCATGCTGCGTAAATATTACTCTCTCAAAAGGTATCCCTGGATTGACAATTGTAACCAAATTCAAATTTGGACTGAAAGTAGAAAAATCAATCTTCTCTTTATCACACCGACACAACAAAGTAACCTCGTGCCCTTTTTTAGCAAGACCATTGGCAAGTGCCAACTGATGCAACGTCTGCCCCAAAGTGTCTGGAACCCTCACAGAAGGAGCTACCATGAGTACTTTCACAAATATTGTATGAATGAACAGGTTTTAGAACTGCCGCCATAGGGTGATGTGGCAAATATTGCAATAGTTTGTGATAGGGAATTTTTCAGCCCTTTCGATCAAAGAGTGTACAAAGAGGTTGTAAGTATGAAGAAAGCAGGCCACAATATAGAAATCCTAACACCACATATATCGTCAGAAACACGAGACTTAGAAGGAATAAAAGTTAGGTGTTTTTCTAAAAATGGACCACCTGGTATCGTGGCCTATCGATTAATTAAGCAAGCCCTCAGGGGCAATTATGACTTATTTTATTGTCATGAATTTGACCCATTAGTCTACAGCCTAGTTTTAAAAACATTAACAAAAAAACCTGTAATTTGGGACTGTCATGAATATTTAATCCCTATGAAGAAAGAGTTGCAAGGAAACTTAGCTGCTGTCCTAACTGAAATAATGATGAAAATAGCAGCTCCAAAAGTAGAACATATTGTAACCGTAGATAATTTATTGGGAAGACAATTAGCTAAATTTGGAAAAGTCACAGTTATCCCTAATTATCCAACATTAGCTGATTTTCCTGAAAAAAATAATACTCCCAAAAAAGAACCAAATTTACTATACGTTGGAGGACTAACACGTAAGAGAGGAGTAAAAGTCATGTTGGAAGCTTTCAATCTTGTAAGAAAAGAATTCGATATTTCTATGACTATTGTTGGAGGTTTTTATGATTCTGAACTAGAAAAATGGGCATACGAGTTTGATGAAAAAAATGGACTAAATATTAACTGGTTAGGATGGGTAAATTATCGCGATTTGGCCCCAATCTTTTCTGAAGCATCAATAGGTCTTTGTCTATTACAAAATCAAAAAAGATATCGTAATGCAATATCTACAAAAATTTTCGAATATTTGATAATGGGAATTCCAGTCATAACCTCAAAAGGCCCTCTCCTAGAAAGTTTAGTAAAAAATGGAAATTGTGGGATTTGTATTGATTCTGAGAATATAGAATTAATATCCAAAAAAATAATAGAAATGATTAAAGATAAAAATTATGCTAATATGGGTGAATCTGGCAAAAAATTTACGAGAAGTAAATTCATATGGGAAGCTAGAGAAAATAATCTTCTGAATATTATAAAACAATATACAAACTCTAACTAATTGATTTTGCCACGTAAGAACATAATATAATATTTTATAGTAGTCGAAAACTATACTAACTCCAGCATAATACGAAAGTATCGAATCTGGGATAATTTCAACGAGGTGAAAAAATGGCAGGACAACCACAAAGTTATGGATCAATACGCGAATTTCTAGATAATTTACCTAGTCAGCCCTGTATTTGGCAACCTGATAATGCGAATATCTGTGTAACGTGTTTAAGGATAAATGAGCCTGTCGCAAGAGTTTGTTCAGTCTGGGCACAAGCTTTGGAAGATGCACCACTTGAGCAAATAGACTTTGAAGAAGAAGTAAAGTCACTTCCTTCAGTTGTGGAAATTGAAGATGATTTTGAAATGGTAGAACCTATTCAAGCTGCCATACCTATGGCCTCACCTGTAGCCGAAGTTGATATAGTTGAAGCAACCAGTGATTGGGACATGCAAATCGATGATGTTTCAACTGTTACTACTGGAGAAGTTGCTGGAACTGTAATCGAAGAAGCAACTGAAGCCTTTGAAGAGGTTGTTCAGAGTGAAGTTTTAGAACCAGAA
>JAAZXP010000038.1 GCA_014240055.1 Methanobacteriota archaeon | reverse complement strand
GTGGTACTAGTAGGCCACGAAAAATTGATGGGTGAGGTCATTGGTCTTGAAAACGATGATGTTACAATTCAGGTGTATGAAGATACATCTGGAGTCAGACCTGGAGAACCTGTTGAAAATACAGGGGAACCACTATCCGTTGAGTTAGGTCCCGGCCTTCTCACATCAATTTATGATGGTATTCAGAGACCATTACCTGTACTGCAGGAAAAAATGGGAGATTATATTGAGAGAGGAGTTACAGCTCCTGGTTTAGATCATACCAAGAAATGGGATTTTATCCCTACCATTAAAGTTGGCGAGACTGTCCACGGTGGACAAATGCTTGGTAACGTTCAAGAAACTCCGACTATATCTCATAAAATTTTAGTTCCGCCATTGTCTTCAGGAAAAGTTACAGAACTAAAAAAGGGCACTTATACAGTCGATGATGTAATTGGTAAACTAGATGATGGAACTGATTTGAAACTAATGCATCTTTGGCCTGTAAGAGTTCCAAGACCATATAATAAGAAATTTAGACCAGATATTCCTTTGATAACTGGCACTAGAACCCTAGATGGTCTTTTTCCTTTAGCTAAAGGAGGTACAGCAGCAATTCCTGGTGGATTTGGAACAGGGAAAGACAGTTACTCAGCAGCAGCTAGCCAGGTGGTCAGATGCTCAGATTGTTGTCTATGTGGGTTGTGGTGAAAGGGGTAATGAAATGACTGAAGTTTTAACTGAATTTCCTCATTTGAAAGACCCAAAAACTGGCGGACCTTTAATGGATAAAACTGTATTGATTGCAAACACCTCTAATATGCCAGTGGCAGCAAGAGAAGCTTCAGTTTATACCGGAATTACATTAGCTGAGTATTATCGAGATCAAGGTTATGATGTTGCCATGATGGCAGATTCTACTTCACGTTGGGCTGAGGCTATGCGTGAAATATCTTCACGTCTTGAAGAAATGCCAGGTGAAGAAGGATATCCTGCATATTTAGCAGCTAGATTATCTGAATTTTATGAGCGTGCAGGCCGTGTTCAGACTAAAAATGACGAGAGCGGTTCGGTAACTGTAATTGGTGCAGTTTCACCACCTGGTGGAGATTTCTCTGAACCTGTTACACAGAATACTTTGAGAATTGTAAAAGTTTTCTGGGCTCTTGATTCTAAATTAGCTCAAAAGAGACATTTTCCCGCCATAAATTGGTTGAATAGTTATTCGCTTTATAATCGTAGTCTTGAAGATTGGTATTCGAAGAATGCAGGTGAAGAATGGAATGATAGCATCAAAGTGGCAATGGCCGTTTTAACAGAAGAATCTAAACTTCAAGAAATTGTTCAATTAGTTGGTTCAGATGCATTACCTGAAGATCAGCAGCTGACTCTTGAGGTGGCAAGAATGCTACGTGAGTTCTACTTACAACAGAATGCTTTCCACGATGTTGATACTTATTGTAAGATATCGAGTCAATCAAAATTCTTAGGTATCATACTTCATTACAAAGATTTAGCTGAGAAGGCAATGAGTAGTGGAGTTGAGTTTGAGAAAGTTATTGGTTTGCCAATTCTTGAAGATATAGGCCGTTCAAAATTCGAAGATAATATGGTTGAACTACTAGACAAATATGATAAGGTACTAGTGGATAATTTCACTAAATTAATGGAGGAAGCATAGATGCAGAAAGAATATAAAACAATTAGAGAGATATCTGGGCCTTTAGTCTTTGTTGAAAAGACAGATCCAGTTTCTTTTGGTGAGCTTGTACAGATATCACTTCCGGATGGAACTACCAAACGTGGGCAAGTGCTTGATACTTCACATGATATTGTAGTTGTTCAGATATTTGAGGGAACTTCGGGGATTGATAAACAATCTGGTGTTAAGTTCTTAGGAGAAACGATTAAAATTAATCTTTCAAAAGATATGCTAGGAAGAATAATGAGTGGTGCCGGGGAACCTATAGACGGGGGAGCGCCAATTATTCCTGAAAAAAGACAAGAAATTATTGGTGCAGCTATTAATCCTTATTCTAGGGATTCTCCATTAGAGTTTATTCAGACTGGAATATCAACCATAGATGGACTCAATACTTTAGTTATGGGTCAGAAATTACCTATTTTTTCAGGGGCAGGTCTTCCGCACAATGACATTTCTTTGCAGATTGCACGTCAGGCTCAGACACTTGGTACAGATCGTGATTTTGCAGTAGTTTTCTGTGCAATGGGTATTACTGATGAAGAAGCTCAGTATTTCATGGCCGATTTTGAACGAACTGGAGCTTTGAGTAGGGCTGCAGTTTTCATGAATTTAGCTAGTGACCCTGCTGTTGAAAGATTGATAACTCCAAGAATGGCTCTTACAACTGCAGAGTATTTAGCATTTGAAAAAGGATACGATGTTCTTGTTATACTTACTGATATGACAAACTATTGTGAGGCTCTTCGTCAAATTGGGGCAGCTAGGGAAGAGGTTCCAGGAAGACGTGGTTATCCCGGTTATATGTATACTGATTTAGCTCAGATATATGAACGTGCTGGATTAATTAAAGGTAAATCAGGGTCTGTTACTCAAATTCCTATTTTGACAATGCCAGGTGATGATATTACTCATCCTATTCCTGATTTAACTGGTTATATTACCGAAGGACAAATTGTAGTTTCGAGGGACTTGCATCGTAAGGGATTATATCCTCCTAATTTTGTTTTACCTTCTTTATCGCGTTTGATGAATGCAGGTATTGGTGATGAGAAAACAAGAGAAGATCACAAGCAAGTTAGCGATCAACTTTACGCAGGTTATGCAGAAGGTAACGATTTACGAGGTTTGGTAGCTATTGTAGGTAAAGAAGCACTCTCTGAAAGAGATCAGAAGTTATTAGAATTTGCAGATGAGTTTGAAGAGAGATTTGTTACTCAAGGACGTGAAGAAAATCGAACAATCGAAGACACACTTGAAATTGGGTGGGATATGTTGAGTAAACTCCCAGAATCTGCTCTTACTCGAATTGATCGTAAGACTTTAGAAAAATACCATCCAGCATATAGGAAAAAATAAGTAAATGACTATAGCAGACGTCAAGCCAACTCGCATGGAGCTTATTGAGACAAAGCGTAAGATTAAGCTCTCTAAAGGAGGATATAAACTTCTAAAAATGAAGAGAGATGGTTTGATTATGGAATTTTTTGAACTTTTACCAAAGGTTAAAGATTTACGAAATCAATTATCTAAATTGTATAAAGAGGCTATGGAGAAATTGTCCGTTGCAGTGGCAGCCGATGGTAAAATTGCCTTGGAATCTGCAGCTAATTGTTTGAACAAGTCTCCCGAAGTTGAGCTGTCTTCTAAGAACATAATGGGAGTTGTTGTTCCTTCAGTTAAAGTTACAGCGGTGGAAAAGTCATTAGAAGATAGAGGCTATGGATTAATTGGTACTTCAATTCGCGTGGATGAAGCAGTTCATGCTTTTGAAAAGTTGTCTGAGATGATTATATTAGCAGCTGAAGGCGAGACTACGATGAAAAAGATTTTAGATGAAATAGAATCAACTAAGAGAAGAGTTAATGCTTTAGAATTTAAGGTAATACCTAACTTAGAAGAAATTGCAAAATATATTTCGTTCAGATTAGAAGAGCTTGAAAGAGAAAGTATATTTGGCCTTAAACGTATCAAAAACTAATGGACTGGCTAGTTGAACAAATGGATGATCCTGAAAAACGGGTTCGTCTGTTCAAGATTTGTGTGATTGTATCCCAATTAATGGTAGCACTGGGTGCAATAATATTTGTTTTAATATTTCGGGAATCAATTACTAGTTGGTTAAGTTAATTATCTGACTTAAATTTGGTATATCCACATTTTCCACATGACAGTCTGTCTTTGTGATCAGCTAGAAATACACCTGCACCGCAGGAGTCTTCCGGGCAGAATTGTCTTTTTCGTGTAATTTTACCATCAGAGATATCGTATTGTTCTACTTTCTTCATTCTTTATCCTCTTTTTCAGGTTTCTCTTCAGCAGGCTTATCGGTTTTTTTAGGCTCTGAAGCTAGATTTGCGTGTCTTGCCATGGATGGTCCAGTTTCGATTGCTTTCAAAGCTTCTAAGTTTGAATATACTTTAGCATAGCCTTGTGTTTCAGTTTTACCGTATTTATTCTTTAAATGGTCAATGATAATCAGTTCTTTCTTTGCTTTTAATTGTTCAGATAAACTGCTTATAACTTGATTTCTCTTAGGTGTTGAATCATTTTCATGACTGACTACTAGTTGAATCTCCTTTCTGTGGAGAAGCGGATTGTCGGTATTTTCTTTTATTTCCAATTCCATTTTATCAAACCAACATACGTTTTAGAAAGTTGTTGGCCCTCTTCTTTTCTTGTTGATTCACATCAACTACTACCATACCTCTGTCGGGCATCCCATAAATTACCTTCGCCCCTTTTGGAGCCAAACTTATTACTGCTAATGCAGCTAAGTCTTCTTCTCCTTTAACAGTTATTCGAGTGTTATTTTTGTTAGAAAAAGACGATTCGATGGCTTTCCATAGCGAATCAGATATGGTACTTGGTGGATTATCCACCTCTTTATTGTCAGTACCAATTTTCATTATTATGTTTAACTGTTCATTATCTAATGATATGTTTCTTTTTGTCTTTAAATCTACAATAGCAAGGTTAGGCTCTCGTATCTGCTCGAATATTTTAATAGTACAAATATCACCTATTGTAGCAATGTATTCAGCATCATTCAAAAAATCGGGAGATTCTAGATATATTTTTTTGTCCGTATCTTTGAGTTCATAAGCCATTTCGGGCTTTAAAATATACATTTTAGCGTACGCGAAGAGCGTAACGGCCGGGGGTTCGGATACCCATCTCTTTGGCTATTTCGGATTTCTCAGGGTTTAATACTTCAACGAAGCCTTGCCATTCTCTTGAAATTTCAGAGTCTACGCAACGTGGACAGTTCTTATCATCTAGTAGTAAATGACATTCTTTACAAGCAAAATCACTCATTAATCACTACCTGCAGATGCTTTGTTCTGATCTTCTATAATCCACTCGTGCTTTCCAAGACCAGGTTGTCTCATAGTCAACCCAATTTTTGATTCTCTCGGTGATATCTCGTTTAAGGACATAGTAACAACACGGGCTCTTACTTTATCTCCAACTCTTAATTCTCTTTTGGTTTCCTTACCTATTAACCGTTGGTTTCCAACATCTGTATTGATGTGATCGTCTTGTACTTGAGAAACATGCAGTAAACCATCTAGAGGTCCAAATCTTACAAAAGCTCCATATTCGGTTATTTGGTCAACTACGCCTTCTATTACTTCCTGTATTTTAACATCGAATAGAAGCATATCCATTTTGACAGGTTGATAAACGGCACCATCTCCGTGGACAACACGGCTATCTCCCGTAAGCTCAAGATTTGTAATTAGTACAACTAATTTTTGGTCAGGTCCCATCCTTCCCTCGAACGCTTGATGTGCTAGTTCCATAGTGACTTTACCGACATCTTCATCCAACCTATCTGGCGGGATTCGGACCATGTCATTTCTGGTATGTAAGTAGTACATTATTTTATCCAGTGGGGACCTCTATAAACGAACTTCTCAAAGTCCAGCTAGTACTAGACTAACAACGGACATCAATTTGATTAGGATGTTCAAGCTTGGTCCTGCCGTATCCTTGAATGGATCTCCAACTGTATCTCCAACAACTGCAGCCTTGTGAGCATCTGAGCCTTTGCCACCATGTGCACCACCTTCAATGTGTTTTTTTGCATTATCCCAAGCACCGCCTGCATTAGACATGAATATAGCCATTAAGACACCGCAAACAGTTACGCCGGTGAGAACTCCTGCTAACATTTGCATACCATCAATATCGCTTACTAGGCCGGTAGCTGGAAGAATAACTGCAAATATTACTGGTGTAGTAACTGCTAACAATCCCGGTGCAACCATTTTCTTAATTGCAGCTTGTGTAGAAATATCCACACATTTTGCAAAATCAGCTTCAGCTTTACCCTCTAATAATCCTTCAATTTCTCTGAATTGTCTTCTTACTTCTTCAATCATTTCAAATGCAGCTTCTCCAACGGCTTTCATAGAGAATGCAGCAAATAAGAATGGTAACATACCTCCAATGAATAATCCAGCTAGAACTTTAGGATTTAGGATATCAACTTCTTCAATACCAGCTTGCACAGTAAATGCTGCGAATAAAACTAGAGCAGTTAATGCAGCTGAACCTATTGCAAATCCTTTTCCGATTGCTGCAGTTGTGTTCCCAACTGCATCTAATTTGTCAGTACGTTCTCTTACTTTTGGTTCTAAACCAGTCATTTCAGCTATACCACCAGCATTGTCTGCAATTGGGCCATAAGCATCAACTGCAAGTTGAATTCCAATAGTGGATAACATACCTAGGGCTGCGATACCAATACCATATAATCCTGCAAACTCAAATGCAAATAACATTGCTAAAGCAATAGTGATTACTGGAAGTGCGGTAGAGATCATACCAGTTCCTAATCCAGAAATAATATTTGTAGCAGATCCTGTTTCTGAAGCCTTTGAAATTTCTCTTACTGGTGCACTTTCATCTGAAGTATAATATTCAGCAAATAGCCCAATTAGAATACCTGATGCTAAACCGACACATGTTGCAAGAAATAAGTCCATTACACTGTAGTTTACAGTATCACTCCATACATACAATCCATCGGTACTAAGATAATCGATTATAAAATAAGAAGCAACAAGCATCATTGCTGAAGCACCAAAGTGACCTTTGTTCAATGCGGTTTGCGGGTTTCCACCTTCTTCAGTTCGAACTAAGAATGTTCCAATAATAGATACAAAAATACCTACTGCGGCTAATGTAAGTGGCAATTCTACAAGACTTTCAGAGCCTTTAGCTGCAGCTAAAACCATAACTCCGATCATAACTCCTACAAAAGATTCGAATAAATCTGCGCCCATTCCTGCAACATCTCCTACATTATCTCCTACGTTATCAGCAATGGTTGCGGGATTACGAGGGTCGTCTTCAGGAATTCCGGCTTCAACTTTACCAACTAAATCTGCGCCCACATCTGCTGCTTTTGTGTAAATTCCTCCACCTACTCTTGCAAAAAGAGCAATTGAGGATGCACCGAGAGAAAATCCAGCCATAACTGCAAGTCGGTCATCTAAATCCTTGAAAGTTCCTTCCAATCCAATGTACAGTAATGAAAGCCCCATTACACCTAAACCAGCGACACACATTCCCATAACCGATCCTCCAGAGAATGCTACAATTAATGCATCATTGAGGCTTGTTCTTGCAGCGTTTGTTGTTCGGCTATTAGATGCCGTTGCAGCCCACATTCCAATGAATCCAGCTAACGCAGAACAGATTGCGCCGAGGATAAAAGCCAAAGCAATTAATCCTTGACCTTTTGAATTATATCCTATAAACAATAATACTGCCACAATGGCAACAAAAACACTTAGTACGCGGTATTCTCTATTCAAGAAGGCCATAGCCCCACTACGAATGTGTCCAGCAATTTTTGCTATTTCATCAGTTACTTGGCTTTGGCTTTCTACCCACTTGAGTTTCCAGAAAGCAAAAGCAAGAGCTGCTACCCATGCTACAATCCACAATATTGTGACGTCCATTTTTTTCTCCTTAAGTTTGACTCTAACAAATAGTAGTCATCATAAATTAATTTTCGATTTTGATACGCTATATAAGATTGTTGGGTGTATGTTTAGCTTTGTTTTCCGTAAACAAAACCACCAATCAGCCCGAAACCAACCATTACCACTAAAACAGCATACAAACCGATGTCCCACCAGACTCCAAATTTCAGACCCCATAATAACCAAAAGAGTCCTGCCAGAATTATTAGTGAATAATAGAATCCAGCTGTCATTTTTTTCTGATCGGGGATGTTTTCAAGGTTCATATTTTTACCATTACCATGTCTTTGACTGAACGGACCGTTTCAAACGGAATATTTAACATGTTCTCTGAATCTACTTTGTATCCACTTGGTACTTCTCCATCTGAAGAAATAACGAGGGTTTTTAGTTTTCCTGAGCTAGAATCAAGTATGACATTAGTAATGTATCCTAGCCTTTCACCAGACACAGTTGTTACTTGCTTATCACGGAGGTCGGATAGTCTTATTTCCATATCACATGTAGAGGTCGTCTTCACTACGTCTTTCTTTACGCCTAGTTCGAGATCTCAACTTCTTACCCAGTTCTGCGTAGTATTTTACAGTATCTTCAGTTACAGAAGGAGATACTTCTTCAAGTGCTCTATCAAAATGTTTCTGTGTTACCTTGGTTGCTTTATTATCTTCTCTAAGTGCTAAAATGGCGGCTTCTCTGACTACGCCTTCGATATCTGCGCCTGTATATCCGTTCATCTTTTTTGCTAATTCATTCAATTTTACACTTTTGAGTGGCATGTCTTTTGTATGTATGTCAAGAATATGTTTCCTAGCTTTTTCATCAGGTTCACTAATAAGAATCATCCTGTCAAATCTTCCAGGTCTTAGAAGTGCTGGATCAATAATTTCAGGTCTGTTTGTTGCCCCAATTATAACTACATCTTCTAAATTTTCTAATCCATCCATACTAGTCAATAGTTGATCTACAAGTCTATCTGAAACATTATTTTCACTGCTCCCTCCTCTTACTGGAGCAAGAGCGTCTAACTCATCCAAGAAGATGATACAGGGAGATACTTGTTTTGCTTTCCTAAAGACTTCTCTTAATTTCTTTTCAGATTCTCCAACCCATTTAGACAATAATTCAGGTCCTTTGATACTAATAAAATTAGATTCTGTCATTTTTGCAAGTGCTTTTGCAAGTAATGTTTTTCCAGTTCCTGGTGGACCATAAAGTAACATTCCACGCGGTGGTGTAATTCCTAGACGTTTAAATCCTTCAGGATTAGTTAATGGCCATTCTACCGTTTCTTTAAGTTTCTGTTTAGCATCCTCGAGACCTCCTACTTGATTCCACTCGACCTTAGGTATTTCTACCATAATTTCTCGAAGTGCCGATGGTTCTACATCTTTCAGAGCTTCTTTAAAATCAGCATTTGTGACTTCCATTTCTTGAAGCAGTTTTGGTGGGATTGGTTCATCCAAGTCAATTTCAGGCAAATATCGTCTTAGAGCGCTCATTGCAGCTTCTCTAGCTAAAGCAGCTAAATCAGCTCCAACAAATCCATGAGTTATATTTGCAAAATGGACTAGTTCTTTCCATTGACCATTCTTATTTCTTTTGATTGGCATTCCTCTTGTGTGGACTTGTAAAACTTCCTTTCGACCTTCTGCATCTGGTATTCCAATTTCGATTTCGCGATCAAATCTTCCCGGTCTTCTGAGTGCTTGATCAATAGCATCAGGCCTGTTTGTAGCTGCAATCACTATAACTTGACCTCTAGCTTGTAAACCGTCCATTAGTGTCAATAGTTGAGCTACTACTCGTCTTTCTACTTCACCTTGAGTTTCATCACGTTTTGATGCGATTGAATCTATTTCATCAATAAAAATAATTGAGGGAGAGTTTGTTTCAGCTTCCTCGAATTTTTGCCTTAAGTGAGCTTCAGATTCGCCATAATATTTATTCATAATTTCGGGTCCTTGAATTGACAAGAAATTTGCACCAGATTCATTTGCCACAGCTTTAGCAAGTAAGGTTTTACCAGTTCCAGGCGGTCCGTACAATAGTACTCCCTTTGGGGGGTCTATTCCTAAGGCATCAAAAAGTTCAGGATGTTTTAGAGGCAATTCTATCATTTCTCGGACTTTCTTAATCTCCTCCTTTAATCCTCCAATGTCTTCATAAACAATTCCAGTTGTAGTCAATTCCTCTTCTTTTACGGGATCTTCATGAACCTGAATAACAGTATCAGCTTGTATCTGGATAATGCCTTTAGGTTGGACCACCGTAACTGCAAATGGTAGCCTTCCACCCATTAGAGTCAAACCTGGGACAATAACGACATCTCCTTTTGTGAGAGGTCTACGATTTAAACCTCTAAGAATTACTTCTTCTATACCTGGTCCAAATTGAACTCTACCAGATTGATCCATCATAGGTGCTAAAACTACTTTCTGAGCAGGTTTAATTTGAGCTTTTTTAACTTCAACTTTATCTCCCAGATTTACTTTTGCATTATTTCTAATTAATCCATCAACTCTAATAATTCCCTTACCTTCATCTTCCGTTCTTGCTCGCCAAACAATTGCAACAGTGGGGTCTCTTCTTCTGCCATGTATTTCTACAATATCTCCAATAGACAGTCCTAATTCATTTCTGGTTACAGTATCTAGTCTACCTCTACCGTAGCCTACTTCATCTTGTAGAGCTTCGGCAACTTTTAGAGTTAATGAATCTTCTCCCATGGGTATATTGTAATAGTTGGGTTGAAAAAACTAATGTTGAGTTTTAGATTTATGTCTAATTCTGTTTCCGGCGATTAAAAGGACTGAGGCCACTGGCATTGCAAGTGTTGAAAATTCAGGGATGCCTAATGCGACTGCGTCAGTAATATCATCTCTATTAGTTGAAGGGATATTATCAGCTATCCAGCTAT
>JAAZXP010000037.1 GCA_014240055.1 Methanobacteriota archaeon | reverse complement strand
TCAACATCCCGCGGTGAATATGCCCCTGCTCCTTGCACACACCGCCCGTCAAACCACCTTAGTTGGGTCTGGACGAGGGTTTGTCTTATGACACGCTCGAATCTGGGTTCAGCGAGGAGGGTTAAGTCGTAACAAGGTATCCGTAGGGGAACCTGCGGATGGATCACCTCCTAAGAAATAGGGTTGGCTGCCTAGCGCTAAATTGATTTCGAATGTTCATAACATCCTTAAATCTATATCTTTTATGAGTTGATAATGCTCGTACTTCTAGACAGCGCTAATTATCTTCTAGAAGTTTATTTTTGGTTGATATTAGGAGCTATATTATTAGTTACTTTAACTATAATATTTGCAAGACCTGATCCTTCACAATTGAATGATAATACTGAATATGATTTAAAAGAAGGAACAGTTGATGAAAAAACATCTGATAATGACGGTGCTAACACACAAAGGAAAGAGATAGATGATAACGAACCGAATGAAGAGAGTATCGAAAAAGAACCTGAATTATTAATTGAACAAGCTAAGAAACAATGGGCCTTAGCATTTACAATATTTGGCTTATCATTCATGACCATTGGAAGTATTGTAATCTATTTTTTTGAATATACTTTTACAACATTTTTCGGAGCATGTATGATTTACGTAGGAGTCATGTCTATTGTTAAGGGCTTAACATTACAGCTTTCTGAAAATGGAATAACTAAAAAAGTAATACCTGTTGTAATCTTCTTTTTGAACTTCGGACTAATTTTACTTGTTCTTTACTTAACAGAAATTAATATCCTCCCTTGGACCATGCTCAGCAATAATGATCAAGCCTCTTATCTTTTTGTAATATATGTATTACCATATCTTATATGGGCTATAGTACCTTCATTTAGCACAACCAAGGAAGTGAAGGCTACTTCTTTTAATGCATCATCTCTTTTGAAAAACAATTTAAAATTTGTTTTATTTAACATAATAATAATTTCAATTCTGAACCTAAACTTAATTTCACTACCACTTTTAAGACAGATGAGTAAAGCTGCACTCGTTACATCTTCATATTTTCTTATAGTAACTGTATTGTTAGAAACTGTGGCTTTTATGAGAAAACCAACAACTACATCTAATGAAATAAATCAAACAAAAGATTTAGAAGCAGAAAAAACCAATAATTCCGAAAGAACTGAAGAAGGACTTGCCATAAGAGATTTTTACGAAGAAGATGAAAAAGAATATTTTAATAAAGAATTTAATGAGGAGAAAAACAATGACAGATAGCAACTGGCAACGAGGTGGAAATATAGTTATTGCCTTAATTCTTATATTTTTAACACTACCGGAGCTACAAAATGTTTACACTAAAAACCACTATAATCTTAGTTTTTGTAGTGATAGTGAAGTAATAGAGGTAGAAAGATTCGATTTCTTTGCTTGTGAAATTGGATACCTTGAAGGTGAAATGAGTATAATATTACAACTAATTTCATCAGAATCCGAAAATTGGGAGCTGGTGGAAGGTGGGGGTTCGGATATTATGATACAACATCATGGACTGTTTGTCAACATTAATATTTTAATTCTAAATCAGCAAAATTACGACAATTTCTATGATAAAGAAAATTATGATGTTAGTAATATAGAATTTTTGTCCTTAAACATCAATGAAGATGATAAAGACCTGTCAAGAAATTTTCCCATTATAGACATACCCTCTGATTATTATTTCTTAGTATTCGATTGGGAGTATGGAAAAGTGGATGAAGTCGAGTATGCCAATACCTCCACCCTTGATATTTCTTATTCTATTAATTTGAAACATAATAATTATTAGGCCAACGACTAAAAAGGTGCTCTACTGGTATCAAGCGTGAGTTCAGAATCTCTAAAGAAGTACGAGTTTAAGCAGTCCCTTGAAAGACTACAAAACTATAAAGGTCATGCAACTGAACTAGTTAGTCTGTATATTCCCCCCGATCGTAAAATATATGATGTTCAATCATATCTAAGAAATGAAGCTTCACAATCGGCTAACATTAAATCTAAATCAACCAGAAAAAATGTTAGTGCAGCTATTGAATCTATAGCATCTCGATTAAAACTATACAAAAACCCTCCAGAAAATGGAGTTGTTTTCTTTGTCGGCCATGTATCAAAGGGCGGTAATCAGACGACGATGGTTCAAGAAATAGTTGTACCTCCTGAACCTATTCCTACATTCCTTTACAGATGTGATTCGGGATTTTTTCTAGAACCTTTGGAGAAGCTTGGAGAAGTCAAAACGCAATATGGATTGATTGTTATAGATAGATCAGAAGCTGCTCTGGGTCTTCTTAGAGGTGCAAGTATCAGCACATTGAAGCATATGTTCTCACAAGTTCCATCTAAACATGGAAAAGGTGGGCAGTCTAAGCAACGTTTTGAGAGATTAATTGAGGAAGCTGCTCATGAATGGTATAAGAAGGTAGCTCATTCCGCCACAGAATGTTTTCTAAACAACAATATTGAAGGAATAATCGTAGGAGGTCCTGGTGCAACAAAAGATTATTTTATTCGTAGAGAATATTTGAATCACGAACTTCAAAAAATGGTAATTGACTCCTTCGATACGGGATATACTGATGAAACTGGGTTGAAAGAATTAGTAGCTAGAGGATCTGGAAGATTATCTGAAATGCAATTAATTAAGGAGAAAAAGATAATGGAAGGATTCATGAAAGAAGTACTATCACCTACTGGTAAATTAGCAACATATGGTATGAAACAGGTGGAGATGGCCCTTGACATGGGTGCAGTACACATGCTACTGATATCTGAAGGTTTGGAGAAGATGAAAGGAATTGAAGAAGGCACTGTAGTTCGTTTGGCTGAGTTAGCCGAAAATAGTAAGGCAGAAGTTACAGTCATTTCCACAGAAAGTGAAGATGGAGTTTCATTACAGAAAGCTTTTGGAGGGCTAGCTGCGATACTAAGATATCCTATTAGCTAAACTATGTTATACACTCGAAAATGCGGCGAAATTGAAAGCAAGGACTTCGGTTCAGAACAAACTCTATGCGGTTGGTTACAAGATACACGGAATCTAGGTGGTATCGCGTTCCTTCAATTAAGAGATATTACTGGCGTTATCCAGTTAACATTACTAAAAAAGAAATTAGAGACTGAAGATTTCAAGAAATGGACCAGCATCAATCGTGAATCAATTGTTTTAGTTAGAGGAATTATTAAAGAAAACAAAGAAGCACCAGGTGGTGTTGAAATGTTGCCTGACAATCTGGAAATCTTAAATGAAGCTGAAACGCCACTTCCTTTAGGAGTAATCGACAAGATAGACAGTGAAATCGAAACCAGATTAAATGCTAGATATCTCGATCTTCGAAAAAAGTCTATTGCTGCGAATTTTCAAATCAGAGCTGCAGTATCTGGTGCTGTTCATAAACACCTTAGAAAAGAAAAGTTTCTAGAAGTGCAAACTCCAAAAATTATAGCCTCTGCCACAGAAGGTGGAACTTCCTTATTTGAGATGAAATATTTCGATAAGACGGCATATTTAGCTCAGTCTCCTCAACTATACAAACAAATGTTAATGAGTGGTGGATTAGAAAGAGTATACGAGATAGGTCCCGCATTTAGGGCTGAAGAACACAACACACCTAGACACTTGAATGAATTCATATCAATAGATATTGAAATGTCATTTGCTGATGACGACGTCGTAATGGGCGTAATGGAAAGATTAGTAGATAGTGCGGCAAGAGCAGTTGCAAAAGAGACAGAAGCCCTAGAAACGCTGGGAATGGCACCTATTGAACTAGAATTACCATTACCAAGGATAACTTATGATGAAGCTATTGAGATGTCAAACGGTAAAGTTGAATGGGGTGAAGATTTATCTATGGAAGCCACAAGAGAAATTGCTCAACAGATGAATGGTTTTTACTTCATAACAAAATGGCCATTATCACTCAAACCTTTCTACATACAACCAGATGATGATCCAAAATATAGTCGAGGCTTTGATTTCATGTTTAATGAAGTTGAAATGACTTCTGGAGGTCAAAGAGTACATGATGTTAATTTGCTTAGAGAAAGATTAAAGGAACAAGGATTAGATCCAGAAGGGTTTAATCATTACTTAGATCCATTTAGATATGGGATGCCACCACATGCAGGTTGGGGATTAGGCTTAGATAGATTGGCAATGACTTTTGCCGGCGCTAAAAATGTAAGAGAATGTGTTTTGTTCCCGAGAGATAGAACTCGTATGACACCCTAGATTATTTTTAATTAAGAATAATGTGTCCAGCCTTCTGGAATATAGGCATGACTTAATGCCATAACATATAAAAAACAAAACACTAAAAATATTATTCTGAGGGGCCTAAATGTTGGTATGAAAATATTAAGCCAAAAATAGGAATATAGGAATAATAGTAGAAAGCCCTCCATAGAAGGAAGGTAGCCAGCTACACCTCCGTCGCCAAAGCCCCACCAATCACCCCATACAGTAGGTTCTTCTCTTTGACCGGCACCCATAGAACCAAAAACCCAAACATCAAATTGAATATTTGGAGCTGTGGCCTGTCCTCCGATTAATAACCTGACTAATCCCTCTAATATTCTCAATGGTCCAAAAAATACTATCCAAACTGGATAGCTAATGTATGGCAACATTCCCCATAATGGCATTATAATTCCAAAAAGTGACTTAGCTTTCCAATTTTGAAGAAATGCTGGAGTAGAAAGTTCTACGCCGGTTGTTTCGTATAATGGTTTATCAGAATTTTCACTTGTAACCTTTGAACTACCCTCTTTCCATTTACGATATGCTGCACTATCTTGTGAAATGTCGCCGTCTAAATTCGATTCATATGATGAAGAAGGCCAACTCCTTGGTGATGCTGAACCTGGCCAACTACCTAATTGACTAGGGTTTTTCTCATTAGATGAAGCTGGACGCAACCTATCCAATGGCACGCTTCCTTCAAAGTCACCATCGTCAAATTTGATGTCATAGGTATTTCCATTAATTAATGTAATTGTTCCCCTAAAGTTGATGCCTCGGTTTTGCCAATTACATTCAACTCTGTCGCTAACTCTAAAAGACATAATTTTGTAACATAGCTCCCTAATTAAACTCTCAAATAATTTCAAATCATCAGTTGCCATCATCTAAATTACTCATGGTTACCAATTATTCTTGGTGGGTCCGCCCGGATTCGAACCGGGGATCTCCGCCATGTCAAGGCGACGTCATAACCAACTAGACCACGGACCCGCGAGATTCTCTATCTAAGGCTCTTTTAAATAACTTCCAATTTGTTGCCAAGACCGATTCTTTCAGATATTGCTTCTAATATTTTAGTATAATCTTCTGGTTTACTCTTTATCAAGTCACCAACCTTTTCTGATAATGAGTCTCCCAGAGCTTTCTCTTCTTTGCTATATTTCCAAGCACGACTGGAAGTCGCGTTCAAACAAACCAAAATAGACCATGAAATAGACTTTGTCATGTTATTGTTAGAAACTAAATTCTCTAATAATTTTAAGGCTCGAGCCTTTTCATCCACTTTCAGTAGTCTTACGACGTTATCTAGAATTTTAAGAGGTTCACTTAAAGATTTAAACTGAGGATACTCGCTAGTCAAACTTTCTTTAACTATTTGGTTGTACAACTTTCTTAATAATTCTAATGAATTGTCCCCAACATAATTATTCACTTCATTAGAATCAATCCGATTAACAAGATTTTTACCTGAGACATCCCATGTAAACTCTGTGAAACTGGAAAGAGACATATTATCCAAGACTACTGAATTATTATATTCTGAAAGTATATCTTCTACAATTGCTTCATCTATTTTACTATGGGAAATCTTATCCATAAATTCTTCTTTAGTAAATATGTTATCAGATACAATAAAATGTTGTTGATTGCTATCTAAAATTTGTTCTTTCTGGTGACTTAACAAAGAGGTCCATAATTCACTATCTGAAATCAGGCCCATGCCATAATTAGAGAGAATATCCTCTGGCTTCTCAGGCGCTATCTCTGAGAACATAGTCTTAATGTCTAATGTAAAGTCTAAATTAGGTTCAAAAGCAACTTGATGTTTGAGGAAATGACTATAACTGTTACCTTTTGACTTTAGCATTCGCTTAGACGGAATTATTACAGTCTCATTAAGAGATTCACAACTAACCTCTAATCCGAAAAGAGAATCGTTTCCAACCTTAACTTTAATGTCATTGCAAGCTTCAATCCATAACTCTTTGGGATACTTGGGTTTAGTACCAGTACATACCATTCCTTTCGCCAAAACATATATGAAAAATTTATGCTTTTTTACATAATCTAAATGTGCAAACCGTGACCATAACCTGTTCTCATGATTTTGAATGCCTATTAGTTTTTCTTTAGAAATACCCGAACCTCTCAAAACATAATTTACTTCACCATGGGGAAATCTGGCAATGGCCATGACTGGAGCTCCAGAATTAATAATTGACAATGATGCAGCATAAGCTTTAGCTAATGGATCTTTAGGTTTAGCCCCAAAAATACTTGACAAAAAGGATGGTGGGTTTTCATATCGCTCTTTAGCCAGTTCTAAATCTTTTAAGACTCTGGAATATACTTCAGCTTCTTTAGTTCCGGAACGTGTTTTGGGTAAAAGTGAAGCTGGATTATTGAGTATCTCTTTAAGACGAGAAACTAATTTTTTCTGCTCAGCCTTGGCAGCAGTCTTAGTGCCTCTTAATCTTGTTCTAGTTTTTTTCATTATTTATAGCCTCAATTTTGTTCTGACTCTGTCAAAAAAGTTGTCTTTAAATCTTACAATACTTATTGGGCTTTTAGACTTTTTCAACTTAATTGAATCTTCTATTTTAATCAATATCTCTTCTTGTCCATCTAAAACCATTACAGCTTCAGAATTGCCAGTTAACTTTACAGTTATATCATATTTAGAAGGAATAACTAACGGCCGAGCCCCTATTCGATAGGCAGCCATAGGAACAATAATGTGTGATTCCATTGTTGGATACAATATTGGTGAACCTAGAGACATAGCATAACTTGTCGAACCTGTAGGTGTAGCAATAACCACCCCATCACCTCTAAAGCTATCTACTATTGAATTATCAATACTGATCTCAAAACCCTGTATTCTAGCCACTTTAGAAGAATGTAAAACTACTTCATTCAAAGCCGTACCAATATGTAAATTATTGAGATAGGTATCTATTCTTTGTAACTCTTGCAATTCATAATTACCTTTGATGATTTCTTGAATGTGTGGAAATAAGTCTACAGCTTCTTCAATCTCGGTTAAGAAACCAACACCGCCACAATTTATGGCAAATACAGGTATATTTATTTTTGAAACTATATACAATAAAGTTCCATCACCGCCAAGTGAAATTACAACATCTCCACTCAAATCTTCAATGGGAACTCCAGTTAAACCAACTATTTTAGCTGAGTCGGACTCTAATTCAAAGTCATCAACAAGCCCTATAACTTTTGTAAGAATTTTTTCCATTCTTGGGTGCTTGGGATTCGCTACAATCGAAAATTTCACGTTGCCTCATCGAATAGATATTATTAAGGTAGCCTTGAATGGAGAATCATGAAATTAGGTGCACATGTAAGTGTTGCAGGTGGCTTGCACAATGCTATCAGTTGGGCTCTTGAGATAGAGGCTGATACGTTCCAAATGTTTAGTAAGAATCAAAGACAATGGATTGCAAAGCCTCTAACTGAAGAGGAAATTGCTGCTTTTCGAGAGCCTTTAGAAAAAACAAAGTTAGGCCCTTTGATGATTCACGGATCTTATCTTATCAATATGGGAAGTCCAGATGAAGTGAAAGGTAAGAGGGCACAAACTGCATTTTTAGAAGAGTATAATAGATGTGAAGATCTAGGTGTAGAGTATCTCAATTTCCACCCAGGCTCCCATACACATCCTAAAAAGGATATGAGAGACGACAAAGTTATTAGAGAAGAAGCACTCGAAAGAATTGCGGCCTTAATGAATAAGACAATAGATGAAACAAAAGGCTACAAATCTAAACTAGTAATCGAAAATGCTGCAGGACAAGGAACAAATGTTGGTATTAAATTTGAAGAGATTAGACATATTATAGACCGAATAGATGATAAAAGCCGTATTGGAGTTTGTATTGACACGCAACATTCGTGGGCATCAGGATATGACTGGCGTAATAATTTTTCTAATGTGTGGGATGACTTTGAAGATATTGTTGGAATGGAATATTTAGTAGGATTACATCTTAATGATTCAAAAACGGACCTTGGTTCAAGAGTGGATAGGCACGAGAATTTAGGAATCGGAAAAATGGGAAAAAGAACTTTCAAAAGTTTTATGACCGAAGATAGACTGAAGCATCTACCTGCTTACTTGGAAACACCAGGGGGGCCTGAAATGTGGAAACCCGAGATAGCCGTTTTGAGAAAATTAGCTGAAGAATGAATCCCTTTGAACGAATAAAATCAAAAATACGAACTGAGTTAGAAGATAAGCTCCCTAAAAAATGGAAGAAAATTGGAGATATTCTGGTTGCTGATTTCTATTTAGTTCCCAGTGAAGATCAAGCGAAAATTGCTGAAATATATGCAAATGAATTGAATGTAAAAACAGTGATACAAAAGAACAAAGTTAACGGAGAATTAAGAAAACCAAAGAATACCGTATTATTGTATGGAAATGATACAATTACTAAAATATCGGAATATGGATTAACATACAATATAGACCTTAGTGAGATAATGTGGTCTCCAGGCAACACTGGTTGGAGGTCTGCTTTAGCAGGTCCTGAAAAAGTAAGTGAATTATATTCTTTTGATAACCCAGAAACAATAATTGACTATTTTGCAGGAATCGGATATTTTTCATTACAGATGGCAAAGAGTTATTCTCAATCCAAGATTATAGCAATAGACAAAAATCCAAAATCTATCGAATATCTAAAGATTAATGCTAAAGAGAATAATATCGACAATATTGAAATTATTAATGATGATTGCAGAAATATTCAAACGAAGGCGGACGTAATACATTTAGGTTATATCGGCAATACTGAAGATTTCTTACAACATACACACACTTCTCTAAAGAGCAATGGAATTGCCATATTTCATGAGGCGTATCGGAATAGTTGGCTTGGATTCAAGAGTCGCAGCGACTGGGGAGGAGTTCCTGATAATTTCTCAGAACTAATGAATAGTAAGGGATTTAGTGTTGAAAAATTTGAAAGGGTGAAATTCTATGGACCTAGTAAAAGTCACATCATCGCAAGACTCAAAAAGAATTAGCTTTTATCCTTATCAATATCAGAAAATAGTTTTTCTAAATAAGTAGGAGCTGTAGATAATTTAGAAAAATCACCATCCCAATTTTCTAATGTTTTCATGTTATCTAATTCAAATGCAATGAGCGTGTCTGCAATAGCTTCTTCAGCTGCTTGATTAATTATTCCTGTATATACAACTGCAAGTTCAGAGTATGCTCCAGAAGCAAATGTTATGTGGAAATTACCGAATTGTATGTCATTTAATGTTGAGTCACTCTTAGCACTAAAGGCATCTTCCATGAAATTTTTTACAGCAGTAAACATACCGCCTAGTATATCGGCATCTGTCTCTTCAACTTCATTAGCTGACAAATTAGCAATTACAATTCCTGACTTTGAAAGCAAAAACAGATTGTGCACACGACCAACCTTACCTGGGTGGATTAATTTTTCCTGTAGAACATTAACTAATTTTGTAAATTCGGTATTTTTAGATCCTGATTTAGTAAGACCCATCTCTTCAGGTGAAAAACCCTCAACCATTTGCTTGAAATCGCTCATGTCAATCCTTTCTTTTTCAGCCTTTTCTTCAATATATTCTACAGTCTTGTCAATAGCTCCTTTGATACTTGCTACAGTTGGTGGCTTCAAAAGATAGTCCATGGCTCCGTGTCTAAAGGCAGTAATAGAATTTTGAATATCTGTCTCTGATGTTAGCATAAATATTGGTAAATCAGGATACTTAGCTTTTACCATCTCCAGCAACTCTAAACCTGAAATTTCAGGCATATTGATATCACTGAACATCATCATGTAATTCCTTTCTTCTAATTTAACCAAGGCATCCTTTGCATCTTCTGCGAGAATTAAATTATATTCTGGCCATTTCTTAAACATAAAATCCATTGCCATCCGCACTGCAAAATCATCATCTACAGCAAGTATATTTGGCAAATCTTCACTCGGCATAATATACTGCATAGAACTTTATTATTAGAAATTGATGCCTGATTATATTTTAGACTTCAAAAAAGTTTCCAGCTCAGATAGACTTGATTTTATTGAATCCAAATCACTCGCCTTTGCAGCAATTTCTATTTGAAGGCCAATGTTAGTAATTTCATTAAAGCCATACATTCCCCCGCTGCCCTTGATATTATGACCGAAAATACGTATTGCCTCTAGTGAGTCTAAATCCAATTGATTATTTATCTTATCTAATTCTTTAGAAGTATGATTAATGTACATTTCTTGCATCTCGGCCCACTCATCATCATCAAAATCTTCCATGATATTACAAACAGATAGACTATTTTAGGTTATATTCTTAAATATTATGAAATATAGGGTAAATTCAATGGGAGAGTTAGAAGAGAGCATTAATCGCCTAACATGCACTTTTAAAGATCTTAATTTGGAACAAGAATATAAGAATGTAAAGTTGGAGAAAAATAAAAACTATATTTGGAACCTAATGCTATTAGGACATCTTATTTTTTTACTCGTAATATTAGATGATATTAAACAATTAGGAATACAACCAATCTATGCTTTTGTACATATTATCAGTTCAATTACAGTTTATGCACTACTGTTATCAAAAGAATATAGAGAAAAGTATTATGAGATTTATTTTACTCTTATAATTCCGATACTAATGGTTAATGGAGCCTATCATTATTCTATAGATGAGGGCGCTGTACTTGGTCCAGGTGAGGCTGTACTACCTCTATTGACTCTATTGTTTTTTACAATATACCCTGTCGACTTTCTTAACAGTTTTTTCATAGTTGGAACAACTGTCACAGGATTTTTGGTATACCTATTAGAAATGGAAATTATAGTAGGTTCACAAGTTCCATATCTCCTAATTATGCCTTTTGTCGCTGATTTTATTTCAGTTTTAGATTTTTTTTCTGCAGACTTCCTTTCCTTAGATA
>JAAZXP010000036.1 GCA_014240055.1 Methanobacteriota archaeon | reverse complement strand
ATTTACGTATTCCAGAATTAGGCTGTTTTGCTTCAACACCAACTTTTTCAACAACAATTCCTTTAGCTTGAGGGGCACCTTGTAGAGGGTCAGCTTTTTCTTTAAGCTTCATAACTCTCTTACGATAGTATCGGTCATTCCATCTTTGCTGTTGGCGATTGTTACGCTGTTTTGTTGCGGTGTAAAGTCCTTTTGCCACTTGTGATTCTCCTTCCTGTAAAATCAGGGATGCTCGCACAAGCGGCCTGTATATATACTGTTCGTCATCCAAAAGGATATTTTCCAATAGATTCGATGGAACGGAGGGTAAAACTTTTTGTTTAGCAACCTTGAAAGGGGTATAGGCCACCGTAGCTTAGCCCGGTTGAGCGGCTGACTTGTAATCAGCAGGCCGAGGGTTCAAATCCCTCCGGTGGCTCCAACATTTATTCTTATTTAGGGTTAGTCATAAGGTATTGTCTCGGAGTGAAATCGTAGAAGAATGTTGCGCAGTACATCAATAAAAAAAGATTCATGGAAGCCTGTAAAACTTCTGGCACGTCAACCGATAGATGGAACTGTGATAGGTCTGTCTGGTAATAGAAATGGAGATATAGTTTCAGTTTTGTCAGATACGAATATTACTATATTTAATAATCGCGAATTAGTTGAGAAAATACCACTGACTGATGGTAAAGAGATACATTTAGTAGATTTTACGAATAGTCTCTTTGTTAGAACTATTAGCAGTTTGATTTGTTACGATTTTTGGGGTAAACTAAACTGGAAATATGATAATTTAAGTAAGGACAGTACTTTCTGTATCAGTAAAAATGGTAGTTCTATTATTTTAGCTAATCAAAATAAAATATATTACCTTAATCAGTTTGGAGAAGTTGAGCGAGAGGCATCATTATCCACTCCCATACTTGAAATGTCCCTATCAGATGAAAAGCATTTAATTGTCTGCAATGAGGATGGCTTGTTTCTTGTTAAAGAAGATGACGCTTTTTTTAAGCTGAGCGATAAAAACGATTATTCTGAGATCGCTTGTTCTTCTGAATATTTATTGGCAGTTTCATCTAGTGGAATATTTGCATTTTCATACTCTGGGGCTGAATTGTGGAGTAATAAAGAAAATATTTCCAATCATATTAAATTTTCAAATAATGGATTAAAACACATATTTATTGAAGACTCTAAAAATATAGTCTGTCAGGATCGGAATGGTAGTAAAATATGGACTTATAATTCTAGAGAAGATTTAGATATTTCAACAGTCCTTGAATCTGGTGAAATGACAGGTATATCTTCCAATAAAGTATTTCATGTATTAGATAGCGATGGCGAGCAATGTTGGTCTTATCAAGCACGTGAAAAAATAATAAATTTTATATTTTCTGATAATGGGGGAGACGTTATCCTTGCTTCCGAAAGTAAGATTCATTGGTTTCAAAATGAAGGATTCTTACGTATTCAAATAGATGCAGTATTGAATAATACAGATATATTATTCGATAAGGTTTCTATTTATGAAAAAAATTTAGTTAAAATTGCCCAAGATATCCAAAATTCCAAATCATTAAAATCAGGTAATTTTAATTTTTTGAAAGAATCCTTTCAGTTAGCAGATGGGGCAAATCAGCAATTATCTTCTTTACATCAAAGGCACGTTAGCTATTTAGATAATTTATCTTCTTTTATGGATAAGTTGGGCTTGATGGGGGCTCATACTGATGAAATGATTCCTCTTATTTATCCCTATTATTCGTTTCATAGAGATTTACACGATAAAACTAATTTGGATAAATCATTAAAAAGGGCAAAAAACCTTCTAAATAAATTAAAAAGATTTGAAATTAAATCAGAAAAGAATTCAAATACTCATAATACTCTCATATCTTTAAAAGAATCTAAAAAAGGCATTTCTGAAGAAATTATTAATTTATCGAACCTTTCTAAAAGTTATGATAATGATGTAGTTTCTTTAGAATCCAAAGTTAAAGAGTTAGTTATGGACTGGTTAAGATCGGGAAAATTAGACTCAAATCCTGAGGATTTTTTATCTATTTACCATAAAAGTTCCAACATACGTTTTTCAAAGATGGATTTGATTAATGATCGAATAGATAATCATATTGCATTTGTAGATTATAGCTCAGAACAAAAACATTTAGTTTTAGTAAGTTCTACTTTTTCCTCTAAGGATAAAATAGACCTTAATATGGTATTGAAAAACAATTCTAGTGAAAAGATTAGTGATATTTTCTTACGTATTAAATTGGATGGCCCAGGCATTAGCCTTTCCGAACCTCAATCGGGCGTTATTCGAGTCAATCATTTAGAAGCTGGAGAGACAGTTTCTTCCATTTTCCAATTGAATTCAGTAAACAGAGTATTTACACGAGTTAGGATGGTTTTACAATATTCAGACAGTACTGGAAGAAAGCATACTATCAATTTGGGAGATATTGAAACTAATTTCTTAGGATGCTATGTAGATCCATTAGAAATTAAACCTGATGAACATGATTCTTTACGGTTAAAATATAAAGATTATACTTCTCATTCTTCTATAAATATAGAGGGTTTATCAATTAAGAAAATTACGGATATTTCAAAAAATATACCGGGTTTATTCTTGTGTAATTCTAAAATAGACGATACGCGTTCGATCCTTTATCATTCTGGTAAAGACAATTTAGATGATTCACCATATTTGTCAATGATATTTGTAAGAACAACTGGAGGTGAAGATTCAATGCGTAATGTTATTGAATTAATATGTCATTCTCAAAATAGTGATAAATCATCAGAACTTAAAGAGGAAATACTATCTTTTATAAAAAATAAATTATTAGAGTCTAATGGCCGTTTGGTCTAATATTCTCGCCAACGATTTTTACAACCAGTACATTGATAGAATCTAGTAGTTGGCTCGTCAGCAGCTCTTGTTTGTCTAAGATAATATGTAGCCTCATTATGTTTACATTTTGGACAGATAATATTTGTCTTAGGTAATGTCCCTTCCACGCCCTCGGTTACAACCATTTCTTTGTCTTCTCTTTCTCTACTGGTAATTTTTGGTTTACCTTTACTTTGACTATGTCCACATCTTTTACACTTTAGTTTGTCTCCATCAGGGTACATTATAGCTTTACATTCGGGACAAAATAACATTTTATATTTTTATATTTCCTATCATTTCAGTTGCCTGTTCAATGGCATTATTATCTATGCCAAAGACAATACATATTATTGTTTGTGATTGTAATTGGGAAAGATCAGAACCATTATTAAAGTTCAGTGATTGTTTTTCAATGGTCCAAGAGTATGCTTTTACAAGTATTTCACTACCAATTCCATTGCCTAAAAAGAAATTAGCAGAATCAGTTACATTTGCATCCCATTGATACACATTAGCATAAACTCCATGATTTTCGATAAATTCCGTATTTAATATTTTACCAGTTCCAGATTTTAGGTTTACACCTTCTAGCATAGCCTTAGATTCTACTTTTTCTACGACTATAGATTGTGTACTGATAGCTTTCGTATTCAGATTGCTTAAATCAATTAAAGAAGATATAGAGATTACAGCCATTTTACCTGATTTACTATCAGAAGCTTCATAACTAATACTTGATATTTTAAGATGACCATTGAATTCTTTAGAATATTGGATGTCGAAAGGCCCATTCCATGTTGTTGGAAAATAAAGGGAATCTGAAGAAACATAAGCTGGCCTATAGTCTACAGCATTAGGCCCTAGAAGTATGGTGCCAAGAAAAACTACTACGGTTAAACTAAATAAGCGTTTGACCCATTTTCTACCACCCTGCTTTTCCCATCCTCCAACACGTAGCTCAGGTTCTTCCATAGGAGTGTTATTTAGTCTTCAGTAATAAGAACTGCTTCAACAGGACAAACAGATTCACATGCTCTGCAAATAATACATTCATCTTCACGAATCATGATTGCTTTCTTGTCTGATGCTGTAGAATTAGGAGTATCAATCCATTCAAAAACTTCTACAGGACATGCGTCAATACAAGCCCCATCAGCCACACAAAGGTCAAAATCTACGCCGACTATAGTACCCCATATTCCTAGTTTATCGGTTCCGATTCCAGAATATGAGTCTTGATCCTTAGCCCAAATCTGAATAGGTTGACTTTCACCATCGTAAGTGTCTACTTTCTCAAATGTCTCTTGATAATCTTCGTCTATTGCCATATTATACCAAAGATTACCTGTCAACGGTGTTATTAATATTTTTTGCATTCCTGCCCAAATTAAATAAACACCCTTTGAAGACTCACTATTCATGGGTGAAGTAGCCTTAAAATATCGAATTATGCCAGAATCTCCAGATTCAGACACAGATGCTATACTAGCAAAAATCGAGGAAGTCCTTCCAGAGGACGGTACCTTGAGTGCACACGAAATTAAACCATTTGCATTTGGTCTTAACGCCATTATGATTGCCATAATTGGCATTGATAGAGATGGTTTTGCTACAGAAGTAGAAGATGGCCTCAATAGCGTCCCTCATGTTCAGACAGTAGTACTTGAAGAACAGTCTTTAATTTAATTTTATTAAACAAAGATATATTATCGCTTTGCGTTAGGCCACAATGGAAAGTAAAGTTCCACTGTCTTATCGGACAACAAAGCTCACCTTAGGGACTTTCCTTAGAATAATGTTCAGGCCAAGATACTTGGACAGATCTAAAATTCCAGTTGATGGGCCTTTGATAATAGCTGCGAATCATCTTTCACATATTGATCCTGCATTCATAATGACTGCAACTAAGAGACCCGTTTCTTACATGTCTAAGAAAGAGCATTTTGAAGGGGCAATTAGGCGTTTAGTGTTCAAGCAAGTAGGCGTTATTCCTGTAGATAGAGGTTCAGGTGGTTTGGAAGGTATGGAAAATGCTGTAGAAGTTTTGAATAATGGTGGAGCAATTGGAATATTTCCAGAGGGTACTAGATCGCGTGATGGAATTATGGGAGATGGAAAGACAGGTGTTGCCCGTCTTGCAGCTGCAACAGGTGCTGCAGTAGTTCCTGTGGCCATTAGACAAACAGATGATGTCTGGCCAGTTACTAAAAAAATACCTAGACCTTGGCGAAAATTTTACTATAAATTTGGAGATCCAATCTATTTTGGGGATTCAGAAGCTAATCACGAGAATTTACGCGATTTTACCGATAAAGTTATGGAGAATATATCTCAATTATCTGCAGAGTGTGAAGAGCATTGGAAATCTAAGAAGTTGAGCGTTAGATTGAAAAATTTCACTGAAAAAACAAAAACTGGCTTTAGAAATAGACTAGAGTCCTGGCGAGAAAATCGTAAAATAAGATTGATGTCTAGAGTGAAAAAATAGCTATTCGAGTTTCATTATTTTTTTATGTAAATCCTGTATACGTTTTTCGTTAACGTATAAATCATGAATTCCTAATCTTGATTGGCTTTGAAGCCATACATTTGTATTTCCTTCATCTTCAAATATTTTTATAGTAATATCATCATAAAATCTAAAAAAAGGCGTAATAGCTACACTATGAATAAATCCTTCTTTTTCATTTACAATATTCATATTTGTTTTATTTTTTATGAGATCTATAATCTTTTTTTGTGTTTCAGATACCTTGTTTTTTAATGTAATTGATTTTAATCCGTAGCCACGGGTATTCGTATCTGCTACTCTAGTACATTTTGTGGGGAGTGGGCATTTTTTTGGAAAATGTTCCATTATTTTTGTTGGTGCTAAAAAATATATGACATTAATCATAATGAAGTATCCAATTATAGAGGCAATAATTAATCCGATAACAATAAGATAAATTTCCATTATTTTCTATTTAAAGCTTCCAGCTTAACTTCTCCATTTTCTAATTTAAGTTTTATTTTTTCTCCATTATTGACAGTTTGACAAGGGTTATCATCAAAAGAATGTGCGTATGGTATTCCAAGAAGACTGCATGCAGGAATAGTTTGCTGATCTAAATCTGTATTAATTATTGCAATAGGGCCATTTCCGTTGTAAAAAAGTCCTAAAAGTACATACGGAGCAACAGTAGATCCACTTCCTTTAGGAAATATCAAAATCTTATTAGCCATGGATTGGCCATTTAGTGGATGTCCTTCTTCTTCTATTACTCCAGTATTTCTATTAACAAATCCTAAAAATGTAATGGGTACATCTGTAACCAGTGCTTCTCCCTCTATATTCCATTCGTTTTGAGATTTCAATCCTTTTCCATTAATCGTAAGATTGCCTATTTGTTTGGTTTTTTCAGATACCAAGTGTTTTGCTATTTTCGCATTCTTGGATGCTATTTGTTTTTTAGTTACTAATTTTGGATTAATAGCGTGTTCGACACAATCCGATAATTTCATGACTGATGTATTAATTGAATTAAGGCCTGATTTCAAATAGTGTTCAGCTTTCATAGAATTTGTTAAGATATGTTTAACTTTCGAATGGTTATAATGAACGACTTCAGGACATGTTTCCCGTAGGACAAGACCACCTGCATTCTCGACCATCTTGATGTATCCCTTTTGGTTAGCTTTATCAAAATTATCTGATGAAGTAAATAGCCATAAACGGCCCTTAGGCATTTGTTTTCCATTGAGTAATTCAGCTGTTCTTTCTACTTCTTCATAGGAAGCTTGAGGGCATCCAATTGTGATTAAATCTACAGTTTCTTTAGGTGCTAACTCTGAATATCTTTTTTCTAAATCGGATTTAGTAAATATGAGTTCAGCATTTAAAATCATATTTTTAGGTTTTTCTGTAAAACCATCTACGAATAGCATAGGACTTCCGTAGTTTGCAGCAGCAGCAGTCAAGGCTTTCCGACATTCAGAATTTAATGATTTAATTCCAAGTATCAAAGGAATAGGTCCATATTCAATTTTCCATTTTGGTTGTATTTGCTTGCCTATCCAGTCTCCTAGAATGGAATAATCTACAGGTTCATTTAATTCACAATCCACAGTTACTTTCAGATTTGGAATACGGTTTTCATCGAATAAGAGACCGTATTCTGGAGTGAATCCACATATTGCAGTTGCAATCGCAGATAAACCAGATTCTCGATTTGTTCTTAGTTTAGTATATGAATTAGCAAAACAGACAGCATTCGATTCAGCCCATGAGGCATTTCCTTCAACAGTAAGATTGTCATAAGGAGTACAAGATAAAGATAAATTTATTCCTAGATTCTCATATGCATCTAATATAATTTGCTGATTTTCTACGTAATCTTTTACTGGTATATCCATTTCTTCAAATTTGGTTCTATCGCAACCGGCTGAGTTTAATGTAGTTTCAACGGCAGTTTCTGATTTCCCATCTGCAGTTAAATCCTTTAAAAATTGAATTAAACCTTCACCGCCAGTTAAAGGTGAAACTCCTGAGACGTGAGCTGAAACAACAGGCACCAATTTTTCAGAACCTGCGGCCTCTCCTAAATCAATTAAAAGTCGAATAGCTTTTTGCTTTGTAGTTCCTTCTTTTCCCTCAAGAATTTGTTCTTGCTCAGGTGTTAATTTCATTAATCTAAATAGTCTTCCAATTTAACTTTCATTCCTGGTTTAGGCTTAGTGAAATCAGATTTGTTGCGATCAAGAGAAATGGTACAGTCGAATCCTACTTTTACAGTCTCTCTCGTTTCTGGATTCGAGCTTGGATCTAATGATGAACCTTTTACTCCTGTTTTTACTACAAGGCCTTTATTTCCTTGAAAACGTGTAGCCATAGCCCATTCGACAGATTGTGGATTAGTAATATCTATATCCGAATCAACGATCCATACATGTTTCATAGATGCATGCCCTGCAAAAGCAGCTTCGATTGCTTTCATTCCGTCGTCTTCCTTCATTTTATTGATTGCAACTACTCCATGAAGCCAAGAACCGCCTCCGTGAGTCATAAACACATCATGACAATCCACTACTTTATTGACTGCATTATAGATGGTTGGCTCTCTTGGCATTCCCATGAGAACTTTGTGTTCAGGCCCACTTGGTAGTAATGCATGAAATATGGAATCATCTCTTACAAATATTTTCTTAATTTCAATGACTGGTCCCTTACGGACAATATCAGGAGTTTCTGTTAAATCTAAGAAAGAACCTTCGTCATGTAAATCACCTGTAAATTCACAAATCATAACAACTTCAGATTCTGGAACCATATGTCCTCCAACTTCAATAATTGGTGATTCTGCTAAGGCATTGGCTACAGCCATCTCGTCGCTTTCAATTTCAAATGAAGTTGCAGAACCTAACAACACTGGGACTGAAACTCCGTTACAATAAGCAAATTCTTTGAGGCCTCTATCCATGTATTCCTTAAGATGCCTATCTAGAATTCTCATAACCATATGGTTACTATCTATTTTCATCGCCCTATGGAATGAAATATTTCTACCAAATTCAGGATCATGGGCTACAGCCATCGCTGAGGCAATGTATGGTCCACCATCAGTTGTTTGATGTGTTAGAATAGGTAAATTGTCTAGAGAAGGTTCAATTTCTTTGTACTGTTTAACTTCTTTAGTTATAGGCTCTTTGAGATTATTAATTGCATTAGATATCTTCGATATAATATCGTTGGGTGCACATTCTAGAGCTAGAGCCACTAATTCTCGGCTTGAGCAAATATTTGTGATACAAGGTAATACGCTACCCTTCACATTTTCTAAATATAAGGGAGTGTCGCCAGCTTCATCCATTAGTGCAGCAACTTCATAAACAGGATCTACTTCTTTTGTAACTCTTTTTAGTTTACCTTTCTGTTCTAATAAATCTACAAATTCTTTGAGGTTCATCTTTGCTCTCCAAATGAAGTCTGATAGGCCCTATATCCGGCTTCCGTTATTTTATCATGTATGTATTGTTGATCATCTATATTTTTGGCTAAGGCAACCATGTTACCCCCACCTCCACCGCCTGTTAATTTTGCCCCTACAGCTCCAGCCTTGTTTGCAATATCAATAAGTTCATCTAATTTCTTATGACCTACTCCAATAGAATTTAATAATTCATGATTCTTACTCATGATTTCTCCAATTAATTCTGTTTTTCCTTGTTCAATTGCCAGTTTTCCCTTTTCAGTTACTATCTCAATTTCACTGAAATATCCTTCCATCAATCCGGGTTCTTTTTCCCAAGCTTTTCTAACATTACTTACAGTTTCTTTGGTTGAAGCTTCTATACCTGTATCTCCAATGACTAGATAAAACCGTCTTCCTGGTGTGAACGTTACTGGTTTTTCTCCTTTAATAAAATAGACTGGCATTTCATAGGCAACGACTGTATTATCAATTCCACTAGGCGTTCCATGTACTATTTTTTCAGCATTAAAAACAAGTTCTGAAACTTGATTTGCATCAAGATCTACACCCAAGTGGTTGGATAGTGCTTTGCAGACTGCAGTGGCAGTTGCCGCACTACTCCCCATTCCAGAACCTTGAGGGAGTTTTGAAGACAGATTTATAGTTAAATTAGGTTCATTTTGCTTATTTTGTGATAAGATAGTTTGAGCTAAGATACTGAATTGATTACTAGTGTTCTTCAGATCAAATTTTTCATTAAGGTCTAATGCATTTATGGTCAATCCTTTTTCATTAGGTTCACTCCATGCACTTGCCCTCATTCCAGATACTGGAATTGCTATTGCAGGTTTTCCATAAACTACTGCGTGTTCTCCAAAAAGAATTATTTTTCCAGGTGCAGTAAAGCGGTTATCCATGATGTATTGGAAAAGTATGCACTTATACGCTTATCTGTGGAAATCTTTTTTTGGAAAAAAGTATATATCTGGTATTCTTTGAAACTTTATGGGTTTTTTCGATACAATAGGCCGTGGTTGGACGCTTAGCAAGCTTAGTTTTTCAGTAGTTAAGGCCGATCCAGAACTTTTGCTTTATACGTTTTTATCAGCTTTAATGGTATTTGCGACTATAGGTGCGGCATCATATCCAGTATACGAAGCTGACCAAACGACCGAAAACCACTGGGCTTTTACTAATGAAAAAACAGATCCTCAAACAGGTGAATCAATTGGTGGTGAAATGACGGATGCTTACATGGCTTGGATTTTCGTGACATATATGATTGGCAGTATCATTGTTGTTTTTTGGAATACGGCTATAATTGCTAGTGCACATGAAAGATTAACTGGTGGAGATCCGACAATTATGACTGGTATTCGAGCTGCTTTTAGTAGAATTCATATAATAATTTTATGGGGTATTATTGCAGGAACTGTAGGTCTTCTTCTAAGAATTGCTAGAGATTCGGTACAAAAGAATTCTAAAGGACATCCAGCTATGAAAATGATAGCTATGATTATGTTATTCCTTGTTGAAGTAGCATGGTGGATGTACACATTCTTTATTATTCCAATGATTGTCCTTGAAAAGAAAGGAGTGAGAGAAGGTTTGAGGGATGGTCGAGCTTTATTTGGAAAGACTTGGGGTGAAAATGTAACAAGTGGTTTAGGAATTGGTCTCATTACGGTGATTGGCATTGTAATTTCACTTGGTATAAGTTTATTAATTTATATGATATCTCCAGAAGCTGGAATAATTGTTGGAGTATTATTAATTGGAGGTTTGATTTTATGGGCTAATACTGCAGAAGTAGTCGTTGTAGCTGCTCTATATGAATTTGCTAAAACTGGTAAAATGCCAAATTTGAATGGTAATGGTTCTAGATTTGAAGAGGCTTTACCATGGGAATCAAAATCGGGTTGGGCTAATGAAACTGCAGAAAACAAAGCCTGGCGTGATGGGACTGCATAGAAAACAAAAGTTATAAGACTCCGAAGTTTGCATTAGTGTATGGATCGCGTAGTAGTAGGTATTACTGGAGCATCAGGGATTCCTTACGGAGTTCGTCTTTTAGAGATACTCAAAGAGTTTGATGTTGAAGTACATTTAACTTGCAGTCCCTCTGCAGAATTAGTAAACAAGCACGAAGGCGATGGCCGTTCATGGAAAGAAGTCTTAGCTTTAGCAGATGTAGTTCATGAAAATGGAAATCTTGCAGCAAGTATCGCTTCAGGATCGTTTAAGGCCAAAGCAATGGCAATTGTTCCATGCTCAGGAACAACTTTAGGTAAATTAGCTGCTGGAATTTCAGATAATTTAGTAACAAGAGCGGCATTAGTTATGCTTAAGGAAAAACGTCAATTGATTTTAGTACCTCGTGAAACGCCATTGAGTTCGATTTACATAGATAATATGGCTAAATTATCCAATGCAGGAGCAATTATTGCACCAGCATCTCCAGCATTTTACAATAAACCTAAAACTTTAGATGATAATATTAATTTTATTGTTGGACGAGTTTTAGATTTGTTAGGTTATGATTCAGATATTTTCTCACGTTGGGAAGGTAGTGAGTGATTGCAGGGAACTGCAAACAGTGTGGTAGTCTAGCAACAAATAATTGTAAACCGTGTTCAGAAGTTCTTTGCAAAGGGTGTTTTGAACATCACAAATGTAAACCTCTTAGTTTTTAGTGCCCTATTCTTTCACAAATGTCGATGAAATCTCAATCTATAAAAATCGGAACTACGCAAATTCGTGTTTTGTCAACAGTAAAAGGGTTAGTTTCAGAGGCTAAAGTTGTCGAAAAAGAGAT
>JAAZXP010000035.1 GCA_014240055.1 Methanobacteriota archaeon | reverse complement strand
TTTTGAGCAAATTAATGACTTTTTACAAACTGGAACGTATAAAAAATATGATTTTGATGATAAATTGAATGCGATTGATTATGAGATAGAGAAAGTAGAAAAATATACTGAAGTCTCTGAAAAAGGGGGATTTGAACATTTTATGTTAAAAGAGATTTTTGAACAGCCAAAAGCTTTACAGGATTCTTTAACTGAATTATTAACAGATTCACCTCTTGAAAAATTAGGTCTTAATTGGAAGATTGGTAGTGTGTCTGTAGTGGCTTGCGGGACTTCTTATCATGCCGGTTTAGTCGGAAAATACGTTATCGAGCAGCTGACTGCAATACCAGTTTCAGTTAGTTATTCTTCAGAATTTAGATATGCAGCTCCAGTTCAGGGTGTTGGTGGTTTGTTATCTTCGAGACCATTGGTGGTTTTGATTAGCCAAAGTGGAGAGACTGCAGATACCTTAGCAGCAGCTAGAGCGGCAAGACAACAAGGTTGTCACACTATTGCAATTTGTAATGTTCCAGGAAGCAGAATAACTAGAGAAGTTGATGGTGTCATTCTAACTAAGTCTGGTCAAGAGATAGGTGTTGCAGCTACAAAAACTTTTTTGACGCAAATGCAGGCATTATACGCTCTAGGAGTACATTTAGGATTTAATTCAGGTTCAATTGATTACCCACAATTGAAATTATGGGAATCTGAAATTAGAAAAATACCTAGTAAAATTACTCAGGTGTTGAATAATTCAGAATCTATAAAGGAATTGGCATCTCAATTTGTAAATTCTAAATCTGTCTTTTTTGTTGGCCGCAACATTAACTATCCTTTAGCTTTAGAGGGTGCTTTGAAGCTTAAAGAAATATCATATATTCATGCGGAAGGTTATCCTGCAGGTGAATTAAAGCACGGTCCATTAGCTTTACTTAGTGAGGAAACTCCAGTAGTAGCCATTGCAGTTCAGGATCACACATATTCAAAATTAATCTCTAATATCGAAGAGATGTCAGCACGTAAAACTCCAGTAATTACAGTTGCTCAAAAGGGTGATGAACTAGCTAAGAAAGTATCTGATTTCTGTTTTGAAATACCAGAGATAGATCCGGTTCTATCTCCATTCCCAATTGCTGTTTTCATGCAATTATTGTCTTATTATGTAGCACATGAGCTCGGTACTGAGATAGATAAACCACGTAATTTGGCTAAGTCAGTTACGGTTGAATAGTTAATTTTTAAGTTCTTCTAAACTATTTAATGCAAAGGTAGTATGTAATGCAGTTCCAATGTGGAGTGCTTGTTCATCTGCTTTGAACATTGGATGGTGAACACTGTATATCGCATCTATTTCTTTATTTTGAACACCTAGTACTACAAAGCATCCCTTTACTTGTTCTGTATAATATGCAAAATCCTCTCCACCCATTACAGCATCGAGTTCATTGACATTTTCTTCACCTAACATATCTTTACCTATATTCTTCGCAAAATTCCACATATCACCGTCATTTACAGTTGGTGGATAATCATTACCAGGGTATTCCACAATTGCTTCGCATTCATGTGCTTCGGCAATTTTTTCAGCTATTTCTTTCACTCTTCGTTGTAAACCTTTCAACCCATCCATTGTCAATGATCTTAAAGTTCCTAATATTTTTACTTCAGAAGGGATAACATTAGCAGCCATACCTCCATGTATTGCACTTATACTCACAACTCCTGAATCTAAAGGGTCTAGTTCACGAGATATTACCGATTGAAGATTTGTTATAATTTGGGCAGATGTTAGTACCGGATCTCTTGTTAAATGAGGTACTGCTGCGTGCCCTCCTACACCTTTTATCGTTAGATCTAAAAAAGAGGTAGCTGCCAAAAATGTACCTTTCTTTGAACCAATTTGCCCGGTCGGCATTTGAGGCCACACATGTAATCCAAATATGCGTTCAACTTTGGGATTTTCTAATGCACCTTCATCTCTCATTAGTTTGCCTCCGGCCCCTCCTTCTTCAGCAGGTTGGAAGAATAATTTTACAGTTCCGTTAATTTCAGATTCCTTGCTTTTAAGAATTTTTGCAGCTCCTAACAACATTGCAGTATGGCAGTCATGTCCACAGGCATGCATTTTTCCATCAATTTCACTCTTAAACTCCACATCAGTCTCTTCATGTATAGGCAAAGCATCCATGTCTGCACGTAGAGCGACACAAGGCCCGTTTCCATTTCCAATCGAAGCCAATACTCCAGTCTTTGCGATTGGGGATTTGTAAGGAATGCCCAAATTATCCAATTCTCTTCTAACGAGTGCACTAGTTTTTACTTCTTCATACATTAGTTCAGGATGTCTGTGTAATTCACGGCGTAGTTCAATAATCCAATCAGAAATTTCTTTAGCTTCTTTCTTAGCTTCTTCAGGATGCATAATTAGTAAGGGTTCATTCTCATTATAGTAGTATCCCCATTATCGAACCAGACTGGAAATTGGTCATTGTCTGTAAATTTTGTTTTAGCCTCTCCGGTTAATTCTTCAGCAGGATCCCACTGTAATAATGCAACACCTTTTTGCATTTCTTCAGAAAGAACAATATATGAAACTGTTTTCACTCCTGCTTGTGGAGTTGATAGAGTCTCTCCAGCTTCGATAGCTTGTTCAATGTCTCCGGTAATAACATCTACTCCATTTTCCCAGCTGGCATTCGTTTCAGTGAGTCCAAATGTTAAACTGCTTAGGCGGTGATCACTAACTACTAGACTATCTTTTTCTAATAAATTAATCCATAATACTGCATCGATTTCTTCTTGGCTAGTACCTTCCTGAAAACCTCCCATAACTGCAGGAGGTGGGTATGCACCCCAAGCACATCCAAGTAGTAAAATCGTAAATAAAGTTGTGATATATTTTCTTTTTTCTTGTTCAAAGCCAATTAAAAAATATTGGAAGCTTATTCCAATCATAAGTGCCACAGGCGCCATCAAGTATGGTGCATGCCTGTAAGCAATTAGTAGATGAGATCCAGTTACCGCTCCAATTGCTGCCAAGCTAAGTATAGGTAGTAACCAACCCCATAGTAGCCATCCATTCTTTTTAGAAATTACAAAACTAGGAACACAAGCTAATGACATAATGGCTAAATTAACGGCCAAATAAGGCGTAGCTTCTAGGTCAACAGGTATATCGGTCCCAGGAACGCCTTTCCAGAGAACAAGAAGAATTACAGCAAATACACCAACAAATGCCCCACCTGTTCTCTTAAGATAATTTTGGTGATTAATGTTTTCAGTCCATACTGGCAAGAAAAGTTTTTCTCTGAAAAACCATAAAACTAATAGCGAAAAAATTGGGATAAGTGTTAAGACAATAGTTGTCGGGATGTTTTCAGGTAAGAAATCAAAGGCACTATTGTCCAACATCTTTCTGAATGATTTAGCGTAAATCAGCCAATACACTGAAATTGCTAATGACATTAAGCCTACTGTCATAATTCCCTCCTTGGCAATTTTCTTATTACCTGCAGCAATTTCCACAATTAATATTCCTAACATGGCGCCCATTACCAAAAGTAATGAGAAATGGTGCGTAATTAGTAGGGCAAAAAATGAGAATTTCATCATGTTGGCCCAGGCGTTTCTTTTCAGGGGATTTACTACCCAAATATTTTTATTTTTCAATATCATTATCCAATTTAATAATACAACAAAACCCAAAGTTTCAGCTAATCCACCAGGCATAGGGTGTGAATTTGCATACACAACTCCAAATGTTACTCCATAAAATGCAGATCCAAATAAAGCAGGTACAAATCCGGTTATTTCTTTTCCTATAATGAATAACATTGGGATTGCAAGTGATGAAACTAGTGGAATTAGCCACATTAGTACATAATGATATTCTATAGTTGTCAGTAAAGATATGGAACCTACTAGAATTTGCATCCCTTGAAAGTCGGGATATGCCCTTCCCCATCCAATATAATTTTCACTCAACATGGTTCCATTCTGAACTAAGTGTCTAGTAAGATACAGATATTCTCCAGAATCACTTCCCCAAATTTTCCAATTATAGTTATGAAATATGCGGAGTAAAGTAGCTAGAGATATAACTGAGTAAAGGATATATTTTTGGTATTCTTTAATTCGCATTTATACCTCCTGAAAAAAACATAGTTAATTCCATAATGAGACCAAAGAATATTAGAAAAATTAGATTAATTATCATTGATGGTTCAGGTGTCCCTAGAACAATAAGGGCTAATATCAAAATATATAAATATTTTCTAAGTTGTATTTTACTATCGCTATGTTCTATCAAAAACATAGTTGCCAATGGTAAACTTAGTAAAATCCCAGAAAATAAAGATATTGAAATTAATAATTTAATAGTACTATAAATTGATAATTTTGCAACAGTAATATTGTCATTATTTAGTAGTATTTCAAAAATAAAAGGAGTAAGATAGTAAAGTCCTAACATACTTCCGAGAATAAAAAGGGTAAATCCTACTGAGGAACTAATTTGGAATGTTTTTTTTTCTTTATCGGTCAATGCAGGGCTCGAGAAATTATAAATTCCTATTATCCACAAAGGATATGAAATAACAATACTGACGATTAGGCTCAAGTACAATTTCAATCTAAGAAATTCGGTAGGAGTGTAAGTAGTCAGGTTTGTAATTTCAAGATTAGTTACATTCAGTAAGTAATCAATTATTAAGCTTGAAAACGGTAGTGCCAGTAGGATAATAATAATAGTTGATATGAAAGGTTGCATAAGATGCAATCTGAGTTCTTCGAGGTGGCTCGATAGAGGGCTGCTAATGTCTTGTGTTTCTGACAATAACGGGGCAAGGTCGGGGGCTTAAAAGGCACCTTGTATGTCTAATATAATGAATATACTTCAGGGTTGTGTGAGATATCCTCCAGCTCCAGGTGGCGCTGAAACCGTGGTTAAAGCATATTCAGAAGGTTTGGCAGGGAAAGGGCACAATGTTGAGGTCATAACTACAGATCTTTACACAGAAACTCCTTTTGTTAAGAAAGAAATGCCTTCAGAGGTATCTGGAATTCCAGTTTCAAGGCACAGTGCGTTCACAATCTCCGGGGAAGCTCACTATGTATTAGCTCCAGGCATGATCAAATCCTTTCTTTCTAAAAAAGCAGACATTATCCATACACATTCATACGGTTATTTTCAGAATCATGCAGGTTGGATTAGAGAGAAATTGCAGTCCACACCTTGGGTAATAACTCCACATTTTCACCCTTCGTGGTCAATGTGGGGCGGTGCTAAGAGAAGGACACTGCGAGATTTTTACGATTCCAAGATTGGAAGATCCACTATGGAAGCTGCAGACTTGATTACTTGCGTTAGCAATCATGAAAAAGAAGTATTAGTCAAAGAGATAGGGCTCAACGATGATAATATCAAAATAATATACAATGGAATATATTGGGATGATTGGAAGGAAATACCGTCGAAGAAAGTTTTTAGAGATAAATTCCCTCAGATATCTGATAGATTTGTTATTTTTGCAGGTAGATTAGCTACGAATAAAGGTTTAACTAATTTGATTGAAGCAATATCAATTGGGGACTCTGATGAGTTTGATTTGGTCATTATGGGTGCGGACATGGGATTGGGAAAAGAGTTGGATGCTTTGTCTTTGTCTCAAAATGTAAAAATGCATCGTTTAGGACACGTAGATGATAATGTATATCGTTCAGCTCTTGCTGCGGCTGAGGTATTAGTTTTACCATCAGAATATGAGGCATTTGGAATTGTGTTATTGGAGGCTGCTGCTGCCAATACTCCAGTCATTGGTACCCGAGTAGGTGGTATTCCCGAAGCTATGTCTGAAAATAACAATGGATTGATAGTTGAGTACGATAATTCTAATGAATTGTCTAAAGCAATATTTTCAATATTAGAAGATAGTAAAATGTCTAAAGAAATGGGTGATTTTGGTCGCAAGTTTTCCTCAAATTTCTCATGGGAAAATATAATTGATATATTGGAAAAAGAGTATGATTCTTTGTTAGCATAAGATATTTATAGAAAAGAGGTTAGGACCTTATGGCTCCCAAGAATTTAAACTTCCGTATGGCTATCCCAGAAGAGTTTAGAAACAAGTGGGCATTATTCAATAGCAGAGCTAAGATTGAAGAAATAACTACTGCTGAATTATTGAAAGATTTAATTGAAGATTATTTGGAAGAGTTTGGAGATGAAATCGAAATTCCAGTTCCGGATACTGAAGAGAAGAGCGCCCCTAAAAAACGAATAATCAAGAAGGCATTGCCTGCCAAAAAGAAATCTTTTGTATCTAAAAAAGTTAGTATTACTATAAATAAAGGAGATTCTTCCGATGATGAAGAGACAATGGGTATTCAGGATACGCCTAAGTTTAAGCTTCTTGAATTAATGCGTTCTTTGGATTCAGGAGATGGTGTGGATCCTGAGGTGCTAAGAACTGCAGCTCAAGCCAAAGGAATTCGTAACCCTCGATTACAAATGAATAAAATGATGCGCAGGGGTATTTTTTATGCTCATAAAGGCCGAGTTCATTTGACTTAAATATCACAAATTTATTTTGAAAATAACTTATATAGCATAACCTCTCAATAACAGTAATATGATACTAAGTAGAAAGCAATGGGTTTTTGTTCTCATTTTAGTTCTTACCTTTATTGGCATGGGTGGTGTAGCTGGCTTTGTATTTGCAGCTACTTTATCATTTGTTCCAGCTTATTATTATCTTAGATCAATTAGAAATTCGGAGGAAAAAGATAGAGAACCTTGGGATGTATTGAAAATAGCTTTTGCGTGGGGTGCTGTTTCCGGTGTTTTTCTTGCAATAGTGTTTAATGGTTTAGGGATTTCTTTATTATTAGTTTTTTTGGCTGAAGATGGTACAGTTTCAGATGATTTGGTACTTATTTTATCAGTTGTCATAGTAGCTCCAATAGTAGAAGAGTTTGTTAAACCCATTGTAATGTTTAGAAATACGGAAGTTCGCAGTAATATTGATGAAGTTGAAGATGGTCTTGTTTATGGTGCAGCTTGTGGATTAGGTTTTGGAGCCACAGAGAATATTCTTTATGGTTTGTCGGAAGATGCAGTTACAGCAGGATATCTTGGTATTTTAGCAGTAGTAGTTTTACGGACAGTATCTTCGATACTCTTGCATTTAGTGGCCACTTCTTTTACAGGTCATGGTATTTCAAAATACTTAGTAGAAGGTCAACCTTTTAGTATAGTAATAAAATATTATTTTTTGGCCGTATTGATTCACGCAGCTTGGAACGGTGCAGCAGTTTACAGTATGATTTATACTGATAATTTTAGTGGAGTTCTTATTTTAATATTCTCAATAATGCTTGCCATTGGAGGTCTTGAATTTTCAAGAAGGAGAATTCGCGAGATAGACATGGAAGGTTCGAATATAATGAGTAATCAAATTCGTTCATCTGAAGTTAGTAAAACATGGGGCGATTCTAGTAAATGGGATAAATCCAATGTTTCTACTACTGCAGTTCCTAAAGACGGCACTACTTCTCCTACTTTATATTCAACAGATGATAGAACCTCAGCTCAGACTTGGTTTGCTAATATTGACTGGAAGAGTGCGGTCGGTACTGGTATATTTTTATTATTTATTCTTGGCGATATGTTGCAATTGTTTTAGGTATACTCTTTTAATGTCTTTTTTCTAGCGCTTAATGCGGGCCAGTAGCTTAGCTAGGTAAAGCGATCGGCTCTTAACCGATCGACCGTGGGTTCGAATCCCTCCTGGCTCGCCATCTAAGTGAAATGCATGGGATATAATCTTGTGATACGTCCCTGTTTTTCGATTTTCAATATTGAATTGGAAACCAGTGAGTTTACGTGATAGTTAACTTTCTGACGGCTTACTTTGAGCTGTTGAGAAATCATTGATTGAGTAATTCCAGGGTTGTCTTTGACAATATTGATAATTTTCTTTTGGGTTCTGTTTGTAATCAATGAATTGCTAATGTTTATTCTATTTTCACTTCCAAAAGGGAAAAATAGTCTTTGCCTTCCACTTGTATGAGATGTAATAGTTTTGTGGTTTTCTAAAATGTGTAAGTGGTGGGCTAACGTTCCATTATGAAGGCCTAACTTTTCTTTTAGTTGGGTGAAATTAGCGCCTGGCTCAGCATAAATAATTCTTAATAGATTTTGTCGTGTTGGATCATCAGCTAGTGTATCTTTTTGAAGTCTTGAGTATAAGGGTATGAAAAATTTAAATGTTAGGTATTTCATGTTTTCCGATCGTTGAAATTGAAAGCCTATACTTGCAATAGATAGTACGACGAATATATTTCTTAAACTCATATTAGGTATGCTAAATGTTCTGATTTCTTCTTCAGTTTCTTGAACTGTTTCTATTACATTAATGTTATTTTCCATTTTCCCGTATGTAATGGATTTTCCTTCACTTTCGATATTTGTGAATAGTTTAAAATTCGTAGAGTCATCTGGCTTGTAAGTTGTTCTTATAATCCATGATTCTTGGTTATTTAGTTCTTCGATAGTTATTTGATCAATAATTTTTTCAATACCCTTTTCAGTTTCGATTCCTATTTTCACTTCAAGTGTATTACTAAGATATCCATTATTGGAGATAATAGTGGTGCATGAAATGCTTTGACTAGTTAATATGGAATGTCGGTTACATTCTTGGCTGACAATATTGATTTTGGTTTCAGTATAGCTTAGTATGTATCCCTCAGTTCTTTCTATTCCATTATTTGTAATTTCAATTATTAGTGGATTTCCACTTAGGCTTGGCATGTTTGGTAACGGCGTAATTTCTACTTCCAGAATTACACTTTCACCTGCATTAATCGTAATTTCATTAGGTCCCTCTATTTCTTCGACAAAAGTTGGCGTATAGCTATAGGAGATTACATAATTCTCAGTGTAAAAGCCTTCATTATTTATGATGACTTTTGCGTAATGTACCTCATTATTATCAAAGCTAATTGAAGGCCAAACAAGGACATCTGTGTTATCATTAGTCTCTGTATTTGTTGTGAACTTTATTTCATCCATGCTTATTATAGATATAATTTTTATTTCTTGATTCCAAGAGATTTCCTCATTTATGTTTGATATCTCTAATAGGAAATAATTCTTTGTTAGTGGCTTTACTAAATATGTTCCATCCAAGTCCAGTGATTCGGGATCGTCAGTTTGTGCTATTACATTTATCTTGTCGTATGTAGTTATTATTGTTTCAGTAATGTCAATATTATGCATTGAAATAGATAAAAGTGTACTTAATTCTTCATAATATATATCATCATTAATTAAAGTGACATAAATGTTACAATAATAATTTCCTGGTGAAATTATTTCAGTTAATCTAAAGTTAATATTTTGGATTTCATTAGATTCAATATTTGGGGTTCGGACATACGTCCCTATTTTCTCATCTGTATCAAATAAGTCAATATTAATTGTTACATTTCCGAGTTGTTGATCAAAGAGACCGTTATTGGCTAGGTTGAGATTTATTTCAGGAGTTTGTTCCAGATTAAAAAAATAATGTTCTTGAATGCTTACTTCTAAACTGTGTTTTATTGGTACATATTGATAAAGTATGGATTTAATATTCCAAAAATCCTCAGAATCGGCATCTATATCTGTAGCTGAGAAGCATAGATATATGTTCTTTCCAGTTTCAAGTTCTATTTCTAAATATTCATTACTGCCTTCGCTTATGAGGTATAATTCATTCCACACTGTGCTGTAAAGTTGGCTTTGATTGAAATCAGTAGTGTAACTAATCGAGTATTCAGCATTCAAACTAGCAATATATTCCTGTTCAATTACCAGTTTGTTATTTTTATTTCCAATCGTATTATATGGTCCTGTAATTACTCCAGTCTCGTATTCATTGGCTACATTTATTAGCTCAATATTTTGTGTGTCGGAATTATATCTCCAGTTAGCGTTATCTTCCTCATCTAAATAGTAGTCAACGATTCCTTCTTCTAAATTCATTTGGGAAGAATGATAGAATAAGTATTCCTGTTCAATATGACTTGTAGTTATTGAGTCATCGTTATTAGATAATAATGTTAAGTTGAATTTATAGTTTCCAGACACTTGTATGGTAAATAGAAAATTAGCATCGTATGTTTCCAAAGGATCTATTGTAAATATTAGATTGGATGATTCTAGATTTATATTTTCTTGAAGATCTTCACTGAATATGTTTATGACTAAACTATAGGGAGTTTCTTCGTCAAAATCATTTGTTATGGTTATATTTAATGAGTTTGGCATTCCTGTATTAACGTGTTCTATTTCACTAATCTGCATTTCTGCATCTGTTGCTGGAATGAGTGCAAAAGCAATTCCTAAAAATGACGCAACCAAGAGAAATAATAGTGTTGTTCTTGCACCCATCTAGTCTTTATGAAAGATTAAAGGTATTAATAGGTTTAGGACGTTTTTTTGACAATCATAGGCCTATTTTTTTATATTTATTTAAGCATTATATATAATATAATTTATTATAAGTTACTAATTTCAATTGTAAAATATTAAATAAAGCACAATCTAAACAAAAATATGATAACCAACAAGCAACTGTCACAGGGAGTTTCAATAATTCCGGTCTTTATCTCAGCAGTTGTTTTAATTCTTGGGGGTTCTTGGTTCATAGCTTATGAGACATACACTTACACGGCTTCAGATGATATTGTAGGTGGATTAGTTAAAAATTCAGATTTTAATTTTTATTTAGATGAAGTAGAAAATAGCCAATACGATGGAATCGATAAAACCGGAAATCGTGAAGACAGCGTTATCTCCTATTCAGATAGCGGTTATGAGCAGAGAGGCATTGTTTTCTATAATCTGAGTCTTATTGTTTATGCTATATCCTTTATAGCGTTTCTATCTTCTATTCTGATATTTGTTAGAGATTACGAGTTGATACCTAATATTAGTAAAGCTGAATTCTCAGCAGTTACTTTTGGTTCCTACATTGCCATTGTAATTTTTCTTCTTTTTATGGCTAGTTATTCAGTTATGGCTATTCCTGACGCAGTACATGAAGACCATATTGGAACTGACCGATCTTGTCTTTACGATGATGATATGTTTATAGCAGGTGTAGATAATTGCGATGTTTATTTCACTAACGATCCTCAAATTGATGTTATCAATCAGAAATCTACTTGGAGTATTGGTTTAGCTTTCATAGTTTTCTTTGTAGGTATGCTTGTTCCTTCGATATATCTTATTACATCTACTCTTGAAAGATTAGGGGAAGTTGAAGATGAACCAGATCCTGAACCTGTGCTATTCTTTGATCCTGAAGCTAGGCTTCTTTTTGATATTAATACTGGTGAAGTAGTAGGTTCCTTTACTGATGATGATAGAGAATTCTTTTTCGATGAGGAAGCAATGATATTATTTGATGAAAGTACTGGCGACATAGTTTACAGTCCAGCCGGTCTTCCTCCCGTTATTCCTGTAGCTGATAAGATTGAAGAGGATGAGGTCGATACGGAATCCGAAACTGTGGTTGTCGAATCAGCAACAGATGTTGTAGGCTTGGAAGTGGTGGAAGCTGAATCTGAGGCAGTCGAAGCTGAAGCAGAGGTTGTAGAGGCTGAAGCAGAGGTTGTAGAGGCTGAAGCAGAAGTCGTTGAAGCTGAAGCAGAAGTCGTTGAAGCTGAAGCAGAGGTTGTAGAGGCTGAAACTGAAGTAGTTGAATCAGAAGTTGTAGAGGTTGAGTCTCAGGAAACTGAATCTAAAGATAAAGGAAAATAATTTAAGTACTTTAGACATTATAATAAATTAATGCTTATTAAATTATATAATAAATAAACATTTAATAGAAGTATTAAAAGCTAGCTCACTATGGTTTTGTATGTTTCATTCTTCCTTAATGTCAAAGATTCTTGTTTTTCTATTGATATTTCCAGCAGTTTCAGGATGTATGGAAGATGGTGCAGACGTAGAACCTAGTCTCTCTTTTTCTAAAGATAGTTTAGTTGGTGGTGAATTACAAACATTACAAATTGTG
>JAAZXP010000034.1 GCA_014240055.1 Methanobacteriota archaeon | reverse complement strand
AGCTGCAGCTACAATTGGCGTCCCAGTACAATGAAAAGCAAAAGGAAAAAGTACATTCTTATTCTTCATTCTTTGATATCTAGAAACCATATCTGCTCGAAGATATGTGAATGCATGACCTAAGTGCAAATATCCATTCATGTAAGGATACGGACAGTTAACTAAATACTTCTCTTGATCTTCCTTAGGCTCTGATTCGAAGAGCTTGGCTTCCTCCCATTTTTTTTGCCACTTTTTCTGTAAAGCCTTTGGATTCACAAATTGCGAGAGGAGGGACCCTTAAAAAATTAGACAAAAAGTGCCAACTATAGACAAAATATACCTAAAAATATGGAAAAGTGACGAATAGTAATTATAGGACCATTCAATCCGCGGTGAACAATGATACGTTTTGGACCCGCAGGAATCCCTCTTTCCTGCAAAGGAAGAACCATTCGAGATGGTATTGAGGATATTCACGCCCTAGGCTTACACAGTATGGAAATACAACTTGTAAGAGGCAAATATGTTGATGAATTAGATGATTTTGAAGAATTGGGTGGAATTGCTCAGTCATTAGACATACACATGGGAATTCACGCTCCATACTACATGGACTTCTTAGGTAATGGTTACATGCGAAATAAATCTACCAAGTTCCTCGAATTTGCTGGAGAAGTTGGAAATAAAATCGGTGCACGTAAAGTAGTTACTCACATTGGACCTTATCACGGAATTTCCTCTAGAGAAGCAATTGAAAGATTAGTACCTATTTTCAGAGAAATGAGGAATCATTATTTAGAAAATAATTACAGCCCAGTTATTGGAGTTGAAATCTCTGGAAAACCTGACCTTTTTGGAAGTATCAGAGAAGTCATGGAATTGTGCCACCGCGTTAGAGGAGTTATTCCTGTAATTAATTGGCCACATCTTCACGCTAGAGGTGGACGTTGGCTAAATGACCGAGATAGTTTCAAACGTGTTTTCAAATATCTTGATGACTCTCTAGGTTTGAAAGATTTCTACATGCACTTTTCAGGTGTCGAATTTGATATAGAAGGAAATGAAAGACACTATTCACCAATCAAGAAAGGTGAAATTAAATTTGAATATCTAGCTGAAGCGATATTAGAAAACGATTACAATGTTATTGTTATCTCAGATTCTCCTTTGATGGAACACGATGCAATGTACATGAAATTAATTACTGAAAGAGTAGAAGCTCGACGTCAAGAAAGAATGGCAAGACGTGAAGCTGCTGACAAGATTAAAGAATCAAGAAAAGCTGCCGCATCAAAATAGATAGTTGACCTTTTTGAACCTACCTTGTTAGGACTGTATGAACAAATACGCATCACTTGCGTTAGCTTTCCTGCTGGTTTTCAGTGGATGTCTCGGTGGATCTGATGAATTACCAACCGAACAAGAAACCATTGAACCTGTAGGTGAAACTGATTTTACAAGTCTTGAGAAAGATTTAGAAAATCTTACAACTATGATAAATGCAGAAATTGCAAGACTGGATAACTTAGAAACTCTAGTCGAAGGAATCGATGATTCTGAAGATACTTTGAATGCCCTAGGCTGTGAAGAAGATGAAATTGCTGCTTACGATGGCATGATCTGGACATGTGCTCATGTTCAACAATTTCTTCCACCACTAGATGAAGCTGTATGGAGTATTGTATCTGAAGAATTTGACTTTGTAAAATATGAATTAGAAGATGCAAAAAATACTACTAATGCACTATGGGATGAGATTGATTACATAGAAATGATGATGTATGATAATTCAGACAAAATCTATGAAGATATGTCCAATCGAACCGAAGAGTTTTATGAAGGTATTGATGAAATATATGATAATATGGACAATATGAGTTACAATATCTATACTCATATGGACAATATGTCTAAAATGATTGATGGTATGAATAATAGCATTACCGAAATTTCTTACGAAATTAGTGATTTGTTTACAGATGTAGACAATCTTTGGGAAGTTGTATACAAAATGCAAAAAGATATGGATAATATGACTGAGGAAATTGATGAAATGACCTCAGAAATGGAAGAAATGCAGGAAAGAATTAATGAATTAGAAAATATGACCTCTTGTCGACTAGTTCCATACAGCAATTGTGCTGGTGCAGACTTCAACAATACAAACTTATCTGGAATGGATTTAACTGGAATTAATCTAGAAGGCGCAGATCTCTCTTATGTTAATTTGTCTAATGCTACGCTTGACTACGCCAGACTAAATAACGTCGAATTTACAGGTTCGAATTTAACCGGAGCAACGTTTGCTTTTACAGAGATAAATTTTGGAAGAATGAAAAATACAGTACTTGTGGATTCGTACTTTGGCTATGCAGATCTAAAAAATATCAGATTGGGTTATTCTGACCTAACCGGTGCAAGCTTATACCATGCTGACCTAACGGATGCAAACTTCTTAGATGCTGACCTAATAAATGCAAACCTCAACTATGCTGACCTAACGCGTGCATACTTCTACGCCGCTGACTTAGAAGAAGCTAATCTCTATGGTGCTGATCTAACGGGTGCAGACTTCAGACATGCTGACCTAACAAATGCAAAAGTAATACTTGCTGATCTAACAAATGCAAATTTCGAAGGTGCTGACCTCAGATATGCAAACTTCGACTTTTCTCGCCTAAAATTTGCAAACTTCAACTTTACTGACCTAACGGATGCAAGCTTCTTCGATTCTAACCTAACGGATGTAAACTTCCGTGGTGCTGACCTAGAAGATGCATCCCTCGCCTATGCCGACCTAACGCGTGCAAACCTAATATCTGCTAACCTAAAGGATGCATCCCTCTACGATGCTGACCTAACGAATGCAGACCTCAGCTATGCTGACCTAACAAACGCAGACTTCCAAGATGCTGACCTAACGGGTGCAAACCTCAACTATGCTGACCTAACAAACGCAGACTTCCAAGATGCTGACCTAGAGGACGCAACACTATCTGAAGCTGACTTAAAATTCGCTAAGTTCTCTGGAGCTACGGTAACAGACGCTAATTTTGACGACACATATTGGCATGAAACAATGTGGACCAATGGCGTTAGATACGATAGTAACCAGGCCTAAAGTCAAACGATATATACAGCCTCTAAATCGTGAGCTGTCTGACGGCCATAGCGGTGGTGATCACCCGTTCCCATTCCGAACACGGAAGTTAAGCCCACCCGCGTATTCGGCGGTACTGTGGTGCGCGAGCCCACGGGAATCCGAGTACGCCGTCAACTTTTTTCACGATTAATTCAATATACCCACACACTCTAAACGTTAAAACATGGATGCAAAAGAAATTACTGACGCGTTAGCCACCGTAACTGATTCTTATTTCAAAAAAGACATCATTTCACTAGGATATGTTAAAGGAATGACTCTTGGAAAGGACACCTTACGTTTCTCTCTGAGATTGCCGGCACCATTGATGCCAGGACACGAAGTAATTGCTCAGAAATGTCGAGAAGCTCTAAAAAATGTTCCAGATATTGGGGAAATCGAAATAAAAAAAGACTGGGAAGTACAAAGACTACCTGCTCTTAATGCACCAAATACACCTCAGGCTCTTAAGACTGTGAAAAATATTATTGCGATTGCATCCGGAAAAGGAGGCGTTGGAAAATCTACTGTTACTGTATGTATCGCTGAAGCATTCGCCAAAGCTGGTGCAAAAGTTGGTATTTTAGATATTGATGTTTATGGTCCAAGTATTCCTAATATGGTTGGACTTGGAGATCACCAATTGGGTGGATCTCAAGAAGGAGTTCTAGAGCCTGTTGAAGCACACGGCATGAAAATTATGTCAATGGGATTCTTAGCAACTAAAGATACGCCAGTTGTATGGAGAGGGCCTATTGCTTCACAACTAGTACAACAATTTTTGGGAGCTGTGGACTGGAGGGAGTTAGATTATTTGTTTGTTGATATGCCACCGGGTACTGGAGATATTCAACTAACACTTTCACAATCAGTTCCATTAACTGGAGCTGTTATTGTGACAACACCACAGGAAATTGCACATACTATAGCTGAAAAGGGACTGCGTATGTTCCAGCAAGTTAAAATTCCAATATTAGGAATTGTTGAGAATATGGCTGGTTTTACACCACCTGGTTCTGATGAAGTTTTCCATATATTCGGAGAAGGTGGCGGAACATCTGCCGCTGAAGAATTTGATTTACCATTATTAGGCAAAATATCACTAAAACAAGAACTTCGAGAGGCTATGGATGAAGGTACATTTGTAGAAGATGACAATATCAAATCAATTGCATCTTTAATTGCTGTTGAAGCAATGATGATTGTTACAAATGAAGAATTATCTCCATTCTCACCACAAGAAATGAATTTAGCAAATGATGGAAAAACTTTGATCATTAAGTGGCAAGACAATGTTGAGCATGTAATCTCTGCTTTCAATGTAAGATTCAAATGTCCTTGTGCTCACTGTGTAGATGAAATTACAGGAGTACAATTAGTTAAAGAAGAAGATATTCCGCCAAACGTCAAAATTTTAGAATCAGTACCTGTTGGAAGATATGGTGTGAAATTTTCATTCGACGACCCAAGTCCTGGAGCTAATGCTGGAATATTCACATTTACATTCCTTAGACAGCTGGGTGAAGAGGCTGTAGAAAATGCTTCTTTTGACGTTTAAGATATAACAAATCTTTATTAATCAGCATAGAGGTCAAGAATCATGTTAGCACAGCAAATTAAAATTCGTGGTGAACCAACCGCAGACCCTCAAAAATGTAGATTCGTTCTTGATGGAGAAGTGCTTACAAGAGCTTCAGTCTCTTTTACTAGAGAGTCAGACATGGACAAAGCTCCATTGGCTAAACAATTATTAGATTTACCTTACATTGCACAAGTGAACATTGCTGGACAAGTTGTAACTTTAACTGGAGACAACGTAGAAAGCTGGCCAGCTATCGGAAAAGAAATTGGAGGAGTCATACGTTCTCAACTTGAAAGTGGAGAAGCTCCAGTAACTGAAGAAGTAATGGATACTGGAAATAGCGAATTATTTGATAAAGTAAATGAATTAATCAAAAATGACGTTAATCCAAGTATTGCCTCCCACGGTGGAGTCATTACACTACACAATGTATCTGATGGAAAAGCATACGTAACAATGGGCGGAGGATGTCAAGGCTGCAGTGCATCTAGTGTTACGTTAAAGCAAGGTGTTGAATCTTATATTGTTGCCAAAGTAGACGAAGTGAACGAAATTGTAGATATTACTAATCATTCTGAAGGTGTAAATCCATACTATACTGAACCTCTTCCTCAGCAATCCACTGGAGGCGGTTGTGGTTGCAGTACCGGAAGTGGCAGTGGTGGCGGTTGTGGTTGCAGTAGCGGCGGTAGCAGTTCAAGTCATGATCACGGCAGCGGTGGCGGCTGTGGCTGTCATTAGAAACTTCTAACATCAGTTTTAATACTTGCATTATATCACCATATTATCTTTACAAGGTAACATGGCCGAAGAACCTACTTTTGCAGACGATTCCACAGAGGAAATTGTAGATAGAGACAGTCAAAGTGAAGAGCTATCTGACCAAATAACTCCAATCGAAAACTTAGAGTTTGAAGATGAAGATAGTAAAGCCGAATTACCAATAGGTTACGAACGAAAACTAGGTGAAGAGGAAGAAGAAGACGAAAAAACTTTTTTGCAAAAAAACATTAGAAAAACTATTGATTATCTTAATGGTAAAAGTCGAAATGTTGTAATTGGAACTCTCTTTGTATTTCTAATTAGTATTATCAACTTTATAATTTGGAATTTTACAGAAATTGAAGCTTTAAAATATGTAGGAACTGTATTGGCAGCCATTCTTCTAATCGCATGTGGAACTGGAATCTTAATCTCATTTAATGTATATACTGAATTAGAAAAAAATAATGACATTAGATTATCCGGATTTATTCTATCTAGTGGAGCTGTTTTAGCAACTTTATTCTTCATGTTTTATGAATTTAGCCAAAATCCTTGTTTAACTGAATTTGGAGAAGGTGGTTGTGATGGAAATATCTCACTACGATCGGTGATTACTATTTCTGTTTACTTTGGAAGTATTGGTATTGTTATGCTAATTTACGGATTGGGGTTATTGAATAAACCTTTGATTCCTTATGCATTGTCTATTTCTTTTGGTGGATCTCTAATACTTTCTATTGTTTTATTGATGTCTGTTTACGAATGGATTGAAGAATCTGTTTGGCTCTTGTTAATACCCTTACTCTTCCTAGGAATGGGTCTTGCAGGTTTACATCATCGAAGATACCAATTAGCTGGTTTTGTTATCGGCTGTTATATTTCAGGACTAGCCGGAATTGGTTGGTTAATAGAACCAAATTTGGCCTCTGGAGGATTTCTGGGCGGTGGATTACCAATGACTGGTTCCGGACTCCTTTTTATCCTAAGAAGAACCGATAGAGAAGCAAGAGAAAAAATGCTAGATGAGGCTCAAAATTTAATTGATACTGGCTATCCTAGTCGCTCATTAGAAGCTGCAAGTCGATTGATGATGAGAGCACAGCAAGACGGTGTTCTGATGCAAGATTCAAGAATATGGCTTAGCAAAGCCAGAGCATTAACAGGTCATCGAGAATATACTAAATCTATAACTTACTATTCAATGGCCTTGGAAATTGATGAACAAAATGAAAAGTTATGGTATGAAAAAGGAGAATTACATCGAAAACTTAAGCAATGGGAGGACGCCGAAATGTGCTTCCAAAATGCTACTGAAATAGACTATACATTTGGAGATGCGTGGCTCAAGTTATCACAAACAAAAGAAAGACTTGGCAATTTGGGTGGTGCCGAAGAAGGATATCATATCGCTCTTGAATTAGAAGGGAATAAAGGTCTTGTAAACTTAGGACTAGGTCGAGTTCAATCTAAATTGGGTAAAGTCAAAGAAGCCTTGAAATCCGTTGAAAAAGCAATTGGTTTGATGGGAGAAGATTATAGACCTTACATGGTTAGAGGAGACATCTATTTTGGTCTAGGAGACTACGAAAGAGCTGATTCGAAAGGATATTCCAAAGCCGTCAATGTCAGACCCGACTTGAAAAGAGGTTGGAGAAAATTAACTAAAGTTTACCGTTCACAAGATAAAAAAGAATTATTGATTATGTCCCTTTCTAGAATTTTAGAAATAGATTCAGATGATGAAGACGCATTATGGGAAAGAGCTGAAACTCATTATGAAACTAAAAAATTAGGTGATGCAATGGGTGACATCCATAAGCTCCTAGCACTAAATCCAGGAAATCAAAAAGCAAGGAAGTTCAAAGCAATGATTCTGGAAAAATTAGATGCTAAGGAGTGGGACTAATGTTCAGATTAAAAGTAAGAAATCTGAATGACTCATACAGCTCGACAAACGAAGAGTTAGTCGCTGATTTTTTGCAAGCTATTGGATTTTTAGGAACGGATGGAGCTAAAGCAAGACAAACTAAGAGAACAAAAACAGGTATTTTATTATTTACAAAATGTTTGATTCCAACTCCTGGAAAATCATGGACTACATCAGAAATTGCCAAGGAACTAGGCGTCCCTCTACAAGGAATTTACAGACATTTACAATGGTTAAGAGAAGTTGGATTTTTAACAGAAGATTTTCCAGGTAAAGCTGAAGATCCAAAAAAAGTAAGACTGTGGCATTATGATCTAGAAAAAGCTTGGAGTGGTGTGGAAAACCGAGCACGGACCTGTTTGAATACATACCGTGAAATTGTTAATAATTTAAATAAGAAATTGAAAGAAGCCAAGGACGTCATACCTGAGGGAATGATTATATTGGATAAAGAAGAAGCTTTCGAGATAGATTTAAGAGAAATACAACTAAATGATAATAACTATGAAACTGATTTGGGGGCCTTGGGAAGAGGTATTGGATTATTGTCAAGCCATCATCACCCATATAGTGAATCTATGCCTTACAAAATTATAGATGAATGCTTTTTTCAAAGACCAGACAGAGCTTGGACTGCTGAAGAAATTGCAGCATGGATTGAAACAACAAGACCTACTGCGTACAGACACCTAAATCGTCTAATTACATTAGGATTAATTGAAAGATGTAGGGCTGCAGACGGTGGGCCTCCAACTAGTGCTTTCCATTTACGTAAAGGGTCACTCAAGAGAGGTTGGCAAAAAATTGAAACTCAAACGGAACTTATATTAGACAAATATAAGAAAACCATTAAGCAACTTGCAGAGAAATAATGAATCCAAATCATCCGGCCAACAATGTAGAACGCAAAGGAGATTATCTTGAAGGCAAAAATATTTGGTTAGGAATAACCGGTTCTGTATCATGCGTTGAAACTATAGGCCTTACAAGAGAATTACTTAGGTATGGAGCAAATGTTACAATCGTAGCCAATAGAGCTGCTTTGGAATTGGTTGGTGAAAAAGCTCTTGAATTTGCCTGTGGAAAACCTATCATTAAGGAGATTACAGGACAAGTTGAACACGTTATTGCAGGCCATGAAGCTGATTTACTAATTATTGCACCCTGCTGCGCTACAAGCCTTGGAAAAATGGCAAATGGAATTGGAGACAATCCACCTATGTTAGTAGCATTAACTTGTATTGGAGCAAAAACACCAATAATTATCGCACCAGCCATGGATCTGAATATGGCTAATTCTGTGATTGTGCAAAAGAATATGAAAGCTATTGGGAAATTCTCAACAATAGTGAAGCCAATTATGATTGAAGGTAAAGCTAAACTACCATCTAAAGAACGATTAGTGGCTGAAGTCTGCAAAATGGCTGGCCCAAAGTTATTACGTCAAAGAAAAATATTAGTTATCGGAGGAGGTAGTAGTGAACCCATCGATGATGTCAGGGTTGTAACTAATAACTCGAGTGGATTTATGGCTAAGTCTCTAGCTGAAACGGCATTTTCAATTGGAGCTGAAGTAGATATGTGGTTAGGAAATACTACATACAGTACAGGTGAATGGATTAACATAACCAAATTTAGAACTCTTAATGATTTAAAAAAATTAGTTGATTCAATGGAAAAATATGATGCGATTATTGTTCCAGCAGCCTTGTCTGATTTTGTACCTGAATATACTAAAGGAAAGATAGATTCAACTAAAGCAATAACCCTTAAAATGAAAAAAGCACCTAAAATATTAGGAAGTATTCGTAAAAAACATAAAGGTCCACTCTATTCATTCAAGTTAGGATCAAATATTAAGGATAATGAATTATTAAAAAAAGCTAAAACATTACTAAAGAACTCTGATTGTGTAATAGCTAACCATTCTGATGCCATGGGTTCTGAAAGTAGTAAAGCTGCAATTGTTGATAAAAAGAATACAAGCTGGATCACTGGGACAAAAAATAACCTTTCTAGAACTGTATTGGAAAATATAGCTGCTAAACTTTCTTAGAGTTTGTATTTCTGAAGAACTCTTAAGTTAATTTTGAAAAGTGCATTACGGGCCGTATCTTCAGGAACATGTTCGATAATACCTTTGTCATGTAAAGCTTCGATTATGTGACTGCCATGATAGGTTGCCTGTCTAGGTTTAAGACCGAATTCTCTAATTAAATGCCTCTCAATAACACGCTTAGCTGTTGTTGAATGACCTGGATAATATGTTTCTTTGAGCATTGCAATAACTGAAGCTGTTCTTAGCTTCAAATTTTTCTTTTTCTCCTCCGCTATTCTTTCTTGTTCGTCCAAAATCACACCTCAAAGATAACCATTCAGCCGAAAGGTCTTATAATAAGTGTATCCCCTCGATTAATTCTAAAACCCCCCACTCTGTGAAGTGAATCAGCCGAGGTCGCTTAGCCTGGTATAGCGCGGGCCTGGAAAGCCCGTGGGAGCAATCCCTCGCGAGTTCAAATCTCGCCCTCGGCGCCAGAATTCTTTTCGACGACGTGCTGTTTGACAGATTATGTCGTTTTGGGCTCATATGTCCCTAATTTGGTAGGGGTCAAAAAGGGGTGGGTAAAATTACATTAATTCTTTTGTTTCTCAATTTCCTTAAGCATATTATTGAATTCATCAGTGTCTATTTGGCCATCTCTTTTCATTTCGTTTAATGCAGCCTTTTTTCTTTCATAAGTTATCTTCTCCATGATTTGATGTTTGATGGTGTCTTCTTTATAGCTATAATTTTCACTTTTAAGTGAAAAAAGGTAAACGGACAAAATAGAAACACTCAAAACAATTAAGATTATCAGAATTAAGGACACCATATCCATGCCATCTCTAAACTCCCCGATTATATATCAATTTCCTAAAATTTGTAGACAGCCTCACCTACAATACAAGGGGGTGCCCCCTCTACATCGAACGGGGGTCTGGATTTCAATCTAGTAATTGTTATAATTTATTCCATCCTCTCTTGCGAGAGTATTAGTTGGAACTTCTCCATACTCATTAGGATTAGCGTCCCCTTCAATAATTGCCCAATAAAAAAGAAGAAGAATTGGGAGGACTAGAATCGCTGATAAAACCCACCAACCACTTTGACCAACATCGTGAAGCCTTCTTACATTAACAGCAAGTCCCGGCAAAAAGATAATTAGACTGAAAACATCAGTAATCCACATTGGGTCTTCCACTTCCCATCCAAAAACAAAACCATCTATTATTCCTGTAATCATACCTGCAACAAAAGTAAACAATAGCCAAAACCAAAATTCAGAACGAGAAGCTCTACCATCAAAACCTATATAATTATTAAACAAACAATTCGTGACTGCGTCATTAAAGCTCATCATTTGAGCTGGCCGACCTGCTGACGTACTTTCCATCATATTTCCACTAAACCTTTCAATTATATATCAATTTCCTAAAATTTGTAGACGCCCTACCCTACAATACAACGGGGTGCCCCCTCTACATCAAACTGGCAACTATTGCTGAATAATTTCGGTAACTAAGCATTAACGATAATTGTAGCTGTCATCGAACTGTGATAATCACACTTGTATTCGTATGTTCCAGCTTCCGTGAAAGTAAATGACCATGTATCTCCACTTCCCATATTTCCAGAATCAAATGATTCTGGACCACTTGTACTGGTTGCGGTATGCGACATTCCATCATTGTTAGTCCATGTTACTGTATCGCCCACAGTAATGGTCAATTCCTCAGGATCAAAATCCATATTTTCTGTGATAGAAATGTCATGATTTTGATTTGACTCATCGCTGTCCACACAAGAATTGCTCTGCCAAATAACACACGCATCAGGATCATCAATTCCAGAACTTGCCCATTGATTCCAGTAACCATACCCTTCTGAACTTAAATGAAGCTCATCGTCATCATACAAGGAATCTGGATTTCCTAGATCTTCGAAACTTGCATAAACATCAACAACAATTAAATTTCCTTCATTATTCTCTCTTAGCCATTGGGCATATTCTTTGATTGAAGCATCATAATCTTGATACATATCATGAAGATCGGCCGTAGCTGGTTCTGGTTTTGTTCCCATGTATAGTACATTTGCTCCAGAGTTGTGGATAATTTCAACTACTTCTTCGAAATAACCAAATGTCTCTTCTACTGTAGCGTCACCTCCAAGATCATTTTCGCCGCAGACTAAAATGACCCATATTGGTTGATATTGTTGTAAATCTGCAACTAAACCATATTGATCGTCAGCTATTTCCTCACAAGTTGCACCGCCAACGCCTAAGTTTTCATATGATTCCTCATCTAAATCTTCTGGCGCATAATCTGCCCAGTTTTCTATATCAGAATCGCCTACAAAAAGAAGGAATTTTTGATTATCTTCTTCGTCTTCACTATCAACGCACTGCCCTTCTTGGCACACTTGACCTTCGCCACACTCTGTATTAACTGAACAACTGCCATCAGAATCATCACTATCAACGCACTGCCCTTCTTGACACACTTGACCTTCACCACATTCTGTATCAGCTGAACAACTGCCACCAGAATCATCACTAATTCCCCAATAATCCATAGGATTCCATTCATCTTGGCTAACTACTGGCCAACCATCTCCATCCCAAGATAGAGTTCTAGCCTGTGCATATGCCCAAGGTGTTTCATCTCCTGGATAATAATGATGTGTGAAAACTTGTATTATTCCATTGTCAGACTCATATTCAAAAATTCCTGCATGACCTGGACCTATGACATTATGTGATTCTTGTGCAATAACTAATTTTCCTCCGAAATCTTTCATATCGGTTCCAGTATCGTCAAGATAGGGGCCTGTAACTGAACTAGATCTTCCTACAACTATTTCATAAGTTGAAGCTGGACCTTGACAGCATGAATACCAATTGACAAATAAATAGTAGTAATCTCCTTCTTTGTGAATATAGGGTGCTTCAGCCCAAGGGTCTTGACCATCTTCGGTGTAAAGTGGATCATCGCTTGCTCCGTTAGCTAAATGGGTGTAAACTCCACTATCTCCATTATCCCATGCCGAACCGTCTATGTGTTTACCTGTTGCAGGGTCTAATTCTGTAATCCAAATGTGAGCTCCACCATATACAACGTACATGCGGCCATCATCATCAGTAAAAATTGCTGGATCTAGTGCTGGAGGTTCTGGATCTTCATTATTATCTTCTCCTTCAGCTTGACATAAAATTGGCTCTCCGTGATCGGTCCAAACAAGGTTTGGTGCCGTCCCAGTTGCTGTTACCATTCC
>JAAZXP010000033.1:248-13778 GCA_014240055.1 Methanobacteriota archaeon | reverse complement strand
CAAACTTTATTGCGCCAATTGAGATATACGATGGAAGCTCAACGCCAGACAAGGTCATTACTCCAATGACTGTTAGGTATTCAGATTGGATTCAGACATTTAATTTAGATCCTTACAGTGGTTCATCAATTACTGTATTTGTGCCTGAATTACGAGTTAAGAATAATAATACTGGAGAATGGACTTATCTAATTCAGACATCAATAGATAATGCCGGAGTTAACGATGTTATAGTTATTTCTCCAAGTACTTATTATGAGACTATTACAATCAACAAGATAGGACTTACTGTCCAAGGACCTTCTTCTGTTAAGCTTAATGATGGTGTTATTATTGATGCAGAAAATAATGGCTGTGCAATTACCGTAACTAAGTCTGGAATTTCAGTCTTAGGGCTTAATATAGTAAATTCGTTTGCATGGGAAGATCCCTTCAATTCTTCAGGAATAAGAGTATTATCTGATAATAATATTATAAGAAATAATAGTATCGCAGACTCTTATGTAGGAATATTACTTGAGACTGCCGATAATAATGATATAGATAGTAATGAAATAGATGATGTTGATATTGGAATATTATTGACGAAATCAGATAGTAATAGTATAATTTCTAATGATGTATTGAGTGTAGTGACTAATGATATAGAAATAGGTAGCCTAGGTTATACTGACGGTTCCAATTATAATGAAATATCTTTGAATACGGACATACAGAATATTGAGTTCCAAGTTTCCGATAGTAACTATTTGTATGGTCAGGAAGTAACAACAATTACATTAGAAAATTCAGAAAGGATTTCTATGTATGAATCAACATATAGCTATGTTACGTGTGATTCAGATTCGTCGCTTTATTTGAAAAATTGGATGAACATAAATATTGTAAATAATAATACAGATGCAGGCAATGCGGATGTCAAAGTATTAGATGGAGATAACATCATATATTCAACATCTTATTTCGGTGGCTCAGATTCTAAAACTTCTGAAGGTAAATTATCTTCAGATATAGAAGTAATTTATCGAGTATTTGATGGAAGTAGTACTGGAACCGATAATACAACAATTTTCAAGATTCGTGTAGTTGATTGGTTCAATTCTAAAACTTCAGATACTGATGAGATTAGAGTTGATATTGACTTTGAAGTTCCTCTATTCCGAATAACCAATTTAGATACTGGAGATAAATATAATTACATTCAAACAGCCATAGATAATGCAACAGAGTATGATATTATCCGTCTAGATCCTGGTGAGTATAGTGAAAATATTGTTATTAATAAAGATGGAATAGCGTTAAGAGGATATAGCGCAAGCGATACAAAAATCAAGGTTGAAGAATCAGGTTCCGATTCCCCACCTTTCAGTTCCCCTCCAATATTTGATGAAGATCTTCCAGCAATTGTAATTATAGCTGATAACGTAGTAGTAGAAAACTTAGCAATTTCAGGTTTTGACACTGCAGTAATGATTAACGGTTCCATGAATACTTTCATGCATAATTTAGTCATAAGTGATATTTTGTCAATTGGTATTCATAATCTGGATTCAAATGATACTGTAATCACTGATTTGCACATACATCAATATACTATTAATTCTATTGGTTCAAAAGGTATATTTGCTGATTCAGGATCTGATAATTTTGAACTTAGTGATTCCTTTATTTCGGGATATGAAACAGGAATACACATTGCATCAAATGGACACTCATCTTCCATTGAAAATGTCACTTCATCATCTAATGATAATTATGGAGTATTAGTTTCAGAAACAAACATAGAAATTTTAGATAGTACTTTTATTGGTAATGGTATTAATGGAATTAACCTTAACAGTATTATATCTGGAACATTAACTAACAATATAATATCAGATAATGGCAATGCTGAAATTCGTATAGTTTCTTCTTTCAATATTGAAATAGATTCTAATAGTATTTCTGATCCATCAGAGGGTTATGGAATTCATTCAACCTCTAGTGATAATTTGAATATACACGACAATAACTTGAATCTTTCAATATGGTTATCTGATTCTGATTTTAATACAATTACAAGTAATATATTCAGCGAAATAAATGGAGGTAGTATTACATATGACAATGCTGCAATTATAATAGACGGAAGTAATAACACAATCTCTGATAATGATATTGATGACGTAGGAATTGCTTTTGCCTTCCTTTCAGGTTCTTCTAATTATAATATGGTAGAGAATAATACCTTAGGATCTACTGGATATGATATTGAATATTATACTTCAGGTACAAACAATACTTTCATCAATACTGAAATAGGAATTGTAGATATAGATCCAGACAGCTACTTTGAACTTATAAATTTCATAGATATTGAAATGTTGACAGTTAATGACCCTGCTCAAGATGTAGAATTAGAAATTTTGCAAGGGACTTCATCGATTTATTCCACAGAGAGATATTTTGGTTCAGATGATAAGACAGATTCACTTGGCGGTCTTGATAGATTATTCATTGTTAGTGAAATTTACGATGGGGCTTGGGTTCCAGAATATATTGACACATTTATTACATATTACTATGATGGTGCCGAATATACCTCAGAAATAGATACATCTAATAGTCATTCAGAAAAGATATGGGTTAATCTAAGGCCTATTTCAGATATTGATGAGATTAATGGTATAGGTGATAATACTCAAACCGGTGTTGAAGAAGCAGTCAAAGGTGCAGATCAGAATTTATTAGATGATTATACCGTTGCATACTGGCCATTTGATGAAGGTAGTGAAGCAGTTGTTTTGGATTCCAAGGGAGATTATACTGGAACAATATTACCAGTAGGTATTTGGAATAATGGAAGGCCTAACTCCACGGCAGACACCTCAGTTGAATTTGATGGTACTTTTACAAATATAGATACAGATTTGACCATGAATGATGTAGAATTCACAGTTGAAGTATGGTTTAGAACTGATGGCCTTCAGAAGATGACTTTAATTTCAGATAAAGATAATTTAGCTGAATGGGGTTATAATTTATACGTAGACGATACAGTTAGATTTAGTTTCACAGTAAATGATGGAGAGAGTCTAGTAGAGATTGAATCACAAACTTCAGTTAGAGATGATGAATGGCACTTTGTAAGCATTGTTCGAGGTCAGGATTACGTTGGCATGTGGTTAGACGGAGTATATACTGAAATATTATGGTCTGGAGAAATAGATTTTACAAATAGTGAAATTAGTATTGGACAAACTCCTCTTGGCGGTGATCCTTTCAATGGATTAATTGACGACTTAAGATTCTCAAGTATTGCTCGTCATGAAGAAGATTTAATGACAGGAAGTGGAATTGTTGAATTTAAATCGGCATCATATGATTTAGATGGAGACTTATCTGAATATGTATGGGAATCTTCATTGGATGGCGTTATTGGTGATGGTTCAATACTATATTATCCAGTAGAAAATTTATCTGAAGGTTCACACACTATTTACCTTAGGGTAGAAGATAATAATGGAACTATTTCTGATGTAGCTTCTTCAATTTTGGTTGTAATGCAAAGACCTGATTCACAAATATTATCGTTAAAAGTAAATGATGTTTCAGCACCTTGGGGTTGGGGAGTTCAGTTAAACAATGGAGACCTTGTATTCTTTAGTGGCGGAACTACTAGTACACAATTCATTAGTTCTTACTCTTGGACTTCAAGTTTAGATGGAATTCTTTATGAAGGTGGACAAGACGGAACTTCTTCATTTAGTACTACACTTCTCTCTAACGGTACACACACAATATCGTTTAGTCTAAGAGGAGGTAATGGTCTTTGGAGTACTGAAGAAACATTCGATTTAGAGGTCAATGGACGTCCAGAAATTTCAGAGAATGTAGATATTTCTGACGATGAAATAAGTAGATTCAGATCAGCTATGCTCAAGGTCAAAATTATAGATGATGAGACCTTAGGTGTAGATTTAGATTATACTGTTAGTTATAGAGTCAAGGGAACTGATGAATGGTTTGAAGAATATATTGATGATGTATTATTTAATAATGATACGAAAGAATTAGAATTCACGTTTACACCAGATGGAGATGCTCCTGTTGGTGATTATGAGTTTTCGATTGATGTTATAGATGAATTAGGTGGTGTTTCAGACAACTACGTTATGCCGCAAAGTATTGCAGTAGAGAACAATCAGCCAGTAATTGGAGACAGTAATTTAGATGTTAAAGACGGTGAAGAACCGAAAACAATAACTGAAGGAGAGATTTTCGATTTAGGTATTGAGTCTTCAGATGAAGACGGAATTGTGTCTACAGTAGTTTGGTATGCTGACATTGACGGCGATGGTTCACTCGAAGAGATTGGAACTGGTTCTAATTTCACGTTTGAAGATAATACGCTTCCTGTAGGTGATAATTTAATTACAGTAAGAGTTCTTGACAATGAAGGCAGTTATGTTGAACAAACATTCACTGTCGTTATTGAAGCTCAGCCAATTGAGGAAAGTTTAGTGGCTATGGCTTTAGAAGATTTCAGTAATAATTTACCACTTATTGGTTTACTTGCTTTTGGTATGGTTATGGTTGTTGGTACTATAGCACTTAGACGAAATAGAAGTGCAGAACCAATTGAAGGCCTAGTTGTTGACGACGTTGCCGATCCTATATTAACCGGAAGAGAACCAATGGAAGTTGAAGATTGGGATATCCCAACTGATGCTCAGGGTAATGCCTTGATTATTGGAGAATATATGGCTAAGCGAAGAGAATCATATATCACACATCCAAATAATGAGGAAGTAGTTGATTATTTACACAATAATAGAGAACGTTTTGCAATATCTTCTTACTTTGATGTTCCAGGAGATCCAACTGTTGTAGTAACTGATTGGGCCTTACCAGAAAATCTAAGAGGTAACGTACATTTAGATTCCTTCCGTCAACAAATAGTTGAAAGAATAACTAACAGTGCACCCGATAAAAACTTCGTAATTATTGGAGAACCTGGAGTTGGTAAAACAGTCATGCTCTTTGAAGTATTTGACAGATTGATGAACAAAGCTCCAGTGGGAATATTGAGCACAGATACTATTGCTAAAGCTCACGAAATGTTTGGAGTACGTGTATTCTACGACGATATTCCTGAGAATCAAAAATTGGTTGAAGCTCTAACTGAAAATGATGTTAAAGGTGTAATTGTAAGTTCAAGAGAGGCTGATTGGAAAGCCTTACCAACTGAAATGCAAGCCAAGTTTGACAGATTAACAGTTCCATTATTCAGTGAATTGGATATGAAAGCAATGATTCAGAAAATGATGTCTTTCCAGAGTCTTGGTTTCAATGATGATTCTGTAAAAATACTAGCCGAATATGCAGAAGGAAGTCCAATCTATGTTTGGTCTATGGTTAGAGAAATGATGCACCGTAGTGTCAAGACTTTAACACGTGAGTATATTGAAGAGAATTCAGTTAAAGGAATGATAAATTATGTTGCACAATTATTACAAAGATTATTGAAGGATGGAGAGGAATATCGTAAAGGTGGTCTTCACGCTTTAGCATCCTTAATTTTCCTATCTGATCACATGGAAGAACGTTATTGTAACGATTATTTCTTTGATGCCTATGTTGAAGTATTATCTAAACATACTGAAGAAAAATTAGACGATAAAATGAACCCAAAGACTTTGAACTTAGTCTTGGCTTACTTACCAATTAATGACAGCGTAATCAGATTCCCTCACGATACTTGGCCAGACGTGCTCCAAGGTTGGGGAGACATGAATCCATTTAGTACTGAATTACGAATGATTAACCGAGCCTTTGCAGACTCAGGTATATTCCAAGATTTGAAGAAAGAAGTAGTTTCCGAAGTTTGGAATTCAACATATGAAAGATATAAGCGCACACCTTCACGTCAGAAGAATTCCTTCTTAGCTTTAGCAGATACTCTATTCCAGAATTTCACAATTGATGAGCTTAAAGAAGCCGGAGTCGATATCGACATTGTTAGGCAAGTTGCTTCTACATATTCCCACATTCCGCAAGCTGCAAAATTGATTTCAAAAATTCAAGCAGTACTTCCACAAACAGTTACACGAATTATCAATATGCAAGACATAGGATCAGAAGGTTCACATGCACCATACAAGATTCAAGAAATGTATTTGATTTACAATGATGGACGAATGTTATCTAGTTTGATGGATGAAGAAGCAAAAGTTGATTCAGATATCATGAGCAGCATGCTTACGGCGATTAATGATTTTGTTAAAGATTCTTTCCAGACTACTGGTAACTTAGGTTCGATAGATTATGGTGAGAATCAGATTATCCTCGAGAGAGGTAAACACACAATTTTAGCATCTGTCGTTTATGGTGAAGCCAACCGTGATTTAAGATCAAGAATGAGTCGTGCTCTGACTAAGATTGAAGATGAATTTGGTTCCAAATTAAAGTCCTGGGATGGCGATGTAGATAGCCTAAGTGAAACTGTAAATCATTTACAGCCAATAATGGATATCAGTAAACCAGTAACAAAGGAAATGATTGATGAACTTCAAGCACTCAAATCTGTTAATTTGAGATCTAGTTGGACTCAGACTGCAGGATTCTTCCAAGTTAATTTATTATTAAATAATTATTCTAAGAAGCAAATTAAAGGAGCAAAATTAACATTAGAATATGGTGCAGATTTCCTTAAACTAGTGAGGACAGAGCCTACCTTCAAGTATAAAGTAACTGAAGTAGATATCAAGAAGATACCAGCTAATGCTGAGATGTCAGTGACCTTATACTTTGAGCCATTAAAATCTGCTCAATCTTCATTGAATGTACACTTAGATTATGCTTCGAAGGGTGGTAATGCATCCGGAGTTTCTACTGCTGTATTCGAAAGAGTTGACCTTTTCAAGGATGGTGTAACATTGAACATAGACGATATCGATAATGCTGTCAAAGCCGAAGTAGTAGCAAGTCCTCAAACTAAAGTTGCAGAAGTAGTGGAAGCTGAAATAGTAGAAGCTGAAGTCGTAGAGGCTGTTGCTGAGGTAGAGGCTGTCGTTGAAGATATTGAGGTTGCAGCAGAGATTGTTGAAGTCGAAGCAGTTTCTTCGGATGTTGAAGTTTTGGATGCTACTGTCGAAGAAGCAGATTCTTTTGATAGTGGAGAAGCCGAAGTAGTAGAAGCTGAAGTAGTGGCCGAAGTTGTAGAAGAACCAAAAGAACCTGCAATGGACCCTGGAGACTCTGGTGTTGATGATATTTTGAGTAAATTGAATGAATTAGACGATCCTGAGAACGCACCTAAGAAGAAGGAAAAGAAATCCGAAGAGGACGAAGACAAATCTGGAATGGATGACCTCTTGGGTAAATTGGATGAATTATAGATTGGTGCGGGTGCCGGGATTTGAACCCGGGTTCCAAGATTGGCAACCTTGAGTGATACCAGGCTACACTACACCCGCGTGTTTCAGTCCAGAATAACGGGTTAATAAAGGCTTGATTCATAAGATATCCATGACAATGGAGAGTAATAGAATCAACGAACAAATATTTGCTTCACCCATTTTTGGTCTGATTGCTATTGTTTTTGGGATTTTCATGATACGTATTGCTTTAGCCTACACAATTACAACAGTCAGTATCTATACAATCATTTTTGGTGCATTATCAATAATCATAGGAATTTTTGTTTTGGTAAAATACAATAATAAAGAAGAAGTTTGACAGTAGGTTTCTTTAGGGGATATCCTAAGCAGTTAAGTGGAGTTAAGAGCGTTAAATCCTATAACGGCCTTTCAAATGAGTAAATAATGTCAGATAATAAAGAACCTGAACAAAGTCTTTCTGAGGCATGGAAAGAGAATAGTTTACCTATTCTAGCATTAGCTCTTTGTTTTGTTGTATCTCATGTTACTGCAATGTATCTTGTACCAGCTTATCAGGAGGCTGATGTTCAAGCATTTGAAGATCCCGAAGATCCTCTTAATTCAGTAGTTTACATTGGAATTATTTTAGTATTTACAGCATTTATTTTGTGGGTTGCAAAACAGAATCTTGATTGGGTTCTTCAAATAATATTCTTAACTGCTATAGGTACGACATTTATCTATGTATTTTACCCATTTTTCAATAGCTACGGTATAACTGGCTTTGCAGGATATGTTGGTGCAACAGCTTTAGCAGTTCAACTGACTTTCTTACTATTATCTTATCCTGAGTGGTATGTAATTGATATTGCAGGAGTTATTTTAGCAGCAGGAGTAGCTGCTATTTTTGGTATATCTTTTGGTTTATTCCCTGCACTCTTACTTCTTTCTGGGTTGGCAATATATGATGCTTGGGCAGTTTACAGAACTGGCCATATGGTAGATTTAGCAGATTCAGTTATGGATCTTAAATTACCAATTCTTTTGGTTATGCCAAAATCATTAGATTACTCTTTTTTGAAACAAGGTAGTCTAAACAAGCAAATAGAGTCAGGTGAGAAGCGTGGTGCATTGTTTATGGGTCTGGGAGACTTAGTCATACCTGGAGCTCTTGTAGTCTCTTCTAAGGCAGCATTAGGGTGGTCTGTAGGTCTTGCTTCTATGACTGGTAGTTTGATTGGCTTTGGCATTCTAATGACCTTTGTTCTTAGTGGAAGACCACAAGCTGGTTTACCTTTACTAAATGGTGGCGCCATTTTGGGTTACTTTGTTGGTGCCTTATTATTTAATTCTGGCAATTTAGGATTATGAAGTTAGTTCCAGTTCACGGTTTTGCAGCATTGCATGTTCCGGACCATTCGGCTTTATTATTATCTGATTTACATTATGGAGTCGAAGCTGAGATGCTGCGTGGCGGCGTTTGGATTCCAAATCGCTCAACTGCACGAACTGAAAAAGTATTAAAGCTAATTAAGCAAACTAAAGCTAATCGATTAATTTTACTAGGAGATGTTAAACACCAAGTACCTCATAATAGTAGACAACAACGCAAAGATTTAGAAGAATTTTTTATGGCTGTAAACAGAATAGTAGATGTTGAAATAGTTCCTGGAAATCATGATGGGGGACTGGATGAGATAGCACCTCCTGATGTCATATTTCATGACTCTACAGGTGGTGTTATTGGTGATATTGGTATGGCGCATGGACATGCCTGGCCTTCACAAGAAGTAATGAATTCAAAAATATTGATAATGGGGCATGAACACCCAGCTCTTTCATTCAGAGATAGAGTAGATAAATTACACAGTGAACCATGTTGGCTCAGAGCTCCAATGATTGAGCATGAGAGATACGAAAAAGTTCCTGAACAGTTGATAATTATGCCTGCTTTCGGAGAATTGGCTGGAAGAACAATGAATCGTGAACCTTTGAAGGGTTTGGGCCCTGTACTTCGTAATGGTTTAGCCAATTTATCAAAAGCTAGAGTAGAGACGCTTGAAGGACTTGAATTTGGAGAATTAGGTAACTTAATTGATTTAAGATTATGAAATTAAATCCAAGATTATTCAAAGCCTTGGAAGATCGTAATCTTTCAAAACCAACCTTAGCCCAGTCTTCAACATGGCCTGTGATTGATTCTGGTGCAAATGTCCTTTTGATTGCTCCGACCGGTGTTGGAAAGACTGAAGCTGCTATTGTTCCATTGTTTCATCGATTACTTGAGCAGGAATGTAAACCAATTACAGTTCTGTACATTACTCCACTAAGATCTCTTAATCGAGATATGCTACGCCGTTTGAAGGATATTGGGGAAGAATTAGATGTTACAGTAGCAGTAAGACACGGTGATACTTCACCTTCTGAGAGAACAAGACAGTCTAAGAATCCTCCTCAAATTCTGATTACAACTCCTGAAACCTTACAAATTATGTTGTCAGGTAAAAGATTACGTGAAAATCTATCTAATGTTCAAGCAGTCGTAATAGATGAAGTTCATGAATTGGCATCTAGTGAAAGAGGTGCCCAGCTTAGTATTGCTTTAGAACGTCTAGCCTTACTATCTGGTGAATTTCAGAGGATTGGGCTCAGTGCTACTGTTGGAACTCCGAAAGAAGTTTCTGCATTTTTGGGTGGGGATCGTAAGGTTAAGATTTTAACTCCGAAATTAAAGCGTAAAATGGATTTATTAGTCCATACCCCCGAGCCAGTTTCAGAAGACGATGAGTTAGTTAATGAACTATTTTGGGAACCTGAAAGAGTTGCAGCTTTACGTTATTCAGCTGAAGCATCAACTATGGGCCCAACTCTTCTTTTTGTTAATACAAGAGATACAGCTGAGTCAATTGGAGTTAGATGGAATATGTGGGATCCAGAAGCGAGTATTCATGTCCATCATGGTTCTTTGAGTAAAGATGTTCGAATCGAAGCTGAAGAAGATTACCGTAAGGGAACTGTTAACACTTTAATCTGTACATCCTCTCTAGAGTTGGGAATTGATGTTGGAAATACAGCATTAGTTATTCAATATAATTCACCTAGAGATCCTTCACGAATGAGTCAACGTTTAGGCCGTTCCGGACATAAAATAAAACAAACAGCCATTGGCCGCATAGTATCCACAGAAGCTACACAAATTCTAGAATCTGCAGTTATTGCCAGACGAACATTATCTGGTGAATTAGAACCATCTAGAATTCGTGAAATGCCAATGTCAGTTCTTGCTAATCAAATAATATCTTGGACAGTTTGTGATAAAAACGTTGATAGATTAACTTTTTTGAATACAATTAAGCGAGCTTATCCATTTAGGAAATTCAATGAGGTTGAACTTGATGATATGTTAAGTTTATTAGACAAGGTTCATCAAAATCGGACAATAGGTAAGTCAGTCAGACAAGGGCCTAGAGCTATGAAATATTTCCATGGGAATTTGTCCTTGATTCCAGATCAAAGAACTTACGGTGTTAGAGATATTACTACTCAGAAAATGATTGGTAGATTAGATGAACGTTTTATCTTAGATTTAACACAAGGTGACAGAATAGTTTTCAGAGGGGCAGTATGGGCTGTAGTTGAGATTGAGGAGCAAGTTACAGTTTCTCCATCTAGTTCGATTGGCGAATTACCACGATGGATTGGAGAAGATATTCCAGTTCCTTTTTCAGTAGCCCAAGAAGCATCATCAAGGCTTTCAGAAGGTAATTGGGATGAATTGCCTGTAACTGATGAAGCCCGGAAAGTCTTGCAGGATTTTCATCAGAGTATTTTGGATGCAGGAGTTATGCCTTCTCCGATATGTCTTTCAATAGAACAACATGAACGTTTATTCATTCTAAATTATCCTGGAGGAAGTCGACTAAATCGAACAATTGGTATGATTGTTTCAGCTATGTTATCTGCTAAGAGTGGTTACAAAGTGGGATATCAATTTGATCCTTATCGTATAATTGTTGATGCTCCAACACGCACAACAGTCAAAGATATGCTAGCGATAATGAAAGGTTTTGTCTCTAACATAGGCAGTTTGCTAAGATTTGCAATAAAAGATAGTCCTGCCTTGAAATCACAATTGCTTCATGCAGCTAGGAAAATGGGAGCTATTGCTCCAGATGCAGATATCGGTAGATTTGGTATGAAAAAATTGATTGAAGCTTATTCAGATACTCCCTTGTACACAGAAGCAGTTGAAAGGTTCTTATTTCATCAATTAGATGAAAAAGGGATGGAGAAATTTATTAACGATATTAACGAAGGAGAGATAACTGTAATTCTATCTCCTAAAACAGCACATGGATATGCTGGCTTAGATCCATATCGAGATTATCTCAAACCACCAAAATCAGATAGTTCAGTAGTTATTGCAGTTAAGAGACGCCTTATGCGGACAGATTTGTTATTGAGATGTCTTTCATGTGACAATACACGTAAGAGAAAGGTCAAGGCAATCACAAAACATGAACTAGTTTGTCCACAGTGCAATAGCCGAATGATTGCTTTGTTACATCCAATGGAAGTTGACAAGGATGTTAGTGCTAAGAAGTTGAGTAAGTCGGCTTCTTTGGCTAGATCACATGGAGAAAGGGCAGCCATGGTAATTGCAGGTCGTGGAATAGGTCCTGAAACGGCAGGAAGAATATTGCGAAAGCAGTTAAGAGATGATTCCGATTTAGTTAAGGCAATTATAGAATCAGAAATAACTTACGCACGCACACGTCAATTCTGGGATTGAGTTTAACTTAAATATATCATCGGATAGATAAACAATAATGGATACTCGTGAGATTAATGCAGCAATTCCGTTTACAGTATTTTTGTTAGTATCAGTAATGTTCTACGGTCTGTTTGATAATCTGTCCGGTGATGACGAAGGTTCTGAATTGGATTTGATTGATCCTGTTTGGGACTATGAGCACGATGCTGAGAGTGGGTATGGTTCTGTTACTGGTGGTTTTGTGTATCGAGGAAGTAATGTTCCTGCCTTATATGGCAAATATGTGTATGGAGATTTCATTTTAGGGGCTATATGGTCTTTAGAATTGGTTGATGGCAAATATGTCAATGAATTAGTTTATGATACTAAGAAGAATACAAGTTTAACAGGCAATAGTCGAATTCCCATATCTTCATTTGGTGAATCTGAGTCTGGAGAATTATTCTTTTCAGATAGAAGTACTGGTCGTATTTTCACATTGAATCAAACGAGTTCAGGAGAGGTTACAGTTGAGCCTTTTAAGTCAGATATTTCAATTCCATTAATGATTGGATTGTATAATGCTGGAGATTCATCAAACCGTATTTTTGCAATTGAGCAAGTAGGTCGTATTCATTCCTTTGAAGTCGAGGGAGATTCTAATGAAACTACTTTGCTTTTAGACATAGAAGATAAAGTTGAATCAGCAGACTGGGAACAAGGATTATTGGGCCTAGCTTTTGATCCTGATTTTAAGAATAATGGAGTCTTTTTTGTTACTTACACTATACCTGGAGATACATTACGTCTTTCCAAGTTTATTGGGGATGATGAAACTGTCCTTCTCGAAATCGAACAACCATATGTAAATCATAATGGCGGACACATTGTATTCGGTCCCGATGATTATTTGTATGTTGGATTAGGAGATGGTGGAAAGTACAATGATGCTTTTGATCATGCTCAAAATCTTAAGACTTTGAAAGGTTCCATGTTGCGATTAGATGTTAGCGGTGAGACTTATTCTATACCTTCAGATAATCCGTTTATTGGTAATTCTCAGGGTTACAAAGAGGAAATATTTGCTTATGGTTTTAGAAATCCTTGGATGTTTAGTTTTGATAGAGAAAATGGTGACTTGTGGTTAGGTGATGTTGGTCAAGACAAATGGGAAGAGATAGATATTGTAGTGGCTGGTGGGAATTACGGATGGGCTTTCCGTGAGGGAAAGCAATGTTTTGATTCTCCATTTGAGCATTATGATGGACATAGTTGTGGAGAGATTGATGGCTGGACTTTTGGAGCTTTCATGTATGAAAGAATTTTACTTAATTTACCGTTAATGTTAGCATTTTTGCTATCTATTGGTCTTTCTACAAGGTATAAAGTTAAGTTAGGATAATTTCTTATTTACAG